>CALXNM010000014.1 GCA_944389745.1 uncultured Clostridia bacterium | reverse complement strand
AAGTAAATCTATAAGCCGGGTTCTGTCTTGAATAGTCATCTATCTAGTACATATATTACTATATGCATCATGCCACCAATATAAGAAGACTGACGAGCAGCCATTAATCTTCTTGGCTCGGTGTTGCTCCTGATGGGGTTTACACTGACCCAGTATGTCACCATACCGGCGGTAAGCTCTTACCTCACCTTTTCACCCTTACCTCTTAAAGAGGCGGTTATTTTCTGTTGCACTTTCCTTAAGGTTTCCCTCACTGGACGTTATCCAGCATCATTGCTCTATGGAGCCCGGACTTTCCTCGTACGCTGCCTTTCGACCTTGCTATACGCGACTATTCGGTTTACTCCTAATTATTTTACTATATTTTTATTCAGCAGTCAAATAATTAATCAGCAGATTATAATATAATATTTTCTAATTCTTGCATTACTTCTTGATAATTGATAAAAAATGTTTTTTTACTTTGCTTATTTACATCATCAGATAATTCATTAATTAAAATATATGACTTATTTACCTCATCAATACTATTTATATTATTAACTTGGTTGTTCATAATTTTATTAAATTCGTTTTTTGCTTTTTCTATATAGTTATTTGCTTCTCCCCAATTTTCTCCATCTATAACTGAATATGCATACAATATATTTGATTTTGTATTATATACATTTTTAAGCTGCTCATCATTAGAAAAATCATTTAAATACAATGCCAATAGATTATACAAATTAGCTGAATATGAAAGACAAGCTTCTTTGTTTTCTTCCTCCTCTGCTGATATAATTTGGTCTAATAAGTCATTAAATTTAAGTAGGTTTCCTCTATTTACGTTTAAAGTTGTTAAGTCTATTAAAATAGTAGTCCAACTTGAATATACGTTTTCTGTGGTTTCTTTAATGGTTTCCCAATCTATTTTATCATCTTCTTCATTTAAAGTACTTTCATATTCAATTGATGCTCTATCTATAGTATTTTCGCTAGTCTGCACTTCGTTTTCAGAGCTCTCACTTGATATATTTACATCTTGATTAATTATTTTGTAATTTGTATACGAAATATTATTTAGCTCATTCATAATATCTATAATATTTGTATTTAAAAATTCTATCTCAGACGTTGCTTTTTCTTTTAACATATCTTCGCTATTTCCTTGATTTTCCTTTGTGTTTGCAAATACAAAATATCCACATACAGAAAGAAATATTATTATTAATAAAACTATTATTGTAACAATATATTTTTTCATTTTTCTCCTTTTAATCTTTTATTTTAAATTTATTATGTCCAAATTATTTCCTTTTATTCTCTGGTATTTTAATCATTTTTTTATACATATTAATATAAATAGAGGTTTTATTATGTATAGTATTGTAAGATTATATAGTTTAGAAAAAAATGAAATAAATAGATTTTTGAATAAATTTTTCAATCAAAATAACGAATATTCTAATTTGCTAGAATGGGAAAAAAAGTACCAAAATCCCATTGAAATGGTTGATATTATTGGTACTTTTATTGATAATAATGATAAATATTCAATTAATATGTGGATTAGTTTAGATAAAGGTCTTTTCATAAATATTACTGATTATAATGCAGACAAAGTTATTAAGTATATTTATGAAAGATTTCCTTGGTAGTCTATAAAATAAACTATAATTGTTTTATTTTATTATTCACATTTTTTATCACGTGTCATTAGCTTAACTACAGCTTCTTGTGGTTTTAAGCCATTATATAATACATCATATACTGTATTTACAATTGGCATCTCTATATTATATTTTTCTGCTAATTTATGTGCAACTTCTATATTGTCTATACTTTCTATTGTTTGACCAACTTCTATTTTAGTTTCTTCAACAGTTAATCCTTTTCCTATACATCTACCAGCTCTTCTATTTCTACTATGTTCACTAAGACAAGTAACAATTAAATCTCCAAGTCCTGATAATCCATAAAATGTATTATGATTTCCTCCAATAGCAACTCCTAAACGAGATATTTCTGTTAGTCCTCTAGTTATTAAAGCTGCTAAAGTATTATCCCCCATGTTTAGTTCTGCTATTATACCAGCACAAAAAGCTATTATGTTCTTTAGTGCCCCTCCAAGTTCAGCTCCTTTTACATCAGAACTTGTGTATATTCTTAAATTTTCATTCATAAATGTGTCTTGTACTAAATATTGTACATCTAAACTTTGTGATGCTATTACTATTGCTGTTGGTGTTCCTAGAGATACTTCTTCTGCATGGCTTGGTCCTGTGAATACTCCAATTTTTGTTGAAGGTATTTCTTCATGCACTACTTCATTTAAAGTAAGTAATGTAGCTGATTCAAAACCTTTTGAGCATAAAATTATTGGTTGATTTTCTACATATTCTTTATATTTTTTTACTGTGTCTCTTGTAAATTTTGATGGAGTTACGTGTAATATCATGTCACTTCCCACTACAGCTTCTTGAATATCTGTTGTACATTTAATACTATCAGGCATTGTTGCCATTGGTAAGAATTTGCATTTATGCTCATTGTTTATTAAATCTTTCTCATCTTCTGAAAAAGACCATAGTCTTACTTCATGTCCTAATTTTGCTGCATGTATTGCTAATGCAGACCCCCAGCTTCCACTACCTATTATACATACTTTCTTCATATAATCTCTCCTTTAAAATTGAATTTTGATAAAATTTTTATCATTTATTTTGTATTTTTAAAGCTAATTCTATTTTCTGTTCCATTTAATAATCTTTTTACATTTTCTCTATGATTAAATATTATGATAACTGCTAAAACTATACTATATATTAAATAGTTTCCTGGTACTATGTAATTTTGTGGTATGAACAATGTAAGTACTGGATATAATATAGCTGCTGCTATAGAGCCTACAGAAACCATTTGTGTAAGAATTATTAATATAAGTGCAAATACTAAGCATATTAATCCAATCTGCCAATTTGACATTATAAGAACACCCAGTGAAGTTGCAACTCCCTTTCCTCCTTTAAATTTGAAGAATATTGGGAAAGTATGTCCAAGAATAACTGCAACACCTGCTACTTGTACAAGTAATGCTCCATTTACATCTTTAAATATTTTTCCAAATCCTATTGCTATTAAAATTGCTATTACGCCCTTCAATATGTCGCAAATTAAAGTGATTGCTGCCGCTTTTTTTCCAACTGATCTTAACATATTTGTAGTTCCAGCATTTCCACTTCCCTTTTCTCTTACATCAAAACCTGCCATTTTCTTGCTAAGTATTACTGAAAAATTGATACTTCCAATTAAGTAAGCTATTATTGCCATTATTGCACATTCAATCATATATTTTTTCCTCCTTTATTTGGTTCTTATTTATTATATATTAAATTTTAATTTTTCAATAGTATTTTTATAAAATTTAATAATTTTCTATACATCTTTAATTACTTACCTTGTCCCCCCTCTATTCTCTTCTAATCCTTTTGTCAACCCTGATAACTCAGTTCTCGCACTTTCATTGCTTAATATTTGTTTTCCTACACTTTCTCTCATTTTTTGTAGTACTCCTCTGCTGGTTCTCATCTGCTCAAATTCTCTTAAAGTTATTATTTGCTCTTTATATGGTAAATATTCTTCTGGTAAATCATCTATAGGAATTCCTTTAGTTTTTTTGTATGCTACATATTCTGGCAATCTACTCATTCTATAGTATAAGTTTCTTTCATATTGTTCTTCTCTAGTTAATTCTGAGGTTTTTAATCTTTTCTTATTTTTTACAATCATTCCTCTTGGTGTTCTTCCATTATGAGTTTTAAGCCAATTTATTAATGCTTCATAAGTTGGTATACCTAAACCATAACTTCTTAATGTTTTTATTTGTTCTCTATATTGTGCATATTCTTCTGGTAAATCATCTAAAGGTATTCCAGCACATGCTGTTAAAGCTTTCCTTTCTTTACATTTACTCCATCTTACATATATGCTTTTCTCATGTCTTTGCTCATCAGTTAGTTCATCAGATGTTAATTTTCTTCCATCTTTCTCCATATAGCCATGTGGCATTTCTCCATCATGAGTTTCTAACCAATTTATAAATTCTTGATATGCTGTAGGTCTTTTTATACCTAAACCATAACCTCTTAATGTTTCTATTTGGTCTCTATATTTTACATATTCTTCAGGAAGATTATCTAAATCAATTCCTATACAAGCTCTTAAAGCTTTATATTCTGGTGAGTCAGACCATCTACCATATAAATTAACTTGATAATTTTGTTCTTCAGTTATATCTGCTACTTTTACTCTTTTATTATTCTTGTGTATTTGGGAAATAGGCATTTGGCTATCGTGTGTTTCTAGCCATTCAATTACTTCTTCATATGCTGAACGTTTTTTTATTCCTAAGCCATAACTTCTTAATAAATCAATTTTATCAACATACTCTGCTAATTCTTTTGGAAATTCACTTAAAGGTACACCTGCATATTCATCTAAAATCTTCTTTTCTTTTGAACTTAGCCATTTATTGTATAAGTTTCTTTCATATCTTTCTTCTTCACTAAGTTGTTCAGTTTTTGTATATCTACGTTTTTTACTAATATTTCCTCTTGGCAAATTTCCATCATGTGTTTCTAACCATCTTATTACTTCATCAAAAGTATTATTAGTTTGATAGCTAAGTTCTTCTCTTATTTCTTGTAAAACATCAACAAGCTCTAGCTCTTGGTCTGTTAAGCTTAAAAGATTAGATTTTTTATGCTTGGTACTTTTCTCTCCTTCAATTCTGTCACCAGTACTTACAGCTCCTTCTAATTCTCTATATGTATCTATCTGTCTTAGCCAATTATTTACAGCATCTATTATTACTGTTTCCTCTGCTGTTTTATCTGATGATAGTACCCTTCCTACCATTTGTTTATATTTAATTCTAGATTCTGTAGGCTTAAATTGAACCTCTCCATCTATTCCCTCTAAGTGAACTCCTTCGTTTAGCATATCTACACAAAATAGTAGGTTCAGTGCATCTCCTCTATCTCTTTTTTCAAATTCTTCCAATGTCCTCCTGTTTTCCCTTTGACTTTTACCGGTTTTGCCTTTTCTACTTATAATATAGTCTACATTTATATTTGAATTTACTTTTCCAAAAATTTCTTGAACCCTTTTCATTTGTTCAAACATTTCGTCCCTATTTGAACAAAAAACTATATATTTTCCATTCTTTTTTTGCATTGCAGATGCCATTATATCAGATATATCAGGGGAACTTGCTACTATCGAATTTAGTTCCTCAAACTTTTTTAATAATCTCTGCCTTTTACCTTCATCTTCAATTAAATCAATTTGTTTTTTATATTGATCTATTTCATTTCTTAAAGTAGAAATTACTCTTGCATATCTTGCTCCGTTTAGCACTACTTCATCCTCTTTTGAACCACTTAAAGCTTCTGTTAAACTCATTTCATAAACAACACTTTTTCCAAACTTCTCGTATGCCATATTTCTTTTATCTGTTCTTTCTGGTGTTGCAGACATGCCAATGATTTGTGCATTCGGATTTGCTTCAATTAATTTATCTATAGCAGGTTCCCAATTTTCTGCTCCCATTCTATGTATCTCATCAAATATTATTACGTCTGGTTTTAGGTCTGCAACATCTTGAGCCAAAGCCACTTTTTGATATGTTATAGCTCTAAAATTCGGAAAAGTTCTTTTAGTAGCTTTTTTTCCATCTAAAAGATATTTACTGATATACCCTTTAAATTGATTTATTATTCCAATATTTGGACTAACTAAAAGAACTTTTTTGTCTGGATTCTCTTCCATGTATTTTAGAGGGAGAAAACTTTTTCCTCCTCCCATTGGAAATACATATGCTGCTCTTCCACCTTCTCTTAGAGCATCTTTCATTAAATCATATGTTTTTCTTTGATGTTTGTATATTAGTTCTACACTCATTTGTTTCTCCTATTTATTCTTTTTCGCTTCTCTCCCTAACAATCATCCTAACAGGCGTTCCAACTAAACCAAATTCTTTTCTTATTTGATTTACTAAATATCTTTCATAAGAAAAGTGAAATAAATTTTTATCATTCACAAACACTACAAAAGTTGGTGGTTTTGTACTAGCTTGAGTCATGTAGAATATACGAAGTCTTCTACCTTTATCTGTTGGTGGTTGTACTATTGCAATTGCTTCATTTAATACTTGATTTAGTACAGATGTAGATACTCTTAATGAATTTTGACTTGCCACACCGTTTATTAGCTCAAATAATTTATTAACTCTTTGACCTGTTTTAGCTGATATAAATAAAATTGGTGCATATGATAAATATGATAATTTATTATATACTTCTTTTTTATATTTTTCTAAAGTACCATTTTCTTTCTCGTATTCATCCCATTTATTAACTACTATAATTATACCTTTACCGGCCTCATGTGCCTCTCCTGCAATTTTAGCATCTTGTTCAGTAACACCTTCGTTAGCATCAATCATAAGTAAACACACATCTGCTCTTTCTACAGCTAGTAAACTCCTTATAACACTATATCTTTCTATGTTTTCAGATACCTTGTTTTTTCTTCTTATACCTGCTGTATCTATAAATATAAATTTGCCAAATTCATTTTCAAATTCAGAATCTATTGCATCCCTTGTTGTACCTGCAATATTGCTTACAATCATTCTATTTTCACCAAGTATTTTATTTACTAAAGATGATTTTCCTACATTTGGCTTTCCAATTATTGCAACTTTAATAATTTCATCATCATTTTCACTCTCATCTACAGGTGGTAATTTGTCATATATTGCATCTAATACATCACCAATTCCTATAGCATTTGCAGCAGATACTCTATATGGTTCTCCTAGTCCCAAATTATAAAATTCATATATTTCATCAGGTACTTTTCCATAATTATCTGCTTTATTACATACTAAAACAATTGGCTTTTTAGATTTTCTAAGCATTAAAGCTATATCTTTATCTGCTGCTGTAACACCTTGTCTTATATCTGTTATAAAAACTATTACATCTGCCATTGCCACGGCAAGTTCTGCTTGTTCTCTCATTTGTGAAATAATCACATCTTCTGATTCTGGCTCAATTCCTCCTGTATCTACCAAATTGAAAGTTCTTCCTCTCCAATTTGCTTCAGCACAAACTCTATCACGAGTAACACCAGGAGTATCTTCTACTATTGATATTCTTTTACCTACTATGTAATTAAAAAATGATGATTTTCCTACATTTGGTCTTCCTACAATAGCTACTGTTGGTTTTCCCATTTTTTTACCTCCATATTTTTATTACGCTCATTTATTTTTTATATCTAATTATTTTCTATTATTTAACTAATTTTTAATATTTAACTATTTTTGACATATATTTCTTTATTTTCCTTATATAGCACATAATAATTTTACTATAATCATAAAAAAATAGCAAGAAAATCTTGCTATTTACTATGTTTTACTCTTTTATTTTTTGCAAAAGAAGTCCGTCCAAAAATGCAAATTAAAGTTAAAAATGATATTAAATAAGAAATTTTCATTAAAATTGTTCCAGTATATCTTACTGTAATTTTTCCGGCATCTTTGCTTTGCATATTTATTTGAACAAAACCATTTTCTGATTCGCTTACATCAATTTTTTCTTTTTCATTTGCATTTTCAAAGATTACTTCATAACCTAAATAATATATATATGGTAATTCTAATTTAGTGTTTTCTTGTATTTCTGATATATCAAATTCCATTTGACTACCTAATTTTCTTTCATTTTCTATATTAGCATATCCTTCTAATATGTATATGGCATTTTCTCTGTTTTTTATATAATCTAAATTATTAAAAGCTTTGCTTGGTAAATACTCAAATGTAGCACAACCAGCATGAACCCTGCCAGTATAGTTGCTCACCTCTACAGCTGGCCATAACTGTTCTTCTTTCCAATCTTTTTTAAAATCTATCCTTCTAACAAATGGAATAAACAATAATACGCAAATTGTAGTTAATACTACTACATCTTTCATTTGAAAATCTTTTATTACTACAGAATAATTCACAGCCGCCACAAATACAAAAAAGAATGATGAAAATTCAAGCAATCTAAATGTAAACTGTATCATTTTCAGAATTTCTGGTAATTTTTCAAATGGAAAAATTTTTAATGATATAATTATACACATTATTCCTGTAATTAAAGAAAACCAATAAATCATTTTGTAACTTTTATCTATTTTCTTATATGCTATAAATGTTAGGAGTAATCCGACTAAGGTAACAAATCCAATTTCTTTTACTAATTTTCCATCTTGTGTGTAAATTAAATCTATTACATTTGTTTTACTATCTATAAGTGTTGCTGTATTCTCCATTCTGCCATTTTTAAACACTTCATATTCAGTATTTACTCTGTGTTCAAGCATTGGTAATAAATAAAAACTTGAAAGTAATATTATTAGTAAAATGTTAATTCCTAACATTTTTAATACTTCTTTATCTTTTAATTTCTTTGCATTTATTAATAGATATATTAAGCAGAATATAGCCACATACATTGCCATAACAATATGTGTAAGTATCAGTCCTACTGCTCCTAAGGTTAATACCAAGCTTTTTTTAATACTTTTTTCTTCACTATTAAAAATATTATACATTCCATGAAATGTAATTGGTAGGAATATAAATGATGCAAGTTCAGCAATAGCATATCTTTGATACATATCTGTTAATCTATATGGAACAAAAATATATAAAGCTGATGCTAAAAGCCCTGCATATCTGTTTTTTGTTACCTTTTTAGTAAATTCATACATTGCAATACCACTTAAAAAGCTAATTAATACCATAAATAGTTTTAATATTAACTCATATGAATCTGTAAACAATCTAAATATCATTGGTACATATGCAGTAAATGGACTATAAAATATATTCCATGAATATCCAAAACCATTACAAAAGTTTGACATTATAACCGGAAATAATTCTCCATCATCTACTATAGATTGAAATGTTCCCATAAGTCTTGCTATATGCTGAATTCCATCATCAACATAAACATCTATATTGCTACTAACCAATGGAAATGATACAAGTAATGTAAATATTAAAATAATTAGATAATCTTTAATTTTTTCTTTCATCTGTTTCCTCTATCTTTTTTGTTTTGTTTATTTTTTTGAATTTGTATTTTCTTTTGCCCTCTTCTTCTTTTGTTTTTGTACTCTCTATTGCTTATTCTTTTTTTATTTAGTCTGTACTTTCAATTTTCTTTTTGCTCTTTATTCTAAAATATATTATATACCCTATAAATAAAAGTATTGATATGCCAGATACAATATATGCTGTTTTTTCAAGTACAGTACCAGTATAATCTACAATAATCTTAGCCTCACTAATATCCTCTGGAATAACAATTTTTACAAAGCCATTCTCTGATTCTGAAGTCTCTAAGATTGTTTGTGTACTACTTATTTGTGGATTATTTGTTTGTACATTTTCCGTTTGTGCGCCACCTTGTGCGTTACTCTGATTACTGCTTTTGGTGTCACTTTGTGTATTACTTTGATTGCTACTTTTGGTGCTGTTTTCTACCAATTTTACTGCGTAGCCCGGATAATATAAATATGGTAATTCAAGCTCTGTTCCTTTTTTGGCTTCTTTTATATCCAGTTCTAAATGAAGACCATCTTTGTATTCATTTTCAATTTCAGCCTCTCCATTAAGAAGATATGTTTTATCTGTTCTAACTAACAAATAATCTCTTTGTTTTATTAATGCATCATATGGCATATAATCCCTATTAACTGAAAAATAGTGTATTTTAGGATTTGATATGGTTTGTTGTTCATAATCCATATCTAAGTTTGGATTATCTGTTTTATAAACAGACAATTCTTTTGCAGTAAATCCCGCAATTATAATAAACACAATTATATATGTTAAATTTCGTATATTCTCTTTTTTTATACAGCCTATTAAATAACATACATTAATTGCACATAAAGGAGTTAAAAAGAATAACGCAAACCCTAGTAATCTCCAAGGATACTGTACTGTACACAAAAAGTCTGGCATGATAAACCATGGAAAGAATTTAGTACACATAAATATTGAAATAATTCCAAACAATATACCTGTCATATAAAAATCTTTAAGTTTATCATCCAATTTTTTATATACAAATACACCCAATAATAACATGGTTATAAATGGAATACCTACAACAAAAGAAACTCCGTTTTCTTCACCTTTGTCTTTTATAAGTTGCCATAATTCTATTGTATTATCAGCCACATATTTTCCACTTGTTTTTAAAACATCCGGCTCAAATATTGCATAATGCGCACTTGATTCAAATTCAAGCATTGGAACCCAAAATATTGCAGTAATTAATAAAATAAAAATCGCATTTACTATGCATTTTAATATTACATCTTTTCTCAAAAACTTCTTGAAATTTAATAAAATGTAAAAAATGCAAAATAAAGCAGTATACACAGTTGAAATAGTATGTGAAAGCATAAGCCCTGCTGCACCTATTGCAATGTAATAATGCTTTTTTCCATCTCCATTTAATAAATTATATAATCCTAAAAATACAAGAGGCATAAAAACAAAAGCTGTAAACTCCCCTATTGCGAATCTATTATATATATCTTCAAACCTATATGGTAACACCATATAAATAATGGCAGAAACAAGTGCAATATTCTTCTTTTTAGTTACTTCTATTAGAAGGTTATACATAAATATGCCAGATAAAATAATTGTAATTGATGCAAATATTTTTATTCCATTTGCAAAAGTACCAACAATTAATCCTAAAAAGTATGGCACATAAGAAACAATAGTAGGATAAAAAGCTGTCATGCTATATCCCCAATCATTACAAAAAAATGGTTGCACTAAAAATGGGAAACTTACATTATTTATGGCATTATCAATTCCAATTAATCTTAGCAAATGAAGAAATCCATCATCTGTAGCCCTTACTTGTAACCACATAAGAGGTATTGACACAAGTAAACCCACAATTGCAATAATTATATAATGAACACTTTTTTTCGTTTTAATCAGTTCAAATATTTTTTTCATTTGGTATTTTTAACCCTTTCGTTTTGTTTAAAAGTCGTAAATAAGTTTAGCCTAAGTTTAATAAACAATATATTTAAAATAATTTGTCTATTTCAATTTGCCTTATTTAATAATTAATAGGTAATTTTTCCCTCTAATAAATCATCATGTTCTATCCACTCTTGAACATCTATTTCTTGATATTCAGAGTCATTAATTCTAACATATACTTTCTTTATTCCACTATTAATAATCATTTTTCTGCACAATTGACAACATCCAGGTCCTATTTCATATTCACCAGAATCTGTTCTATATTGTACAAGATAAAGTGTTCCTCCAAGCATATCTTTTCTAGCCCCACTTATAATAGCATTTTGCTCTGCATGAACGCTTCTACACGCATCATAACCAGCATGTCTTACATTTGGGAAAAACTTCTTTTTAGAGCAATAACCTAAATCAATACAATTTACTCTTCCCCTTGGAGCCCCATTGTAACCAGTTGCAATAATTTCATCATTATTCACAATAACAGCTCCACATTTTTTTAATAAACATGTACTCCTCTCTGCTACAGATTTTGCTATGTTTAAATAATAATTTTCTTTATCTATTCTATCAACCATATTAAGTCCTTTCTATATTTATATATTTTTTATTTTAATGTTTTCATATTATATCATTTAAATATTACTGTATCAATTATTTTAGGCAAAAAAAATAAAAGGTAGTACAAAACTACCCAATATCTTTAATCTTTAATTTTAGTTTTCTTTTTTAGCAACTACTTCTTTTCCATTATAATATCCACATGTAGGACATACAGTATGTTGTTTTATAAGTTCATGACAATGTGAACATTCAACTAAATTTTGGTTTTCTAATTTCCATGTTGATCTTCTTAAACCTGTTCTTGCTTTAGACCATCTTCTTTTTGGTTGTGCCATCTTTACTCCCTCCCTTGAACCATTATCTATTGTATATGTATTTATACTTTTCTCTAAATTGATACTATAAAATTATACTAACTTTTTTTGAATTTGTCAACACTAGTTACATTTTTCTTTAAATATTCATATACTATTTATATAATTATGAAAGGAATTGATTGTTTTATGTGCGGTTTTGTTGGTATAGTTAACCTTAAAGATAATTTAGATTCAAAAAAAGATTCTTTAATTTCTATGAACAATACATTAAGAAAAAGAGGTCCAGACGAATGTGGATATCATACCGAATCTAATGTTCTTTTAGCTCATCGAAGACTTTCTGTAATAGACCTAGAAGGCGGAAAACAGCCTATGACTTTTAAATACAATGGTAATACATATATA
Organism: uncultured Clostridia bacterium; assembly: GCA_944389745.1. Lineage (GTDB taxonomy): Bacteria > Bacillota > Clostridia > TANB77 > CAG-508 > CALXVA01. Next base: position 25,031 of record CALXNM010000014.1, on the reverse strand, counting down.
ATTGTATATAATGGTCAAATATATAATACAAAAGAATTAAAAGAAGATTTAAAAGAACATAATATAGAATTAGAAACACATTCAGACACCGAAATACTTTTAAAATCATATGTACTTCATAAAGAAAAAATTGTAAGCAAACTAAATGGAATATTTGCCTTCGCTATATGGAGTCAAAAAGATAGAGAAATATTTATTGCACGTGACCACTTTGGAGTAAAGCCCTTATATTATACAATTTTTAATAATAACTTTATATTTGCATCAGAAGTAAAAGCAATTTTAAAATTTCCAGGAATTGAACCAGTATTAGATGCACAAGGTATAAGTGAAATGTTTGGAATTGGCCCTGCCCATACTAATGGAATTACTTCATTTAAAAATCTATATGAATTACCTCCTGCTTATTATGCTGTATTTAATGAATCAGGACTCCATAAAAAACGTTACTGGAAATTAAAAAGCAAGCCTCATACAGATAGTTTTGAAAAAACCTGTGATAAAGTTTTATATCTATTAGAAGATTCAATAAAAAGTCAACTTGTAAGTGATGTTCCATTGTGTACATTTCTGTCTGGTGGATTAGATTCAAGTATAATTACACTGTATGCATCTGACTACTATAAAGAAAAAGGATTGCCTACACTCAATACCTATTCAATAGACTATATAGATAATGACAAAAATTTTCAAAAAACAGATTTCCAACCAAATTCAGATAATTACTATATAGACTTAATGAGCAAAAAATTAAAAACAGACCATCATGTAGTAATGCTAGATACACCAGAACTTGCAAAAGCATTAGAGGACGCAATGATAGCAAGAGACTTCCCTGGAATGGCAGATGTAGACTCATCTATGTTGCTATTTTGCAAAAATGTAAAACAAGAAGCAACAGTAACACTTACAGGAGAATGTGCAGATGAAATATTTGGAGGATATCCATGGTTCTTTAGAGAAGATGCATTAAACAGCGGAACATTTCCTTGGTCAATCGCAATAAAAGAAAGACAAGAATTACTAAATCCAAATATTGCAGAAAAAATCAACTTAAAAGAATATATAGATTATAGATATAACGAAAGCTTAGAAGATGTAGAAATATTAGACACAGACTCAAAAGAAACAGTAGAAAAAAGAAAAATATCACACCTAACATTAAATTGGTTCATGCAAACACTATTAGACAGATCAGATAGAATGGGAATGTACAACGGATTTGAAATAAGAGTACCATTTTGCGACTACCGATTGGCAGAATACGTATGGAATATCCCATGGGAAATAAAAGCCCTAAACGGCAGAGAAAAAGGATTATTACGATATGTAATGAAAGACAAACTACCAGCAGAAATAATAGACAGAAAGAAAAGTCCATACCCTAAAACATGGAATCCAACATACTTAAAAGCAGTAAAAGAAATGCTAACAAAAATAATGAATAATAAAAATGCACCAATAAATAATTTATTAAACAGAGAATATATATTACAAATATTAGAAACAGACGGTAAAGCCTTCACCAGACCATGGTTTGGCCAGCTCATGACCGGTCCACAATTAATTGCGTATTTATGTCAAGTAAACATGTGGCTTGAGAAATATGAACCAAAGATAGAGATATAACAGACTATATAATAGCCTTGAGGTTCCAATTTGGAACCAACTTATTTTGAGGTCACAAATTGTGACCTCAAGTTTTTATGCTGTTATAACTCAGAACCAACTTATTTAGGCTTCCTTTTCATGAAATTTTTAATTTAATTTGATTCATTTTTAGGCAACTTATTATTAGCTATTTTTTTACTTTCGGATTTGACTCTTCTCTCTAATTTTTTCAAATCTTCAGCAGGTTTTAAATTTTCAGGTTTAATGCCTCTTTTATCCAACATGTTTCTTACGCTTAAGTTATTATCCACATGTTCTTCCGTTATACTTTCTTCACCATACATATCTTTTTCAGTTACATTGTAATTCGTCATTTCAGTTGCTAGATTTTTTGCTGCAATTGTTAGAGTTGGTAAAAAATCTGCAAGAGGTCTCTTTTCTTTTACCCCATATTTTGCTTTCATTTGCATTGTATTTAATCCACCAAATAAAGCCGAATCTCCCTTTGAACGAATTCTTGCAAATCCTAAATCATCCACTCCTCTTTCATAAATATTTTTAGATAACTGCTTTTCTGATTCTTTTAGTTTTTCTCTTGCTTCTAATCGATTCATTAGTCTTATCCTATCTTCAATTATTTCTTGTTTTCTAGTTAGTACTGCAAAATATGTTTGAGCAAATGCAATTTCTTCTTTTTTAGAATCTCCATTCTGAGCAATTAAATAACAAGCATATCTCGTTATCATATAGTCTTGTATTGGTCTCTTTGCACCTTTTGCTAAATTTATCATTTTCGTGACCTCACGAAAATGATTTTTTACAGGTATTCCAGCACTTTCACAAGATTGCATTGCTTTTTTTATTGTCTCAAAAAAATTTTCCCATCTTTTGTAACCTAATTGAATCTGCAAATCTCTTGCATACCAAAATTCTATATTTTCTTTTTCTTCTATGTTAATAATAGAATCAAACTTTTCTTTTAATTCTATTAGTTTTGATTTTTCAAATTCCATAACTATCACTTTCCTTGTAATATTACTCATAATAGCATATTTATAGTATTTATTGCTTTATTTTTTACTACATTTATTACAACCTATATGATATTACTGTGTAATAATTATAGAACGTTTGTTTGTGATTGTCAAGTGTTTCTTATAATTTTTATATAAATCATTTATTTTATGATAAGTATTTTTTATAGCATATTTGCGCCAAGTAAACATGTGGATTGAAAGATATGAGCCAAAGATTGAGATATAAAAAAACTAGAGGTTCCAAATTTGAACCTCTAGTTTTTTTATTTATTTTTCTCTTTTTTGTTATTTTTTACAATTACTTTTCTTAAAAAAACTAACGCTATTATAGCAACTGCAATTATTGCAATAACTATTACTGCTCCATTTGCTTGTGGTTTAGTTTCTTCTTTTGTGTCATATCCATATACTCCTTCAAGTCCATTTTCTTTTATTTTTTCTGTTTCAGATACCGGATTTTCATCTTCTCCATTTAGTATTTCGTCCTCACTGTATACTTCATATTCTCCAGTGTCTGCATTGTATACTGTAATGTAGTTGCTATCTACAATTGTATTGCTTACGTTGTTATTAACTGTTGAATTTGTGTCTGCATTAACATTAGCTAAAGTATTGCTATTATTGTTCCTAATAGTACTTGTTTCATTTGAAGAGCTATTTTCAGTTTTATTATTTTCTTGCATTGCTTCTTCAACTGGTAATTTAGCAAGTTTTTCTTCTAACTCTTTACCCTTTGCATATTCTTGCCCTCTATCTTCACAGTCACTCCATATATTAGAGAAACTTCTTGTTAAATAACTTACTAGTCCTTCATCTGCTTTTTCGTCATTTTCATATATAACATTTCCTGTTACATAGTTGAACACAATGGCTTTTCCAGTGTTATACAATACCATCATTTCTGCTTTTTCTGTATCTGCATTTTGTACTATTTGCTTTATGTTGCTACTTAAGAAGTTATCAGGATATTGTAGCCTTTCTTTTAAATCAATTAATTCTCCATTAGATGTCAGTATTGTTTGATATTCTTTGTCATTGTAGTTATCTATAATACTATTATCTACTTTCATATCTACATAGTTTGATATTGCTGACAATTGTCCATTTCTAACATTGTAGATTTGTGATTTTATATTGTCATTTATTGTACTGTAAGTTCCATAAACTTCTATGTTGTTTTCTTTGTAGTTGTATGTGTGAATTGGTTTTGTTGTGTTTTCTAAACTTGTTTCAGTTGCTCCATCTGATAATTGTTTTGTTGCAATGTCTAACATTTGTCCATTGCTATTTAGCGCATAACCATCACATACATTTACATATTCGCCCTGCTGTAATTCTCCGTTTATGTATAAGTTAGTACCTAATAAGTATGCATTATTGTTTTCTATTAAGCTTGCTTCACTTCTTGCATCATCGGGATTTATAGTAATTGTTTCTTCATCTGTACCGTTTGTTAGTTTGATTTTTAAAGTGTCTTGATAGTTGTATTTGAAGGTATATGTTTTCTGCTCTAAATCGATTGTTTCTTTTTCTTCGCCATTTACATAGTATGTAAAGCAAGTTTGTTCTGGGATTGAACTAAAGTCTATGTTTATTTCGTTTACTGATACTGGATAAACAGATACACTTGGTAATGATTCTATACTTTGAGTTGATATCCTGTTTTCTTCAGCTAAGTTGTTTGTGTTAGCTCCAGTTCCATTAACATTATTATCGTTTTCGTCACCTATACTTAATGCATTTAACTCTGCTATCTCTGGGTCTGTTGGTAGGTCAACACCAGTTTGTAGTTCTGGTTTGTATAAATATGAATCTTTTATCTTAGGATATTTGCCATCTGACAATGGTGCATAATTCCAATATGTTGTTCCTAATCCTATTTTACTAGAGAATGTGCTTTGATTATTTAAATCAGTTCTAATTAGATATTGTTTATCGTTTATATTATCATTTGTAGCATATACATAATTTCCATTTAATTTACTAAATTTATATACATATGTGTTTGTTATATATGAGTTTTCATCTGGTCTTCCTCCAATTATTAGCGAGCCTGTCGAAGTATTTTCACTTGTTACATCCGCATCAACATAGTTGTTGTAATAGAATGATTGGTCTCTGTAAATTTCAGTTGCTATATCTCCAATCAAGCCACCTGCTTTAGAAGGCGCAGTTACCGCAGCATCCAATAACATTGTATAATTCAAATTCGTTCTATTTAAGGTTGCTGTCATAGAAGAATTATCCAAAAAACCAACCACTCCTCCAGCACCATATGAATATGCTTCTACATTCGCATTCACATAAACATTGGTAACACTGCCATAATTCAAACTTCCAATCACCCCACCAACATAATTATTTCCATAAACAGAAGTATATCCTATAAAGCCACAACTCGCACCCGCATCTCCGATTAAAACTTCCAACACAACCGCCAATTTTAAAACCGTTAGTTATAATATTAGAATCTGTTACTTGAAAGCGACTAAGATAAACCCAGCTCATCATCCCACACAATCCGCCTATATCTTGAGAATAGTAAGTAGTCGCATCAATTGTTGTCCCATCTACTGTCCAAAACTGTGAATTTCCATGATTCATCGAACCCGTAATCCCTCCTACGAAACGGTAATTGGCATTTAAAGTTGATCCTTTAGTTTGTAAATAAAGTCTATCATATGTGCCCGTAGCAGGAGCTTCGAAGCAGCCAGCAATCCCCCCAATATAAGAACTACCAGTAATCGTTGCATTATTCGTTTCTAAATACCTCGCATCCACGTAATCCACATATCCTATTAGACCACCTATATAATCATTTCCTAAAACATTTACATTTTCTATTTGTAAATTATTTGTTTCTAATAGCCTTCCTCCTATTCGTCCTATCATTCCCCCAACATAATTTCCGGTTGAGTTAACTGTTACATTATCTCCCACTATGTTATTTACATATCCTTCTATATTTATATTAACATTTCCTATAAATCCTCCTGTATAACTATTTCCTTTTATGTTAATTTCCTTCATTTCTATATTTTCTATATTTCCCGATGTTTCGCCACCTACAACTCCTACATAACTTATTCCAGTTCCGTCAACTGTAATTTTTTTAAATTGTAAATTTTCTAAATTAGCACTATTACCTGCTATAACGCCAAAATAACTTCCTGCACCAGCTGTATTTATTAATGTTATATTCTCAAATCCTATATTTTTCATACTTGTTTTTACATTGTTTATTAATCCCGTATTTTCTTTATTGAATTCTAATTCTATATTTTTTAATGTATATACTCTATTTTCCGCTTCTAATCTATTTACTGTTATATTATTTTTTATATTTGTCTTCCCACTAAAGTCTATGTCTGCCATTAATCTATAATTTTGATATGTTCCTTCTTCTATTGTTTGCCAATCTTCATATGTATAGATTTCTTTATAGAACTGTACTTCTATTCCAACTTCTACCTCTTTTATTTTCTCTTCAGACTTCTCTGTTTTATACTTTATTCCGGTTAATTTATAGTTATCATAGTACCTATCTGGTAAAGTTCTTACCGTAATATTAGTTATTCCATTTTGTGTTACATTTCTTGTTATAGAAGAAACTGTCATATCTTCTATAATTATTCCTGCAATTTCTACTTCGTTTGGGTTATTTATTCTGACTGATATTTCTGCTTCTGTTGTATTTGGCTTTGTCGCCTCTATACTTTCTACTTCAAGGTCTATTACTCCGGCACTAGAATTATCGTCTAATAGTATGCCAGTCTGATTAGGTAACAATTCATTGCCATCTGTATTATATAACTTTGGTAATACTCCTTTTTCTTTTCCTTCGTAATTATAGCTGTCACCTAAACTTAAGTCTAATGTTCCTCCCTTACTTAATAGTGTAGCCCCTTTTTCTTCACTATTTACATATCCATTTAATAATTGATTTTTATATGCATAGTTATTGTCTACAGTATTAATGTTATCTCCTAGTATTCTATTCAAATTATCAACTCCTGAAGATGTATATATATTCCCTATACTTAAGTTATTTGATATTGTGTTTATATTGCTTCCAGAGTATGTTCCTATAATTCCACCCACATTATTATTAGTAGTTGATATGTTTACTTTTGAATAACAATTTTCTATATTAGCCGTTGCTGTGTTTCCCACAATGCCTCCTACATTTGCATTATTTGACTTTATTTTTCCTTCAGTATAACAGTTTTTTATACCATTAGAATCTGTTCCGTAACCTGCTATTCCTCCAATTCCTGAATTTACTGCTTTCTCATCATTAATTTGTATTCCTTTTATATAACAGTTTTCTATATTTGAATTAGAAATCCTGCCAACAATGCCACCTAAATATAACTCACTTGGGTTCCCTTCCGTATTTATTATAAGGTTATTAATTGAACTGTTTTTTAAAGTACTAGCAGTCGCATATCCCGAGATTCCTCCAATATTACCACTTCCTGTTTTCGTTATTCTTACATCTGTTACATGTACATTGTTAACTACTGAATCTGCATATACGTTAGTTATAATTCCCCCATGTGTAGTAACTTCTTGGTTAAAATTATTAATGTATGTATTTTCTATTGTTCCTTTTAAATTTGTTATAAGAGAATTATTATTGGTTAAATTTATATTTGATATAGTATGTCCATTTCCATTTATTATTCCATTTATATCATGAATGCTCACCGTATTTTCTTCATTTATAAAGTTTAAATCCACCATTAGCATATAATTTTCTGTTGTTGAATCCACTATATCCTTCCAATCGTTAACACTCCATATTTCTTTAAATAAATCTACATTTATAATTCTTTCCCCTTCTGCATAAGTTCTTGTATACGAACTACCAAATGCTCCTTTTGTACTTAAACTTAGTACATTATATTTTGATATACATATTACTGGATTTTTTAGCTCTGCTATTACTGTACTTTTTCCATTACTATACTCTTGTGATAATATTTCCACATCTAAATTTTGTATTTTTATTTCACTTATTTGCGCTGCTGACGGATTATTTATAATGAACTGTACTTTTACAGTATCGGTTCCTTGTTCTAATACTTTAGTAGATAATATATCTGGTAAATCTGCATCTTCAACATCTGGTAATTCTATATATTCTTGTTCTGGCATTACATCTGGCATATCTAAGTGAGGATAGTATCCTTGATTAACCAGTTCATCTACTATAAACGCTTCATCACCATTTATTAACTGATTTTGGAACTGTGTATCCCATAATGATAGCTTATTTCCTTTTGTGTCTAATTCACTTGTAAATGTTTCATCTGCAAAATAATAATTGTTATATATCTTTTTAGAATTTTTAAAATATATATTTGGTCCGAAAATCTATTCTCGTATTTTCTCCAACAGCTACTGAATATACATTTTGCACTGTTGCATTAGACTGGTTTGTAACACAAATATTTCCTTTATTTCTATCCCTTATAGAATCTATCCCAATTAAAGAATATACATTTTCTATAATTCCATTTCCTGAATTAGATCTTACAAAACCTGCAACATAATTATCGGAGTCTCTTATTACTTTAATGTTTTCTCCATATAAATATCCATTTTTTATTATTCCAGCATTAGAATTTGTCACAGCCGCTGCTCCAGCATTTATATATAAAGGTTCTTTAAAATTAAAAATAAAATTTTCAATAGTTCCATAATTTCCCCATGTTAGTAAATACACATCACTATTTAATTGTTCATTAGATTCTGTTATGTTGCATTGTATATTTCTTATTCTTCCATAATTATACTGAACTAGCTGGTCTATATAAGCCTCTGTATCATTGTTAAATTTCAATTCTAAAACTAAATTTTCTAATATTCCATCACTACCTAAATTATTAAAAAGGGTTCCTTGTTTATTTTTAAATGCTCTTATTATTGTATACCCATTAAAGTCAATTTTACCATTGAACAATATATTCGGATTACCAAATCTATATTTACTCTCAAAATTTGTTGTCAAGTCTAAATCATTTAAAACAATATATTCTCCATATGGTTGTATTTTTAAGTAGTCATTTTCATTTAATATTCCTTTTAGTTCTCTTGAACCTTCTGTTGAGAATTCTTGTGTATCAAGTTCATAATATCTATTAGCTATTTTTACTAATAATTCTATTTTATATTTTGCATCTGATTCTATATTGTATTTTTTTTGTACATTCTCTACTCTGTTGTCTTCTCCTATTTCTTCATATCTTAACTCTTGAATTTGCTCATTGTTCTTGTAAATTCTTATATAATAGTCATTTGTCGTTATTTCGTTTCTAACATCATTTACTCTTACGGATACATTCGCATTGTAATCATGTTGAAATTCTTCATAACCTGTTTTTCTATTGCCTAATTCTATTTGTAAATCTTGTACCTCTATCACTGCATTATCTTCACTAATTCTAAATCCAATATATCCTATTTTGCTTAGTGTTACTGTATACGCGTACTCTTTCCAATCATTTGTTAAGTCATTTATTGTATAATATACTGTATAATTTATATCATCAAAATTATTGTTGTTTTTTTCTATAATTTGCATATTAGTATTGTCGTGTGTTCTAGCTTTAAAACTTATTGTTAGTTCTTGTCCTAAATATTTACTTAGGTCATAATATGTTTGTTTTGTATCATTGTTCGTTCCCCCTAATGTTAGTATTTTTCTATCTTCATTATAATTAAGTCCATATGCATTATCCCAATTGTAAAAGCATTTTTCATACCAATTTACCTTTGAAGAAACATCTATCAAGTTCTTACCTGTTGGTGCTTTCTCTAAGCCTATTAAATCTAAGTTACCGCTTATACCTGTTTCTGTTACTATCTTTATTTCTTTTAATATGTAATCTGCTTTATATGTTGCATCTGTGCTTCCTATGTTGTATTGTGGGGCATAGACTATTATTCTATATGTCTCGTTTGGTGTTAAATCTTCGTATGTTTTTCTTTCATAATCTGCATTTGTTGGCATTTCGCTTAAGTCTATTAATTTATTGTCTTTATCCCTTACCTCTATTCTTACTTGGTTTGTTAGGACTGCACAATCTATGTCTTCTATTCTGATGTCTAAGTCTATCATAGTACCTATTACAAATTGGTTTCTTATTTGTACTTCTGCTGGCATTTTTAGTGTTATTACTTGGTCTAAGTTTTGTTTATCTTCTACTACAGTTTCTACTGTACCTTGTTTTACTGTGGTGATGGCGTCTATTCTATATATTGTGTTTGAATTTAGTTGGTCTAGATTTAATTCTACTTCTTCAGCTATTTTTAATGCCTGTACTTGTTCGTCTGTGAACGTTATTCTTTTAACTTCTGTTTCTGTAGTTGGGTTGTTGTCTGGTGTTCCACTTTGGTTATTGTTTTCACTTTCGTTCCCATTTCCTGTGTTTCCTTCATTATTGTCATCATTATTTCCACTGTCAGCCACATTCTTACCTTGGTCGTAAATAACTACTTCTACCTTATCTAATATAGCAATCAATCTTGCATCGGTTTGGTTTTCATCTATGCTTATTCCTAAGTTCATACTGTTTTGTGTTACTTCTTTATCATCTATATGCACTTGCATGTATCCTAGTGCTGCTAAAGGTCTTGTTACAAAACTTGCTCTTCCTAGTTCTGCATTTTGTTGCATGCCTTCTCCATTGTCTAGGTCATAATCTCCATATATTATTATTTGGTAGTAGCCATTTGGGTCTAAGTCATTAAATGTTAATGTTTCTTTACTTCCATCATTTGCTGTTCCGTTATTTCCTAATATTCCTTGTTTTACTATATCTCCACTTTGGTTTGTTATTTCATATCTATAGTTTTCTAAGCTTACATTATCTTTATTGTTTAATGTTACATCTAAGCTTACTTCTGTTACATCTTGTTTTGTTGCTGTAATACTTACTCTTGGTGATTGTTTTGATGTTATTGTTTCTCCTTCGTTATTTATTGTTTTTAGCTCATTTCCAAACTTATCAAATGCAGTAATTTTATATTTTATTTTGCTATTTGATGTTAGATTTTCACTTGTTTGGAACGTTATTTCTTTTCCTGCTTTTAATTCATCTATTTGGTCATTTGTTAATCTAAATGCTACATTTCCTATTTCTACTTGTAACCTTGAAATCCCTCTAATTACTTCTTCGTTTGGGTCATTGTTTAGTTTTAGATGTATTAATTCTATTTTGTTTGAGTATATTTTTCCATTTTGGAAGCTAAAGTCTATTGTTCCTAGAGTATCTATTGATTTAGCTGTTACTTTACCGTTGTAGAATTCTTCTTCTTGTTCTACTCCATTTTCATCATTGTAGTAGAATATTCCTCTTATCTCATATTCTGAGTCTGGTTGTAATCCGGTTATTTCAAGCAATCCTGTTTGTGTTGCTTGTACTCTCCTGTTTAATCTTCCGTCTAGGTATATTTCAAATATTACTCCTCTTGTTATAACTCCTGCTCTATCTGTTACAGATAAATTTGTTCTTATCGTATACACTTCTCCTTCAAAATCTGTACAGCTTACTGTTGGTTTTTCCCATTGTCCTTCTTGCCATTTTTGTTCATCTGGGTTATTTGTTTCTGCCTTGTTTTCATTTGAATTATTTTCTTCATGTGTTGTGTTGTCTTCTTCTTTTACTGTGTTTTCTTCTATTATGTTTTCATTTTCTTCGTTGTTAATACTTTCTTCTACTTGAATAATGCCTAATCTTTCTAAGAATGTTTTATATGTTAAATTTTCACCATTTACTTCTATTTTAGAATCCATATCTATATCATTTATTCTTTTATACTGCATATACCAATTTTGCATATTATTTTGAGTATCTGCATTGGCTCCTTCTTGCATCTCGTAATATGCAATATAATTCTCTGTAAAATATATATTGCTGTATTCTTTTATTTCATATTCATTTAATGAAGTGTTAACTTTTATTTTTCCTACATTTGTATAAATCTCATCTTCGCTCTTTAAGAATATGTACTTGTTTCCATCTGCTCTTGTTATATCAGCTCCGTTATACATTACTCCATCTGTCATCATAAAGTCTGGGTATCCCTCTACTTCTTCATAATTTACAGTTATTAATTTTGTATTTTTTCCTATGTTTAATAAAGCATTCCCTTCGTTTATGTATATTGGATAATTGATATCTATCTCTTTTTTGTCATCTTCGCCAATATAATATGAATTTAATCTCTTATATAATAGGTCATTTTCATGCACTTCAATTAGTCCTAAGTAAGGATTTACATTAGACGCATCGCTATTTTTTAGGTTTTCTACCATTGATTTGCCTTCTACAGCATAGCCATTATATGTAATTATCATTTCTGGTGCATACCTTAAGAACACATAATAGATTATTGCTATTATGATTAGCATTATGATTAAGCCCATTAAAATAAAGGTTGGTAAGTTCTTTGTGTTTATTCTTCTGTTCTTATTGTTTAGATCTATATTTAATTTTTTATTTTGCTTTGCCTCATTATTTCTAACTTGTCTCTTTTTCATTTCACATCTTTCCTTTCAGATTTTGATTTTCTCTGCTCTGCACTTTTCGTTAAACTGTTTTGTGCATTATTTGTAATTTATCTCTTTTTATCTTCTCGTTTTATCTTTTTCACACGCAAAAAGGATAGACCTTACCACTATAAATGTTTCTTTTACAAACATTTACAGTAATATAGTCTATCCCTGCAATTACTTTATTTTTATATTCAATTCCAAGCACGCTTAATAAAATTCTTCCTGCGAAGAATTTATTACTTAATAGTGTACATATTCTCTTCCAGTCCTTTTGGTAAGAACATAGTGTGTGTGTGTGTGTGTGTGTGTGTGTGTACAGCGCCAAGGCTTACGTGCTTCGCCATTTCTCCTAGTCTCCCTTTTTCTTTTAATTTCATCTAACTACATTTTTAAATTTGTTTACTCAAGCTGATATTTTCATTATAACATAACTATTTTAAATTGGAATACTATTTTTTTATTTTTTATATGTTTTTTGTATGCAAAATTTGCTAAACTTGAATTTTATATTGTTATTTATACCGTTACACCTATTAAATCTATAAGCAGTCCAGATATTAAAGCAAATACTATTACATATACTAAGTAAATTATAAAATGTTTTATTCCTAATACTATTTTTAGCGCTCCTAAGTTTGTAATTTTAGTTGCAGGTCCTGTAATCATAAATGCTGTTCCTGCTCCCATACTCATTCCTGAATGTAACCATTCATTAAGTAGAGGTATTGTTCCTCCTCCACAAACATATATTGGTACTCCTAGGGTTGCTGCCATTAATATACCAAATCCACTGTTACTACCAAATAAGTTTGCGAATGTTTCTTTTGGTATGTACATTTGGAATAATACAGTTAAAATAATTCCAAGTAAAAAATATAATCCTGTTGCTTTTATGTTTCTTCCAATATTTTTTAATAATCTTTTAAACATATTTGGATCTGTATCTTTGTTTTTCTTTTCATCAAATCCCTCAAAGTTGAAAAACTTTTTTTCTTTATGAGAATAAAATATTCTAACTAATACTCCTGCTAGAAATCCACCTAATATGCTTACATTTAATCTTATTAAAAGAGCATTACTTCCAAGTGCTGCACTATATATTAATAACTGTGGATTTAATAAAATTGAGCTCATCATAAAACTAGCAATCCAATCATCTTCCATTCCACTTTTTGAAAATGATGCTGCAATTGGAATGGTTCCATACATGCAAAGTGGTGAAGCTATTCCAAGAATACTTGCAATAAAAGTTCCTAAAATCCCAATGTTTTTGTCTTTTATTTTCATAAATAGTTTATGTATTTTTTATCTTTTGCAAATACTGATATGATTGAGCCAATTACAATACCTATAATCCAATATATAAATATTTGTCTAAATTGAATGTCAAAATAATACCAAAAATATGTTAATTGACTTTTAATTGTTTCCCACATTTAATAAGTCCTCCGTTTGTTGGGTTTGCTTTTCTATTATTATATATTGTTGGAAAAGAATTAAATTTGGCACAGTCAAAATTGTAATTCTTTTTCAACTTACATCTAGTCTATGTTCACAAAATTATAATTTAAATTACCAAGTCCAATTTCAGCTCCATAATCTAATGTATGAATCCCATTTCTTGATTCCATCCTTTGTATTAAAGATTCTCCATCTGGTGCATCATATACTAAATCAACACATGCTTTATCAAGTGCTACTGGGTCAGTAGATGCTAAAATTCCTATATCATGCATATCTGGTTCAGCTGGGTTTGAGTCACAGTCGCAATCTACAGATAGTTTATTCATAACATTTATATATATAATATTATCTCCCTTATCTGTTGCTACTGCTGATGCAGCTTCTGCCATTGACTCTAAGAAATCGTCTTGTGACGCGCCACCAAAGCCTGATGTTCTTGTACCTGCACTATGTATATAACTTTTTCCACTAGATGATGCAAATCCTATTGAAATATTTTTTACTGCTCCTCCAAATCCTGCCATGGCATGACCTTTAAAATGTGATAATACAATTACAGAATCATAATTTTGATAGTGTGAGCCTACCATATCATAATCTAAGTGTTTTCCATTTGGAACATCTAAATTAATAGAATCTTCTTCATCTAATATATCTACATTCGCGATTCGTGTAAATCCATGGTCCTCTGCAACTTGTCTATGCATTGCAGTACTGCTCCTTGAACCTCCATATGCAGTATTACATTCTACAATTGTTCCATTAACACTTTGAACAAGGTTTTTTATTAGGTCTGGAGAAAGATAATTATTTCCTCCTGCCTCTCCTGTTGATATTTTAACTGCAACATTTCCTTGTGGTTTGAATTTGTAATTCAATATAGATTTTCATTAATCCTTCTGAGCTAATATCACTTGTAAAATATACTGTAGACGCATCTCCATTGTTTGTTCCTTCTTGATTTAATTGATTTGCATCTGTGTTATTAGCTGTATTAACATTTGTATTTACATGTGTATTTGTACTTGCTATATCTTTATTGTTGTTATTTAATAAATTAAAAATTATTATAATAGCAATAATAATTATTGCTATTATAACTAAAACAATAATAAGCTTCTTCATAACCTTACCCTTTCTTTTATGGATTTTTTAGTTTTAACAACGCCAAAACACAATTATTTTCTAAATTCTACTTTCTTTCAACAAACTGCTCAACTTTCATATGAAGATGATATTTATCTCTTAATTCTGCTATTTCTTGCATCATTGGAGATTTATGATGTGCATCTAAAGCTTCCTCACTTTCCCATCTATCTATTAACAATACCGTTTTTGGATCATCCATTGGGAAAAAGTACTCATATTTTTGATTTCCTTCTTCTGCACGTACTCTATTTACCACACCTTTTTCTACCATTTCTTCTGCAAATTTCTTTGCACTTCCATTTTCACCTGTATAATAAATATTAATCGTAAAACTCATAATTTAACACACTCCTTATAATTTTATTTTTGTTATTTTATCTTTTTTCCTAACTCATACGCTTCTTTATAAAAATGTTCTGGCATCATTCCAACTGTTCCACAGCCTTTTCCTACAATCATACCTTCGTCTTTGTAATCCATATAACTTACTAACTTTTTATAATGTACTATTAATGGCTCTACTGTTGAATCATCTGTATTCCAACAAGTCATTATATATGCTGTTCTTAATCTTTTACGGCTTATTCTTCCTGTTCTTGAATAAAATCTATCTATTGCAGCTTTAAGTGGAGCTGTCATTGCAAAAAAATAAACTGGTGTAGCAAAAACTAACATATCAGCACTTTCTACTTCATCTAATATCTGTACCATATCATCTTTAAATACACAGTCTCCATCCATTCCACAATGATTGCAACCTATACAAGGATGTATATTTAAGTGGGCTGTATTAAATCTTACAATTTCATTACCATTTTCTTCAGCTCCTTTTATAAATTCATCAACTAAAGTATTTGATGTTCCGTGTAAATTATTGCTTCCTGTTAAAATTACTATTTTCATAAACCATACCTCCTAATTTAATAATTTTAATATTCCATTATATGTTATTTCATATATTGATAAATACATAAATGGTACATCTGCAGTTTCCATTGCTTGTTTTTGCTTTTCTGTTACCTCTGCATATGGGTAGATTCCATACATAAGTGGGAAAAATAAATATACGAACTCATCTTTTTCTTTTTCACTAAGATTAGTAAAAAATTTACTTACACATTTTCTAACTGTTTTTATGGCTTTCCCATAAGCTTTTTTAAATTCAATTAATTCTTCCATCCTACTATTTTCTTCTATGTCATACATATTCATTGAAAGAAGTTTTAATAAATTTTTTCTTTTTACAACTGTATTCGCTAATTTATCAGCAAATACTTCTTTCGACATTTCAGCGTTTTCATCATGCATTTTATTTAAGTCTTCTATCCATCTTTCATATTCTCTTTTCATAAGAGCAAGAAAAATTTCTTCTTTTGTTTGAAAATAATTGTATATTGATGTACGAGAAAAACTTGTTTCTTCTCCTATACTTTTTATTGTGATGTCTCTGAAGCTATTAGTTGCATATAGTTTTTCACAACTATTTATTATTTCTTCTTTTCTTATATCAACCGTTTCCTTTGTCATTTTATCACTCCCTTTTCTGACACTGTGTCAGCTCGATTTATATATATCATTATTCTGACACTGTGTCAATATGTTTTTTATAAATTTAATAAAAAAAGATTAGTTATATTTCAAACTAATCAATCTTTCTTATAATAATGATATCCTCCTGTAATATTTTGTACTTTAAATCCATTTTGAGATAAAATTCTACAAGCAATATAACTTCTAAGGCCTGTCTTACAATAAACTAAATATGTTTTAGTTTTATCTAACTTATCTAAATTGCCTCTTAAATCATCAAGTGGAATATGAATACATCCTTTAAAAGCTCCTTCTTCATATTCTGCATCTGTTCTAGCATCTAAAATAGAAATATTATTGTTATTATTTAAATTTTCCACATCTTCCCATGTTACGGTTTCTACTAGTCCTTCTATTTCATTTACTATGCTATTTCCTAATAAATTTACTGGACTTTTAGCTGATGAAAAAGGTGGTGCATAGCATAAGTCTAATTTTTCTAAATCATATGCTGTCATTTTCATTATTATTGCTGTTGCTAATATATCTGTAACTTTATCCACACCTTCTTTTCCCCAAACTTGAGCTCCTAAAATTTTTCCTGTTTTTTGCTCATAAATTGCTTTTATAGTTAGCATATTTGCCCCTGGATAATATGTAGCATGAGAAAATGGTGATAATATTATTGTTTTATATTGTATATTACTATTTTTGCATGTAGCTTCATTTATTCCTGTTATTCCTAAGTTGTAATCAAATATCTTTAAAATACTACTTCCAATACTTCCGTCATAACTTGTTTCTTTTCCACAAATATTATTTGCTACTACTCTTGCTTGTTTATTTGCAGGTCCTGCTAATGAAATATATGACATATCTTCTGTAACACAATTTTTTATTTTTACAGCATCTCCTAAAGCATAGATATCTTCATCATTTGTTCTCATATGGTCATCAACTTCTATCCCACCTTTAGGATAAACTTTTAATTCTGCATCTACAGCTAATTTATCTTCTGGTCTTACACCAAGGCATAAGATTATATATTCTGAATCAATTTTTTCATTTTCTAGAATAATATTTAATTTATCATCTTTATTTATTATTTCTTTTACACCATTATTTAAAATAATGTTTATGCCTTTTTTCTCTAATAATTTATGTACAAATCTTGCCATATCTTCATCTAAAGGAGCTATTAAATGTGAAGCTTTTTCAATAATTGTAACTTTAACATCATTAAAATTACTTAAATTTTCTGCTACTTCTACACCAATATATCCTCCACCAATTATTGCAACATTTTTTATATTGTTCTTTATTATATAATCCTTTATTTCTACTGAGTCTTCTACATTCCTTAGAGTTTTAATCTTTTCACTATTTAAATCTTTAAATGGATTGATTGGATTAGCTCCTGGAGATAATACTAATTTATCATAGCTTTCTTTATATTCTTCATTAGTTTCTAAATTTTTTATTACAATGCATTTTTCTTTTCTATCAATTTTTGTTACTTCTTGTTTTATTCTTACATCTATATTAAATCTTTTATTAAACTTTTCTGGAGTTTGTACTAATAGATCTTTTTTATTTTTAATTACATCTCCAATATAATATGGAAGCCCACAATTTGCAAAAGAAATAAAGTTTCCTCTTTCTATTAATATTATTTCTGCTTTTTCATTTAACCTTCTTAATCTTGCAGCAGTTGTTGCACCTCCTGCAACTCCACCTACTATAATAACTTTCATAAAAACCTCCAAACTAATTACCTAATTAATTTTTTCTCGACCATTTCATATACAATTCCGCTTCTTTTGTTGGCTTATCTGTTCCGCTTCTTTACTATTTTAAATCCCATTTTTTTATAAAATTCTATTGCTTTTGTATTCTTCTCATATACATGCAAAGTTAATTTCTTATATTTTTGTTTGCAATTATCAATAAGCTGTTTTCCAATTCCTTTTCCTTGCATATTTTCTTTTACAAATATTCCTGCTATATATCCATCTATAACTCCAATGAATCCAACTATTTGTTTATTTTCCTCATATACATAACTATCCACATTTAATATTCCATCTTTCGCATCTTCGAAATGCTGTTTCCAATAATTTTCATCTATAAAGTCGTGCGTATGAATATTTGTTTCTAGCCATATTTTCATTACTTCATCTATGTCTTGTTTCTCTAATTTTCTAATCATAATTCTCCTTTATATATTATAACTTTCAAAATTTTTTAAAAAACCTCCAATTTTAATATTTGTCAATTCCTGTTCCATTTTTCAAATAAACTTCTATTTGTTTAACTATATGTGGTATGTTATAGTTTCCAGCAAACTTTTCATTATTTAATAATTCTTCATTTATGGTCACCCATTCTAGTTTGTTCTTTTCTTCTACTAGTGTTACTTCATGATTTAATATGCCATAATAAACTTGCAGATTATTGCCATATTTAAAATAGTTCAAATCCATAAAATGATCTAATACTATATCATTTTTGTTTATTCCTGTTTCTTCAAATAGCTCTCTATATGCAGCATCATCATTAGATTCATTTGGTTCTACTTTACCTCCTACAAAATTGTACATTCCTTTGTATGGCTCTTTGGCTCTAATACAAAAAAGAACTTTGTCCATTTTTTTATTAAACACAACTATTAGATTTAGTTTTCTCATTTTAATCACCAAGGTAATTATACTACCTGCCAGTTCTTTTGTAAACACAGCCTATATGTATACACAAAAAAAGACAATTATTCTATACCTTATTAGTATAAAATAATTGTCTTTTCCGAAAATAAAAAGGATGTTTTGTGCTAATTGACTCGCTACAATTAGCACATTGTTTCTATTCTACTTGATTTAATATTTCATTTGCCTTATCTTCTGTTAAATATCCATTTTCTATCATTTTATCAATTACTTGTTTTTCTCTTTGTTTTGCCAGTTCTGGATTCTTTGTTGGTGCATATACAGACGGAGCATTTGGAATGCCTGCAAGCAATATACATTTTTTACATTTATTCAATATTCATCGCTGTTTTAACAGCTTCTGGTAATTCGTTTTGCTGTACTTCTTTCCAGTTAACAACTCCTCTCATTTGCATTACATCTAATTCTAAATATGCTCCTTCTCTTAATTCTCTGCTTGTTTTAAATTTAATTTCTTTTTCTTTTCCATTTTTGTTATATGCTGTTAATGTATATTCATATCTCATATCATCTGTGCTAGAAACCTCTTGTATTTTGGTATTATCTATTTGTGTATAATATTGGTCCTTATGTACTATTAAGAAGTAATATGCTCCAACTGCTAAAGCTATTACAATAATTACTGCTATAATCATTGGGATTTTCTCTTTAAAACTTTCCATTTTTTATTCCTCCTCTTTAATAATATTTTTACTACCCAAATAAGTAGCCAAGAAATACAATCCATAAATTGCTCCAATAATTAGTGCTGTAACTATAACTGAAGGTAATAATTCATCTGGTGATGCTAATACTTCTAACATTGATAAAATAAATTTAATTCCAAATATTGAATGTATTATTGCTAAAACAAGTGGCATCATAAAGAAAATAAATATTTGTCTAAACAATGCTTTGTTTATCATTTTTTCATCACAACCTATTTTTCTTAAAATTGTATATCTTTGTTTATTATCTGAACTTTCTGTAAGTTGTTTTAATGCTAAAATAGCTGAACTTGCAATTAGGAATACAATACCTAGATAAATTGCTATAAATATAATAATCGTTGCTAGACCTTTGCTTGATTCTCTTATACTTGTTTTTGATGAACCGTCCAAATCAATTCCTTTTTCTCTAATATTTTCAAAAAACTCTGTATCGCCACTACCAATTAGTGTATTTTCTATTTTCTGCTTTCCTTCCTCTGTTTCTGCATTATAATTTGCTGCTAAAAAGTATTCTTGTGTCCATTCATCTTTTACTTCAAAATTGTCTGGTACTAATATAATTCCTGCATTTATTTCAGTTGTTGCCATATATACAAAACCATCTTTACATTCACTGTATTTTGAATGATATGTTTTTCCATTAATCTCTATATCTGAATTTGTCATTAATGTTTTATTTCTTATATCTGTCATTTGGTCATAATTGCAAAGTACAATGTACTCATCGTCATTTAATGAATATTGTTCTTCCCCATAAAGTTTTGCAATTTTATTGTAGTCTGAAACTTTAATAATAGATTCTGATGTATCAAATGCAAGCATTGGATATTGGCTTTTTGTAGATTCATAATTATCTCCTAAACTATATGCTAAATCCCATTTTGGTATTGCATAAATAGGAATTTCCACTATGTCCTTTAAAGTATTTATATCAAATCCATTTGTTTCTAGTGTGTAACTTACTGGCTTTCTTGAATCTTCTATTTGTTCTTTTGAATTATGTATTGTTTTACCACTATATGAACTTACATAGCTCTCTGGTAGATATGCTGATTTATATAGGTTTACATCTGCTGGTGTAAATTTATCTAATTGTGAATCTAATGCTGATTTTATGGATAAACTACTAGATAATACACTAATTGTCATAAATAGCATCAAGCAAATTATACTCATACTTATTATATTTGTATTAATTTTATTGTTTAGTTGTCTTAATACAAACATATTTGTTCCTTTTAGATAGATACTTTTTCTTGTTTGTATAATTCTTAATATAAATCCTGATAAAGACCAAAATATACCTACTGTTCCTATTATTCCCATTAAGATAGGTTTTAATAGTTCTTGACCTGTTCGTAATTCATATACTCCACCTGTTACTAGATAATATGCATATCCTAGTATTACAACCGATGCTATA
The DNA here is from genome assembly GCA_944389745.1 of uncultured Clostridia bacterium. GTDB lineage: Bacteria > Bacillota > Clostridia > TANB77 > CAG-508 > CALXVA01. The sequence continues at coordinate 3,819 of CALXNM010000014.1, read as the reverse complement.
AATATAAGTATTGAAATAATAGGATTTTTCGTTTTTACTTTTTCATTTTTTCTAACTGCTGTTAATAAATTAATTAATTTATATCTAGATATAGTTAATGTATTAAATACCATTACTGCTAGATACATTACTGCAAAATATATGCAAGTTTTTATACAAGCGTCTTTAGAAAAAACAAATGTAAATTCTGTCATATCTGCTTCAAATAATTTTGCTACTAATATAGACATAAATTGCGAAGCAAAGATTCCTATAAATAAACCAACAATTAAAGATAATATTCCTATTAATATAGTTTCTAATAAAATAATTGCTGATATTTGCCTTCTTCCCATACCTAGTAACATATAAATTCCAAATTCTCTTTTTCTTCTATTTACTAAAAAGTTATTTGCATATACAATTAAAAATCCTAATACAATCGCAATAAAAACTGAAATCATCCCAAGTAATTCAATCATTAGTTTTATCATTTCTCTCGTAGATTGTGATACTTGAAACATTGCTTGTTGGCTATCTAAAGAGTTAAACATATAGAATATTGCAACTCCTAATGCAAGTGTAAGAAAATATATGGCATAGTCTTTAAAACTCTTTTTCATATTTCTTATTGATAATTTAAATAACATCGTTCAAATCACCTCCAAGAAGTGTTTGTACCTCTATTATTTTTTCAAAGAATTGTTTTCTTGTATCTTCACCTTTTACTAATTCATTGAATATTTTACCATCTTTAATAAATATAATTCTTTCTGCATAACTAGCTGTGAAAGCATCATGTGTAACCATTAAAATTGTTGCTCCTAAGTTTTTATTTAAGTGCTCAAATGTTTCTAATAATTGTCTTGCTGACTTCGAATCTAATGCTCCGAGTTGGCTCATCTGCTAAGACCATTTTAGGATTTGTAATAATTGCTCTTGCTGATGCTACTCTTTGCTTTTGTCCTCCAGATATTTGATATGGATATTTATTTAGTATTTCTGAAATATCTAATTTTTCTGCTACCTCTTTTATTCTTTTGTCTATTTCATGAGGATTTATCTTTTGAATAGTTAAAGCTAAAGCAATATTTTCATAAGTTGTAAGAGTATCTAGTAAATTAAAATCTTGAAAAATAAAGCCTAATTCTTCCCTTCTGAATTTATTTAGTTTATTACCCTTTAGCTTTGTTATATCCTGATTATTTATAATAATATTTCCTGCAGTTACTCTATCTATTGTTGAAATACAATTTAATAAAGTTGTCTTACCAGAACCGGATGCTCCCATTATTCCAACAAACTCTCCTTCTCCTACATTAAAGCTAATACCATCAATTGCCTTTGTTAAATTTGATTTATTTCCATAGTATTTTTCAATGTTTTTAACCTCTAATACATTACTCATTGTAAAATCTCCTTTCTTTAAATTGAAAATAATTACAATTTTTTCAACTTTCTGAACTATATTATAAATGTATTTGTGCCATCTTGCCATTTTTTTATCTTACATTTATCTTACAATTTTGTCATTTGAACAAAGTGACCTTGGTCGCCCTTTGTTCTTCCCGATTTAAATAAAAAATAGCCCTATTAAAGAGCTACTTAAAATTTGTATAACTATTTTTTGGAAAGATTATTCGTACTTCCGTTCCTTCTCCTTTTTCTGAATTTAGTTCTATTCCTAATCCTAATTTATTACATAACTTTTTACATAAATATAACCCTATACCTGTAGATTTTTGGCCTATAATTCTTCCATTTTCTCCTGTAAAGCCTCTTTCAAATACTCTTGTGATTTCTCCTTTTCTAATTCCTATTCCATTATCTTTAATATACAAAATTACTTTATCGCTTTTCTCTTTTGATGAAATTTCTATTCTTTTATCTTCTTTTTTAGAGTATTTTATAGCATTTTGTATAATCTGATTTACAATAAAAATTGCCCATTTGCTATCTGTATATACTTCTTCCGATTTTAGATTTGTTAGTTCTATTGATACTTTTTCATTTAATAAAGTTGTTTTATTTTTTAATATTGCTCCATTTACAATTTCTTTTAGATTTGTTTTATTAATTATATAATCTTTTTCCACAGCATTACTTCTAGCATAAAATAAGGCTTGTTCTGTATAGTTTTCTACTTTATCTAATTCCTCATCTATACTTTTGGTTATTTCATTTTTATTGTTTTCTATAATTAGTTTACTAGCAGCAATAGGTATTTTTACCTCGTGAATCCAAAGTTCAATATACTCTTTATAATCTTCTTGAATATTTTTATAATAATTCACATTTTCAAGCATTGATTTGCCAGTATCTTGTAAAATTCCTTTTAATATTTTACCTTCAATAAAGTTTGGTATTTTTATTATTTCTGAAATTAAATACTTTTCATTTAAATCTTCCATTCTTTTTATTACTTGATTATAAAAATCTTTTTTTCTTTTATACTCAATAGAAATTGCAAGTACTACAACAATAATTACTATAATTGCAACATATAACCTTACTAATATTCCAATATGATAAGCAAGTAATAATATCTCTACACTAACCAGTGCTAGTATAATTCCAATAATTAATACCATTTTTTCTTTTATAAAATCTCTAAATTTCAAATTAATTTCTCCTTTTAAACTAAAATATAGCCTTGGCCCCTCCTAGTCTCAATCCTATCCAAAAGACCTAGTTCTTCTAGTTTTTTTCTTAACCTTTTTACATTTACACTTAAAGTGTTATCATCAATAAATTCTTCACTCTCCCATAAATAATCCATTATCTCATCTCTTGATACAACTCGTCCTTTGTTTTTACTTATATAATATAAAATATTATATTCATTTTTTGTAAGTTCAATTTTTTTGTCATCCTTTTCAATTACTCTTTCTGCTATGTTTAAAACAAAACCATTACAATCTATTTTTTGTATTTCTTTTCCTTGCTTTTGATTTCTTTTAAGCAAGCCATTTATTTTTGCAAGTAAAATTTGTATATTATATGGTTTTGTTACATATTGGTCCGCCCCAACATTTAAGCTCATTAATTCATCTATTTCATTATCTCTACTTGTTACCATTATAATTGGTACATCTGATGCTTTTCTTACTTCTTTACATACAAATTCTCCGTCCGTATATGGCAAATTAATATCCAATAATACTAAATCAGCGTTCTCGTTTAAAATATCTTGTATTGTATTTTCAAATTTTTCTAACGATTTTGCTATAAATCCGTGTTTATTTAAAAATGTTTCTAATTCTTTTCTTATTTTTTTATCATCTTCAACAATTAATATTCTTTGCATAATTCTGGCCTCCTGAATTATTATAGCATATTATATACTTTCTAAATAAGATATTTTTTTACCTTTTGCTTGTGCATAGTCAATTTCAGATTTTGTACTTTCTCCAATATATCCTCCAACATTTATTACATAAATTTCATCAGACATATCTATTTTTTGTTTGTGCATTTCATCAAGCATTTTTTTCATTTCAGGTGTAATATCTTCTTTTTTTATTGTACTAAAGAAATTGGGCGTTAACACAATATTTCCTTTTAATGTAAGTCTTTCTTGAACTCTTAAAAATTCATCTTTAAATTTAATTGAACCACATAAAGTAATTATATTATATTTCATGTTTTATTTCTCCTACTATTTATAATTTATAATTTTCTATTAAATTTATTAATTTCAAAATATTTCCTGTTTTATTCTCTACTTTAATTTTTATACCATTCATAAAATATTTCTCCTATAAAAATTGTAATTTGTCGAGATGATTATAGCATAAAAAAGAAAATTACTCTATACTGCAACAGTATAAAATAATTTTC
>CALXNM010000013.1 GCA_944389745.1 uncultured Clostridia bacterium | reverse complement strand
TTTCCTGCTGCACTTATTGTTATTGTCTCTCCTGTTATTGTCTTTTTATCACTGTCATCATTTCCTGTTAGCATAAAACTAAATGTTGGTATTATCTCTGTTCTGTTTCCTGCTCCATATACTTGAAGCACGAATACTAGAGTTTGCTTTCCTGGTATTGTTGTTTCTGTTTCTGGCATAGTGTATTTCCCTGTTACTGTTCTTCCATCTGCTGTTACTTGTCCTTCTTCTAACCATTGCATTGAGTCTAAATCCCATTTCATTACATCAGCACACGTCTCTGGCACAGTTGCTTCTACTTCTATTGCTCCACCTGTTAAGTTTGTATCTGCAACTCCGTCTTTTAATTTAGTTGTTAAATCTATTGTCCATGTTATTTGGTCAAATGAACGTACTATGTTATTATCTTCTGAACTATCATTTCCTGCGTCATTATTATCATCAAATGGTCCTGTTCCTGTTTTTGTGCTTATTATTGTTGCATCTGATATATATCCCTTTTGTCCTATTTCTTCTATTCTCTCTTGTGTTGCTTTTTCTTGTGCTTCTAGTTGTTGTTTTGTCTGGGTATATTCTATTACATTTGAATTGTTTTTTAGCAAAATAAAGCACACCAAAAGCATAGCTAGTAGCACAAATGGCATAGCTATACTTGGTGTAATATGTATTTTATCTTTTATATTTATTTTATTTTTCGCTTCTTTTTCTAGTTCTTCGCTTATTACTTTATTTTCTGCTTTGTTCTTGTTACAGTTGCCTTTATTCTCTAGAAGTGTAACTCTCTCTCTCTCTCTCTCTCTCTAGAACTATGCGGTTTTCAGCTTCTCTATTCTTTTTCATATAGTAGTTCCTCCATCTATTTATTTTTGTCTTATGAAAATCTATAATTATATAACCCTATTATAATGGAGGTTATTTCTATAGTAAATACCCTGTATACTGGTATTTTTGGCCATTTTTTGCTACTTGCTACGGATATTGCTTTTCCCCAATTTTTTACTTTTATTTTACATTTTTGTAACAATTGTCATTATTTATATAATTGTTTTTAATTTTATACTTTAATTACTTTTCTACATCTTTTTCGTTATTTCGACAAAAGCTTGAAATATCAATACTTTTATATTTTTGTACTGAATTGCCTATTGTGATAATTTTATTCAATAATCAAAGTTGTAATAATCTATATTGCATTTGTCCGTAACGTTTTAGCCTTTTCTGTAACAACAAAAGAAGCGCTAATAATAAATAATAAATTACCGCTTCTTTTCCCTTTTTTCTTTTTTACTTATTTCACTTACTTTCGTTAATTTCTGTGTTTTCTTGTTTTTCTTTATCTTGTTGCCTTTCAATAAGTTCTTGTCTCTTCTTATATTTCTCTTGCCTATCTTTTAGCCTATTCTTATATTCTATATAATCTGTTAATACAAGTTTTATTACTGCAATTACTGGAACAGATAGAAACATTCCCCATATTCCAAAATATGCTCCTCCAACTGATACTGCAAATATTACTAAAAGTGGGCTTATTTTTAGTTGGTTTCCTAATATTTTTGGATTAATTATATTTGCATCTATTTGTTGTAATACTATTAGTACAATAACCATTATAACTGTTTGCCATAATCCTCCTGTAAGAAGTGTAATTATTGCTGCTACTATTACAGCTATAATTGCACCAAAATATGGTATTAGGTTAAATATACCTATCATAAAACCAAGTGATATTGCATATTTTACACCTAGTATTAGCATTGCTATAGATGTTATAATTCCTATAATTAAACCATCTAATAATTGTCCTGCTAAGAAATTAAAGAATATACTATTTGTTCTATCAAAATATTTTCCAAAATTCCTATAGGCACGTTTATTTAATATAGCTCTACCTAGCTTTTTTATAAATTCTAATATCTGTTTTCTTTCTAATAGTAAATATACTGAAACTATTATTGCTACAAAGAAATCTAATATTCTTCCTGCAACATCAATTGCTCCTTTTGCATATTCGGCAAGTTTACTCATATTTATGTATTGTTTCAAGTCTATTGTTTTAATACTTTCTATTGCATCTAATATAATTTCATTCTTAAATATTGAATCATCTGGCATATTATCAATATTAGACATAAGCGAATTATAGTAGTTTTGTAAATTACTTACTAAATCTATAATGCTGTTTGCGACTATTGGTAATAAATAGTTTATTGCAATTATTAGAAGAACTACAATTATTATATACACAGTAAGAATTGAAAATCCTCTTGCTCTTTTGCTTATAAATTTTACTTTATTAGTTTTTCTATAAACACTTTCTAATTTTCTACATGGTATATATAAAAGATATGCAATAAGTAATCCTATTACAAATGGCATTAGTACATCTATTAAGTGTGCTATCCAACTTCCTATTGCAGAAAAGTTATCCAGTGTTTTATATACTAAAATAACTGCTACAGCAAATAAGAACCAATATAACCATTTAGTTAACTTTCCTTTATTTTTTTTCTTATTATTCATACAATTCCTCGCAATTTCTGATTATTTATTTTACTTATAATTTTTATTCTATTTACTCCGATTTGTTTATCTTTCTTTTTATTCTTTTGATTATAAATTAATTTCTAGTCCAACTGGACAATGATCACTTCCATATATATCTGAATATATGCTAGCTTCTTTTATTTTATCCTCTATTGATTTAGAAACTATAAAATAATCAATTCTCCATCCTACGTTTTTCTCTCTTGCTTTAAACATATATGACCACCATGAATAAGCATCTTCTTTATCTGGATATAAATACCTAAAAGTATCTGTAAATCCTGCATTTAGTAACTCTGTCATTTTTCCTCTTTCTTCATCTGTAAATCCCGCATTACCTCTATTTGTTTTAGGATTTTTTAAGTCTATTTCTTCATGTGCTACATTTAAATCTCCACATAATATAACTGGTTTTGTTTCATTTAATTTTAATAAGTATTTTCTAAATTCATCTTCCCAAATTACTCTATAATCTAATCTTTCTAATCCTCTTTTTGCATTTGGAGTATAGCAATCAACCATAAAGAATTTATCAAATTCAAGAGTTATTACTCTTCCTTCTTTATCATGTTCTTCTTTTCCAATGCCATATGTAGCATTAATTGGTTTTTGTTTAGTAAAAATTGCAGTTCCTGAATAGCCTTTCTTTTCTGCACTATTCCAATATGAATTATATTCTTTAAATATTTCTCTCATGTTATGATCTATTTGTTCTTCTTGCATTTTTGTTTCTTGTATACAAAATATATCTGCATCAACTTCACTAAAGAAGTCATTAAATCCTTTATTTATTGCAGCTCTTAATCCATTTACATTCCATGATACTAATTTCATTTTTAATTTCATTCCTTTCACGTTTTGCTCAAAGGTATACATAACCATTCTTGTACAATCCTTACTATTATACTATAGAATTTAGCTATATACAAGAAAAAACGCACGTTTTACGCGTGCGTTTTATATTTTAATACCATCCAGTTGAGCATGAATGACTCCATGCATTTGCTGGTGTTCCATATCTTGATTTGATATAGCTTAATCCCCAGTTAATCTGAGTTTTATAGTTTGTCATATAATCTGATCCATGTGAAGACATTTTGCTTGCTGGTAAAGCTTGTGCGATTCCATGTGCTCCAGAACTTGAGTTATGTGCATATGGATTCCATCCACTTTCTTTATTCCATAAAGATACTAAACAATCAAAATCATAATCAGACCAACCATAAGCTTGACATCTAGATTTTGCATAAGCTTGATACTGAGCTTTTGTTCCTGTTGCTCTTATTGTTCCACTACTTCTTGTAGTGATTTGTTTTGTTCTTACTTCTACAATTTTATCAACTGGTTTTTTAATAACTTTTGAAGAAATTTTTGTTCTTTCAATTTCTTCTCCATTTTGATATTTTACTTTGTAGGTTACTTGTCTTATACCGTTTTGACCTTTTTGAATAACTGTATCTTGTTTTTTACCATTTCCTGAAGAGACGTCTCTAGTTATTGTTTCAAAAGGTATTTTTTCTTTTTTAACTACTATTTTTTCAACTATTTCAGAATAGCTATCTAATATTTCATCTGCAGTTACTTCAGAAGAACTTTCTATTACTTCTGCATTCTCATCATCTACAACTTCTTCTGATTCTTTTGATATTACTATTGTATTATTATCAGATATTTCCTCACTTGTATCAGGAGTTACCTTTTCATCTTCTAATAAAACAATATGATTTTCATCTAAGATATCTTTGACACTTGTTTTTGTTGTTAAAATGTCCATTTCGTATCCGCTTGATAATACTATTTTGACATTTCTAACTTGAACATTTCCTGCCATTACGCCGGCGCTTAATAAAAATATAAGTATAATACTAATACATATAATCTTTTTCAGCGATATAGACGCTTTATCATCGATTTTCATTTGAAATTTGTTCCCTCCTTTAAAAGCAACAAAGTTATTATAGCACATATCTTTTTTTCTGTCAAATTTTCTCATTTTCCTTGAGCTATTTGCTTTTCACAGTTTTCATCTTTTTATATAATTTTAAAATATCTCTCTATATTACCATTATATGCTGCTTGTACTAAAAATATTCCTAAATTTTTCATAGTTTTTACATATATTTTTCACAAAAGTTGTATAATATTTATAAGTATGATATGATAATATATATTTTAATAAAATAATATTAAAAGGAGGAAATTGTTTATGTGGTGGATTATTCCTGTCGTAATAGTAGCTGTTATAGTTATTGCAATAATTGCATTGTACAATAGTTTAGTTACTATGAGACTTAGAGTAAAAAATGCATGGAGTCAAATAGATGTACAATTACAAAGAAGATTTGATTTAATTCCAAACTTAGTTGAATCTGTTAAAGGATATATGACACATGAATCTGATGTTTTAACTAGAGTAACAGATTTACGTTCTTCTTGGGCAGATGCAAATACAGTTAATGAAAAAGCAAAATTAGATAATGCATTGTCAGATACATTAAAAACAATTATGGCTGTTGCAGAAAATTATCCTGATTTAAAAGCAAACCAAAACTTTTTAAGTTTACAAGAAGAATTACAAAACACAGAAAATAAAATATCTTATTCAAGACAATTTTATAATGACACAGTAACAAGATATAATACAAAGTTACAAGTCTTCCCTTCAAACATTATTGCTTCTTTATTCCATTTTACAGAAGAGGCATTATTTGAAGTTGATAATGAAGAAGCTAAGAAAAATGTTAAGGTTGAATTTTAAAATGAGTTTTATAAATAAATTTTTTATAGCTTCTGCTGTAAAAAATTTATTTTTTTGTAAAAGGAATGTGAAAATATATGTATGATGATATACGAAATAATAAAATAAAAACTGGAGTGATTGTTTCTATCTTTTTGATAGTTATTGCTTTAATTGTATACTATATATGCATGGCATTTGACTTAGGTGTATTTTCAATAGTTATAGCTATGGTATTCTCTATTTGTACATCTTGGGCATCATATTATTATAGTGATAGAATAGTACTTTCAGTAAATAGAGCACATAAAGCCTCTCCCGAAGTTCAAAAAAAATTAGAAAATATATTAGATGGATTAATGATTTCATCTGGTTTAGAAGATAGACCTAGATTATATGTAGTGGATGACCCTCAACCAAATGCTTTTGCTACAGGTAGAAATCCTAAAAACTCTGTAATCTGCGTTACAACAGGTCTTCTTAATAAACTAGATTATTACGAATTAGAAGGCGTAATAGCACATGAATTATCACATATAAAAAATTATGATATACGTCTTTCTGCTGTTGTAACTGTTATGGTAGGATTTATGGTAATGCTTACAGATTTCTTTAGTAGAATACTTTTCTGGGGTGGTGCCAGAGACAATGACAGTGATTCAAGAGGTGGTAATCCAATACTTATGCTAATTGGTTTAGTATGCTTAATATTAGCACCAATCTTTGGAAAACTAATGCAACTTGCATTATCTAGACGTAGAGAATATTTAGCTGATGCAAGTGCTGTTGAGCTTACAAGAAATCCAGATGGATTAATATCTGCACTACAAAAATTAGATTCAGATTCAAATCAATTAAAATATGCTAATAATTCAACAGCACATATGTATATAGTTAATCCATTTAAATCAAATACGAAAGATGGAAAGAAGAAAAAAACTAGTTTGTTTTCTACTCACCCATCAATAGATGATAGAATTGAGGCTATTAGAAATTTAAAATAAGGTAAATAAAGCATAAATAATAAAACTTAAATTCAAAAATAAACATACAGAAAAAAATAAACCAACTAAATTAAATAACAAAAAAGAACAGTTAAATTAATTATATTAATTACTACACTGTTCTTTTTTGCTTCTCTATATTATGTTGTATTTTTACTATTTAATTTTACTGTTATTTTTACTAAATATCAAGTATTATTTTAATTAAATATCAAATATACGATTTGCATTTTCATATGTTATTTTTGCTATCTCATCTAGTTCCGTATTTTTTACATCTGCTATTTTTTGTGCAGTGTATTTCACATTTCTAGAATCATTTCTTTTGCCCCTGTTAGGTTCTGGAGATAAGTATGGACTATCTGTTTCAATAAGTATTCTATCTAATGGAACCATATCTATTATTTCATTTGCATTTTTCGAATTCTTAAATGTAATTGGTCCTGCAAATGAAATATAAAATCCTAATTTTAATGCTTCTTTTACAAGTTCTCTATTTAATGGACAGCAATGAAATACTCCGTATTTATTAACCCTATGATTTTTTAGTATTTCCAATGTATCCATTACCGCTTCTCTTGTATGAATTACTATTGGTAAATTATATTTATTTGCAAGTTCTATTTGTTTTATAAATGCTTCCTTTTGCAAATCTTTATTATTTTTATTCCAATAATAATCTAGACCAATTTCTCCGAACTCCCACTATTTTATTAGAAGTTATTTCTTCCGATATAAACTTATCTAGCTCTTTTAATTCATTCTCTAATTTCGCGTTAGTTTCGGGTATATCGTTTGGAGATATGCCAGATATAGTAAATATCCAGTTATAGTCTTTAGCGATTCTAAGGGCATATTTAGACGATTTTAGGCTATATCCCGCATTTATTAATCTTGTTACACCAGATTCGTATATTTTATTAATTAATTCTTCTCGGTCTTCATCAAATTTTTCATCATTATAATGTGCATGTGAATCAAAAAGCTCCATTTTCATCCTTCCTCAAATACTGCAACAGCACTTGCTACCGCATAATCTTTTAGGTGTGATATGCTTACATCAATATCTTTTAAACTGATATTATCTACAGTTAATGTGATTTTTTTCATAAGCTTTTCCACATTTATTTCAGGTTTTCCACCTTCTAGGTTTACTATCTCTATACTTGTCCATAAACCATCATCTCTATCTTGAATATAATTAGATATTGCTTTAAAAACCGCTTCTTTAACAGCAAATCTCGCTGCAAAGTGTTGGTATTTTATTGCATCAGATTTATTACAGTATTCTATTTCTTTTTCAGTAAAAATTCTATTTAGAAAACTATCTCCTAAATCTTCTATTGCTTTTTTAATTCTTTCTACTTCAATTATATCAATCCCTGTTGTAATCTTCATTTAAATTTTCCTTTTTACTATTTTGCTTTTTTACTATTTATTTTTTATTATAAATATTTCTTATAAGCTTTGTGTGCCAAAAGGGTCTGTCCCCATTGGCACATTACATCATGCCAGCTAATATAATAGCTATTATATTAATAATTAATATAACTACTAAAACACGTTTCGTCATATTACTGCTCTTTTTTAAAGCATCTATATTACTCTTTTTATAAGTAACATCATATTCACTTTTTAATTTATAAAAAGTTTTTTCAATATTTAGATTTTCCATCCAATTAGCTTCCAAACTTCTTCCAAACTCATCATTGGTTACGTCTTGTATCCATAAACTTTTTGTAAAATCTAAAAATTCTTTTTCTGCTTCTTTGAATCTTGTATTAAATTCATAATTTAATTTATTTAGTAATATTTTTTTATATAATACTAAGATATATGTATATAAATACTCACTTTCAAACTTTTGTGGTACTGTTGTAAAGTTTGCTGTATTAACGTTAGAAGTAAGTAAAACTGTACTCGCCACCGTAAATCCATATCTAATATATTGATTTTTATATAAAGACTTTTGTTGTTCTTTGTTTTCTTGAGACATATAGTAGCCATCTTCTATAACTTGTGAATTTGCAGGAAGTACAGAACGATATTTTTCAAATATATTATCTAAGTCTTCAGTTTCTGTATTTTCATTCCAATTTTTTTGATCTAAACAGCAATATGAATAAACAAAAAACTTATCGTTTCCTATATTTGCTTTTTTAGATATGCTATTACTTCCTGTTAATTCTTTTATTAATACTGATATATCTTTTACACTTTTAAAAGAATTAGATTGTATTTTTATATTTTCATATTCTTTTAAATTATATGCTGCAGAATTAACTTCTCTAAACTTATAGTTAAAATTAAGTAGGTCTGAAAAACTTTCTGTATTCTCTAGATTTGTTTTAAATACTAAAAAACATATTCCTGTTTTATAGCATATTATTTTTATTTCAGATATTTCAAAGAATATACCATTATTTGTTTCTACTTTACCTTGTAAATTTTCTGGCAACTCATAATTGAATATATTACAATCATGTTCGGCAAGTAAAGTTGCTTGAAGTGGTGTGTCCATTCTTTTAAAGTCTTTTACTCCGTCTGTTGTTAATCCAAATGACCAAAACATATAATCTCTTACACTTGGTAAGAAGTATGTATATAAATGAATATCTTTTTGTTCATTAAAAAATCTTATTTTGCATTTTTTGTTTCTTAATAAACTTTGTAAATACTTTTTATATTTATCTTCTTCAATTATATAAGGGTATATAAAATATGTATATTGATACTTTGTCATAAGTTCCACTTGTTATTCCTCCTATGTTTATCATAAAATTAAGCCTCATTGTCTGTAAAATAGTATAGGTTTAAATCTTCTCCTAAATGCCATTTACCTATAAACTCAATTCTAGTATTGTTTTCTAATGTATATGTTGGTTCTACTGCTACATTTCCTCTTGAATCTACAGCTCCCCATTTTCCGTCTAGCTTTACACTTGCATACCCATAATCATTTTGTTCTGTTGCATCATCATAAATATAGTTTACTACTACATTTCCATTTCTATCAACAAATCCATATTTTCCCTCTTCGTTCCTACTTAAGAAAATTGTATTTCCTGATAATATTTCTTTAGGTGTTTTTTCTTCAAATCTAAAATTATAATATTTGTATTCACCATCTTGTCTTACTTTGATGTATCCGTCGCTTTCATTCACTTCTGAAACTATTACTCCAGATAATTTAACCTCCATATTATTATCAATTAAATCTGATGTATAGTCAGAATTTGTAGCCTCATAAAATCCTGCTGTGCTCCTATAAACTATGTTATCATATTTTGTATCAATTAATTGTTCATTATCTGTATTTATTACTCCGAATTTATTATTTGCTTCTACTATATAGTTGTTTCCTGATGCATATGAAATGCTGTCATAATCTGGTTTTATAACTTCTGTTCCGTCAACATTAACAACTCCATATTTATTGTTATTTTCTACAATAGCATTTCCATTATTTACTGAAATAATATCATCATATTCTCCTACTAAATATTTTTGTCCATCACTATCTACAACTTCTAAATCTTGTCCTTCTCTTACTATATAATAATTATTATCTCCATCAGTTTGTTTAATCTCATCATAAATTGGTTTTAATATTTCTTGTTTTCCATAACTTGTTAAACTATATTTTCCTTCTTCATTTTCTACTATAAATCCATCTTCATATTCGTTGGTAAGTGGTTTAATATCTTCATAATTACTTTCTAATATTACTGTTCCTATGTTATCAACTAATCCATATTTATTATCTTTTTCTGTAATAAAGCTATTTTCTACTCCTTTTAATGCTTCAATTTCATCATATTCACAATTTACGACTAATGCTCCATTACTTGTATTTAATAATCCATATTTACCATCTTTCACAACTTTAAGTATATTTTTTGTATACCATAAATTGTTACTTTCATCATAATTTTCTAGTGCTTCTACTTGTTCGTATTCACTATATATTTGCTCATTTTTTTCATTTAATGCTTTTGTTTTATATGTTCCATCTTCATAATTAACATCATATGTACAGATAAATACTGGTTGAGTATTATCAGGTATTACAATATATTCATCATATTCAGGTGTAATTATTGTATTCCCTTTTGAATCTATTACTCCCCATTTTCCTTCTGTATATACTGGAAAGTATGCTAGTGAGACAGTTTTTTCTTCTGTATTACTTTCACCTGTAAATAATTTATTTATACCTATTATAAACATTATAATTACTGCAAAAGCTATTATTACTGCAAAAACCTTTTTTAAATTCAGTTTAGGTTCTCCGTCATATCTTTTTCCTCTACTCATAAAGACCTCCATAAGCAAATAAAATTTTACATATATAATATATCATATTTATATATGCAATTACAAGAAATTTGTAATATTTTAACGAATTTACAATTAGGGACGGACTTATCAAAATAAGTCCGTCCCTTATATAAATTATTTCTTATTGATTCTTGCTACTATTACACTCATGTCATCTTTCTGATTTCCAAAATCATTATCTATTGCTTCTTTTAAAATTATATCTGCAATTTGTTGCGCATCATTTGTTTCCATATCTTCTAATAAATATTTAATCCATAAATGTTTATTTAAGTACTCTTTATTAGAATCTATTATTCCGTCAGTACACATTACAAGTATATCTCCATCTTCTAAATCATAGTCATAAACTACTAAATCATTTTCATTTACAATTCCTGTTGGTAGTGACATTGATTTTAGAAGTTGTACTTCATTTCCTCTTTTTACATAAGTAGGGCATGCACCATTTTTTATAAATTCCATATTTCCATTAAATAAATCTAGTATTTCTATATCCAATGTAGCATACATGTCTTCATCTGTATTTGCAGATAGTGTTGAGTTAATTAATTGTAATGATACATCTTTTTCAAATCCTGCTGTTAAAAGTCTTTCTAGCATTTTTATGGCTATTTTGCTGCTCTTCATTGCTTCTGGCCCAGATCCCATTCCATCACTTAATGCTAATAAATATTTTCCGTCATCAAGTCTTGTTTCTAAACTACTATCTCCTGATACAGGTGAGTCCATTTTTGTAGATTTTGCTGTTCCTATTTGTATATGGTAGTTATCATCTGATATATATGTAAATTTGCATATATTTTTGTTAAGTCTTAGTCCACATTCCTGTTTTTGCATTATCATATTTTGCCCTAAAACCTTACTAACTATTTTGCATATTTTTCTTATATCACATTCTGTACCATCTAGATTATCACATATATCTGTATATGTTTCTACTATATATCTACCAGAAGAATTCTGGTTTATTTCTAAGCTTTTTACCTCAATTTCTTTTTGCTCTAATAATTTTAATATTTCTTGTTTCTTATCTACAAATTCTTCTTTTTCATCTTTTTCCTGTTTATCTATATCTTCAGCCATCTTAGATATAGCTTCTGATACTCCTTTTAATTGAGATGAGACTGTTTTTTTACTTTCATCTAATTTCTTTTTCCATATAAAATTCATTTTGCTAATTTTATATGAATAGTTGATTGCTTTTACTATTTTATATACATCTTCTCTTGCCTGTGTTTTTGTATTATCAAATCCAACAATGTAGTTATTATGTTTCTCTAAAATTTCCACTAATTTCTTTTCAGTTATAATATCATTGTCTAATAAATAATTAAATATATCTGCTAGAAGTTCATCTGTTGGATAATATATCTCGTCATATAGCATATTGTCTTCTAAATCTTCTACATTCTTTTTTAGCTCTTCTTTAAATATATCTATATTCTTCTTCTCTTGCTCTTTTAATTCGTCATCTGTAAGGATTGTAGCTGCCGCATTACTATAGCTCTCTGCCATTTCATTTATTGTATCTGACATGCTATTCAATTTATATATTGTATCTTGATTTGCCTCTAAATTTCCTCCTGTTGTTTCTGGTAAAAGTTTTTTACTTCCTACTAAATCCTCTATATTAATTTCTATATTTTTTGGTATTGCAAGTAATCCTAATGCTGCAATTAGTATTTCTTGAAATACTATTAATGGAGCAGTATTTCCGTTTGCAGCATATGCTAAAACAATATTACCTAAAGCAAAACCAACTATTACACCAATTCTTCCAAATCTATTAAGGATTCCTGCTATTAATCCAGATACTGCATATACAGCAATCATTAAAGGCTCTGTCTCTGTAATTACCCCTAATACAACTCCTATTGTAATTCCTCCTGTAGCCCCAACAAGTAATCCATTTTTCCATCCTAGTACCAATACAATTAAGATACTTAATATATTTTTTATAGAAAATCCAAATATATTTAAATTTCCAAATGCCGTTATAGCTATCGCTAAAAGAAGACTTGTACCTATAACTTCTTCTATAGCAAATGCTCTTTTAGTTCCAAAATCTACTATTACAGCTATTGAATTTACAAATATTTTATAAAATATATATGTTGTAATTGCAAGCATTATAGATGTTAATAAATCAAATACATAAAATGTTCTAAAAAACATTGGTACTATTTGTACTATTAATACTGAGAAAAATAAATATCCTCCAACTTTCTTTTTCTCATTTACATTTTCTTGTACTTTTGGTCTAATTATTAAAATAGATAGAAAAAGTACAATAGATGTTATAAAATATATTAATAAATTAGTAAATCCAAAACTTATAAAAGTGCCTATTAAAGATAGTAAATACATAATTCCTATTGGTCTGTCGTTACCAAGAGACGCTGCTATTATAGCTAGTCCAAATGGTGTTATTGAAAATAACAAACTATTATTATCAAAACCTACCATTGAAATCATGAAAGTTACTATATATAAAACAATATTTTGTTTTGCAAATAATCTTTTTAACACATCTTTTGTATTAACTTTTTTTACCTCTTCGTCATAGAACTCTTGATTTTCGCTTGAGTCCCTTGTTATATTTTGAAACATACTAACCACCTCTACTCTTTTATTTATGCATTAATGTTTTTCTTATAAGCTTTTTCTTTCGTTTATGTAGCTTAATGCTACTAAGAATTATAGTCCACTTAAAAATATTTTTTTGTCACATTTAATCCATAATATAAAAAAGTTTTTTACAAAATGTGATGTGCTCTTAATATTTATAATATTTTCTAACAATAGTTGTATATAATTTTATCGCAAAATAGCATTTTTTTCAATATTTTGCACAAAAATAGAACCTTATTTTTCAAAGGTTCTATTTTTTATTTTATGCTATTATATTAATTCGAATTTTTTACTCTTTTCCTTTACCGCCTTTACCTTTAAGTACTTTTATTCTTATTAATACAATTCCTCCAATTAAGATTGCTCCTAATACTATTCCTAGTAGATAGTAAATTCTTTGCTCACCAAATGGTGGTAAGATTACTATTCTTTCAGCTACGTTTGCGTCAACTTCTGATGCATCTGGTAATGTTGGGTCTTGGTTACCAACTACTGAGTATGCCATTCTTCTACCAGCTTCATTTGATGTCTTAACAATCTCTACCATATTTGCATATGTTAAGTCGTTTGCTGTGTTTTCTGGTGTAATTTCTTGAGATAGAATTAACATCTTAGTAATACTTTCACCAGGAAGTAATGCTTTCTCTCCGAAGTTTGGTGTTTGGATTATATCAATAAATTGATTTACATCTTCAGTCAAGTTACTATTTACTAGTCCTTGGCCTATAATTTCATCCTTGCTTATAACTGCCCAGCCATTTTCTGTATTTGTCTTTGTTCCTTCTTCGCTTCCTCCGTTTACAGCATTTGATGCATTATTCATTGCGCTTGCGTCAAATCTTAAGTTGTTTTGTACATAATCTATAAGTTGATTTGTTGTTGTTGTTGATTCATGAGCCCCGTCTGTATTTCCTAAGTAGTAGAAGTTCTTGTTTGCTCCATCTATGTAGTCTGTCTCACCAACATTTGATACTTTAACTGCATATGTTATTTGAACTGTAGCACCATGCATTATTTCTTCGTCCATTGTTAATTGAATTAAACCTTTATCAGTTGTACCTACTAAAGTATCAATTACTTCTCTGTATGAATATCTGTGCTTATCATCTGTATCATAATATGTTGGATAAATTCCGTTGTTATCATCTTTTACAGCACCGATATTATATTCTTTATGGTCTTGCCATAATGCATTGTTTGCTTCAGATGTTATATCAAATAAGATATTGTTGTTAGCAAGTGTAACTCTTACGTTTGCTACTGATTTATCAATTTCTAATTGTGATTTTGGTCTTTCCTCTAAACCAAAGTCTACATTTTCAATTAGATAGTTACCATTTTGACTGTTGTTGTCTTTATAGTAATCTTTAGTTGACGTATCCTCATTGTTTTCTACACTATCATCACCATCTGTTGTTTGTCTATCGTACTCAATTTCCATTACGATTACACCAGTTTCTGCTATCATATTTGTATTAGAAATAAGTTCATCATATAATGCGCTCATTTGATCTTCATTGTATGCTGTACCGTTATATGATGGTACTTGATATGGTGATGCTAAAACTTCTGCTACGTGGTTTGTTACATTGTTATTACTATAATTTATAACAGCTTCTCTTCTTGACCATAAGTCTTTTGCATCTGAATAGTTATTTCCTGCATCTGTTTCTTGGTCTGCTTTATATATATCGTATCCATATGTTCCTGATTCATTTTGATTTGCAGTATCTGTATATGCGTTATAATTTCCATCAATATCTGTTGTACCTTCTTGAGGTATACCATCTTGATATGATGTAGACTTAAAGTCTTGACCGTTATATGAAACTATATTCGCTCCTGTACGTCCTAGAGATTCTGTAGATAATGCTGTTGCATCTTTTTCACCGTATTTGAATCTTACTATATAGTCACCTGGTATGAAGCTTGAGAAATCATATTTACCTTCTGCATTTGTTGATACTGTTCCCCAATTCCATTCAGTTCCATCTACACATTTTTCAATAAGTTCTACTGTAACACCTTCAACATCTTCTTCTCCTTCTTCTCTTAGTCCATTACCTATTAGGGCATTTCCAGTTTCATCTGTTCTTTCGTCCTCCCAAACATTACCATTAAGTCGTCTTACATCTTCTGAATTTACTGTTACATTTAATGGTGGTGCTTCGTCTGTATCGTCCTCGAAGTTCTTCTCGTATCTATCACCTTGTAAATCTTCTTGTTCTAAGTTACCTGGGTTAGAATCTCTATCTAAGATACCTGCTATATCTCCAGATCCTTTAGTTACTCCGTTTGGAAGTTCTGTTCCGTCTCTATAGAATGTTGTGTATCCATTTATTTCAACGATATTATGTTTTGGAGTAGCATCGTTATCTACTATAATCTTTCCTGAATCGTCCTTATTTACTTGGAATGTTAAGTAAATATATGCTGTTTCTCCAGTTTCAAGTTTAATATCTTTTATTGGATGGATATATAAATTATTAAATCCTTCTAATGTTTTATTTGTGCTTGATCTATTTGCATTTTCTGCGGTTACTGCTATTAATTCATCTTCTTCATCATATGCCATGTATTGTAATGCTAAGTTATTACCATCATTATCTATTGTAGATTGTGGTTCGTCCATCATATTATAGTATTTTTCTGTTATGTTCTTATTTGTGTTTCTATAATATTGGAATGTTACCCAAGATAAGTTTGGTTTAAATGTATATTCTGCATCATAGTAATCTACAAGTTCTCTAATTTGTGTCATTACACTCATTGATTGGTTTGTAACTGCGATTTGATATGTTGCATATACTTCTAATGGATCTCCTGGATGTCCTGGCGCTATGTCTGTTCCAAATAGATAGTCTGTTTCATATATATCTCTGTTATATCCAAGTCCGTAGTAATTATCGTAGTCTTCCATCCTTATATTAATATCCCAGTAAGTATCGTTGTCTTGACCGTCTGCGCTGTTTGCACTTTCCTCATTTTCTTCTTTTCTCTTATCATAATCATATGTTAATGTTTTACCATTAATCTTAACAGCTGCTTTAAACATGTCTTTTCTTAGTGCTGCATCAAATTCTTGTCTTCTCCATAATCCTAAGTTTACATAGTATTGTCCTGGATAGATTGGTTTGTACTCAACTCCTGCTACAGTTATTGTTGAAGTATCATATTCAACACTCCAAGGATCTGGTTCTTCACTAAATAAATCATTATCATTTACTCTGAATTGATCATATACTGGATATAAGTCTCTTTCATGACTAAATGGTGAACCTGTATATGCTTGGATTTGACAATCTTCTATGAATTGGAATTTTCTCCATGCATCTTCGTCATCTCCTGCAAGCTCTGTGTAAATTTGTTTCATTGCTGCCTCATCTGGGAATTTCTTATTAGCTGTTATATATTCTCTTACCTTCTTAGAAATTTCTCCTTCTGAGAATGTCTTTGTTTCATTTCCGTTTTCATCAAATTCGTAACCATCTACTAATTGAGTTTCTGTTTTACTATATGTTCCATCATCATTTAATGTGTATCCCATTAAATCTCTTTGTGTAAATGTTGCATTGTATTCTCCAACTACTCCAAGTGAGTTGCTTGATGGATAGTTTTCTGGATAAGCTGTAATCTCTGAGAATCTCTTGTCAAAGTCTTGTCTTGAGATTTCTACACCTTCATATGGGTTGCCACTATCCGCCTCTGTTCCCTTAGAGGTTACCTCCCATTCATTTGTATTATATAATCCTGCATTAACCATTGCTTCAACAGAATCATATTGTCCTCCTGCTGTATTTAGGTATTCTGTTGGTAAATATCTTTGTCCATTATATTCAAATACTACATAGTATTTCTTAAATATATCTAATCCTCTAAATAAGTATTTACCTTCTTCATCTGTGTATGTTGGGTTAATTCTATGCATTAACTCTGCATCACTATCTGCCTCTTCTTCCTTCGTTAATAATTCAGCTACTTTTCCGTCTTCATCATATAGTGTTACTTTAACATTTTTCATTCTAATGTCTATGTCGCCTTCAGTGTTGTATACACCATCAGCTTTAGACTCTTTTGTTGCTACTGCATCTTCCCATACAATTCCACCTAATTCCATTGTAATAGGTATTCCTATTGGCGTATCATCTGCTGGAATTTCCAACGATGTTGTAAATAATCTTCTTCTACCTAATAATAAGTTAATAAGATTTTGTGCATCTAAAGGTTCTAGCCAAGAATATGCTGTACAATAATAGCAAGATCTCGTTGTTGTGTTCCCTTCACTATCTGTACTACTATGTGTATGAGTAGAATGTTCATGATCCCATGTAATTACATAAGATTTGGCATCCATTAAACAAACATTAGCATATGCTGCCATCCACTTAAAGTCTATATGTAATCTAATTGCACTTACACAAGCTGCCTCTGATGTTACACCTTTATTTGGATTTTTAATTTTTAAATAGAATTTATCTTCTCCTGCTGATATTCCTTTAGGATATGCTTGTTCTTTACGGTCTACATATGAGCTATCTCCTGTATTAGGTTCAAAGAATGATAAATCATATTCTTTATCGCCAACTATGTATTTTTCAATTTCTATTCTATCTTTTATTTGTGCATCAGAAGAGTTATATCCTTTAAAATACATATCAGATATTCCACCAAATGCTACACCTTCAAATACACCATTTACATAGTCTATTGAAAAAGGTCCAACAACTAATGTTTCATCATTATAATCAACTAATAATTCTATCTCTTCTAAATCTGTTTTATCAGTTGGATTAATTGTTGGTAGATCTACTGTTGAGTCTTCTTGTTCCATCATTTTTGAAAAATATTCTTCATATCTTAATCCTTCTTCTGTTATTTCACCTCCGCCTGCACCAGCAGCAGAACCTTGTGATAGTGCAAAATCTGTTCCCCATAATGCAATTTGTTTGTCATGTGTATAAGTACCTAAAGGTGGATATGTTAATATGTATGCCGCATCTGGATGATCAACTGTTAAATCTATATGACTTGTACACCATAAATATGGGAATGTAATTCTACCATTGTTTTCAAAAGGTCTACAATAGTCATGTGTTTGTGGCCATGGTTTTTTAGCAGTACTGTATATAGATCCATATTTTTGAGCATCTGATATTTGAAAGTTTCTATCTGGATTCCATACAATTACACCTTCTTGAATACAATATAGTTCTTTTCCACCAACAATAACTTGAACATGAGTTCCACCCCATATATTAAAGTTTCCTGGACTGGTTGTTGCTATACTACCATCTGGTCTAGTTACTGTTGCTTCTGCAATCACTGTAACTGGTGTTTCTTCAACCATACTCGCAGATCTAAGTATACTTGTTGCTCCATCTGTTGCAAGTGTCATTTCACTTAGCATTGTAAGTATGAATGTTGCTACACCAATTGCTATTGCTATAAAAACCTTTTTAAGTGATTTAGTATCCATTACCTTCTTCTCCTCCTTTCTTCTAATCTTTTTTATTTAGCACACGTTTTTTTATCTCATATGCTCCAAATCCTATTAATGCTATTACTACGAATGCTATTGATGTATACATTACAATTTTACCTGTTACTAATGAGAAAATTACATCAGCTTTTCCCATATCATCTTCTGTTTCTATTTTATTTGCCACAGCAGAATCTATATCTTGTAAACCTAAATCATTATAGCTTTCATATATTTCTGCATTGTTTGTAGTTGTTCCTAATATGCTCTCTGCTATTTGTACACTAACTACAAGTGTAACTTCTTTTGATTCTCCTGGATTTATCTTTTGATTTGCTAAGCTTGAGTTATATATATTACCATTGTCTGATAAGTACCAATCTGTATTAAGCTCTGTATTGAAGTCTACAGTATCTGGTAAATAATCTACTATTTTGTTTACATATCCTGGTACTGAGCCTTCGTTTGTAACTACTATTTTGTATTCAACTACTGCACTACTCTTTCCTAGGTTTTGTCCTAAAACTTCAACTTTGGCAAGTTCGCTATTGTTATATTCGTCTACTCTTGTTCCAATTGTTGGAGTTGTTAATGAGATTTTATCAATATATTTATCAAGTCTTAAGTCAAATTTACTTGCTGTATATAAACCTATATCTATATTTCTAACATTTTCATTATTTATTGTTAATGTATCTGTAATTCCGGCTATTCTTCTTTCACCATTAATTGTTAAGTTTACATCAATTGCATCTGAGTTAGAGCTTTCTGCAACTCCTTCTTTTTGATACTCTGTTAAACTAAAGTTAGATGAGTCGTATACAAATACTACTAAATATTCTCCGTTTTCCAAACCATTAAATTCATATTTTCCATCATTAGATGTAGATGTTTGTATTGGTTCATTTGTACTTGGATCTGTTACAACACTGTTTGTTGCTTTATCTAATAATAGTACTGGAATATTTGCAACTCCGTTTTCATTATCATCTCTTTTTCCATCTTGATTAGCATCTAACCATGCAGTACCTGTTATTTTATATCCTGAGCTTCCTCCTGATCCTCCTGATCCATTATGATTTGCATTTGGATCATATTCTATTATCGCTGTTATTTCATTAGATGTAACTGTATTTACTCCATCTGTTTCTAGTGTTGCCATAGTTTTAACTTCTTTATCTGCAGAATTTGGCAATATATCTGCCTGAACTGTAACATCAACAACCATTTTTTCATTTGGTTTAAAATCTGTAAATCTTAATGTTAATTGCTTATTTGTTATTCTATCTAATGTTTTTACTTCATCACCAATTGCATAAGTTGCTTTTACAAAACTTATTCCATCTGGAATTGTCATTGATAATACATTTGACCTTGCTATGGCTTCACCATTATTAGTTACAGTAAATCTATATGAATATTCTGATCCTTCTTTTATGTATTGTTTTTCTAGTTCATCTTGAACTATACTTAAATCTATTTCTGCTGAATAGAATCTATACATATTTGAATAGTGTTCATCTACTTGGTCTGCAGTAACTGTAATTAAGCTATCTAAATTTCCTGTAAATGTATCTACTTCAAATTCTATAAATACATAACATGCAGTACGTAAGTCAATCAATTGATCTTCTGGTGGATTAGGATTTTCTTTTAAATATGCTGACATACTATCTAAATTACCCACATTAACTGTTATTTCATTTCCATTTATGCTAACTCCACTTTCATTTTTCTCTGTAAATCTTGTATCATCTGAATAATAAACATCTCTTACATTTAACCCCTCTGGTAAGTTTAAATGAAGTGTTACATTGGTTAAATTTTTATCAAATGAAATATTTTGAATATTTACTTTATAATCAACTATTCTTCCTTTTCTTAATGTTACTGATACAGGTGATTTTG
This sequence comes from uncultured Clostridia bacterium, assembly GCA_944389745.1. Lineage (GTDB taxonomy): Bacteria > Bacillota > Clostridia > TANB77 > CAG-508 > CALXVA01. The sequence goes on along the minus strand of CALXNM010000013.1, from coordinate 19,187 downwards.
AAATATTAGTGATTTTCAAGTCTCCTTCTAATACTTTAACAGTAAATGGTGTAGCTTTTATTTCTCCTTCTATATTATCTCCTAATAAAGATGCTGTAATTTCCAAATCTTTATCACCTGGATATACATTTTCTTCAATAACTCTATCTCCGCCATTTCCATCAGATACAACTGTTTGTTTCTTTACTTTTTCTAATCTTAGTTGATATCTTACAGTTGCTGTTTCTCCAACTGGTAGATTTCCTATATCTATTAATTTTTCCTTTTCTGTACTATCTTGAAAACTTGCAAAGCCTTCTGGTATTTCTGTATGAACTGTTCCATCAGGTGCTATAGCTTTTAATTTAGCATTTTGTATGTCTTCATCTCCAATGTTTTTAACTGTTGCTGTGAATTCAACAATTTGTCCTTCTCTTACTATATCTGTATTTGTTGAAATTGTAATTTCTGCTTCTGGTCCTGTTCCTGTTGCTACTCCAAGTATTGCAGATGTTTTATTTTCTGACATTGTTCCAACATCTGCCACATTGTCATAATATACTTTGTACATTGCATATGCGCTATTGTTGTTGCTTATATCTGCTGGCATATTTATATTATAATTAAATTCAAATTTGTCTCCTGAGTCCATTTTGTATTCATCATTAAATACCATTAAGAATGATTTTGACGCTGTTGTTGCTTCTTGTTTCCATCCATTGTTTCCATCATTTAAGTCTCTTGAAGCATTCGCATTATCTGAATAATATACTGTGTAATCAGATGCATTAAGTCCAGCTGTTCCAATTCCTGTTGCTAGTGGTATTGTAAATGTTGATCCTAAATCTTTATCAGAGTCTATTGCTTTGTTTCCTTGTGCTGGAATTCTACCAAGTATAGCTATGTTGCTTATTTCGTTTGGATAGTTGTTAATTACTGCACCTTCAATTGTTGCTACTCTGTTTGCTGAGTTTGCTTCAATATCTACAGTTTTAGCTTCTCCTGATACTGATTGTACTTCCCCTGCATTATCTTTGTAATTACTAATTGCTGTTGAAGCTACTACACCAGTTGGTGCTACTATGTTAATTTCTTCTTCTAATGTTCCTTCTCTATTAGTTGCTGTATCATTTTCATTTACATACTTCATTGTGATTTTTTCTTTTCCACTTGCTGATAATGTATCTAATGTTAAGTCTGTATTTAATACAACAATTGCCCCTTTATATTCTGCATTTATTGCATATTCTGTTTGTGTTCCCTCAAGAACCACATTTATTACTTTATGTCCGTTTTCATCTGCAACTTCTGCTGATTTTATTTTTAAACCTTTATCTAATAATATGTTTGTTCCTTTTAAAGTAACCTCTTTTACATCTGAAGGTAATGTTATTTTTAATGTAGGATTTTTGTATAAAGCATTGTATACACTTGATGTATCAAGTACTGCTCTTATTTCTACATTTTCATTTTTTACAACTGTTGTTAAGTCTTTTTTGTTTACTTCTAAATCAATCTTTGTTTCTGGTTCTTTTAATAATATTTCCTTTTCCACATTATATGTAGTTGCATCTGCATGTCCTTCTAGTCTTGCTTTTAATTTTTTAAACATTTTCATTTGATCTTTAGAGTAATCTATATTTCCTTTTAATGCTTTTACTACATTAATTTCTAGTTGTCCTTCTGTGATTGGTGCTGAAGTTGTTATTGTGATTTTGTTTGTATCTTCTTTAGAAATATCTAAAACATATTTTCCATCTTTTAGAGTAGTTTCTTTATTAATTACTCCTATTTCTTTATTTGTTTCATCTTTTACTGTAATGCTTCCATCTTCTCCAAGCATTTTATTAAATATGTCTTGTCTCACTTCTATTTGTTTATCATATGCATAATTTGTTCCAGATACTGTTGTGCTTCCTTCTGCTTTTTCCTCTGTAACAAATGCATCTGACCCTTGTACAAATTCAATTGAAGTAACTAAATTTGCAGCATTTACTGTTGCAATATAATTTTCATTATATTCCGTTTCTACTTTTTTATCTGCATCATAGTTAGCATATAAGTAACCTTTGCTAATGTTATTTGGAACTTCCATCTCAAAGTCTGCTACAGTTCCTTCTTGTTTATCAAATTTAATTTCTGCAGTTGCACCTTTTTCTGCAACAATTTCTACATTATTATATAGTGTTAATTTTGCTAATACACCTGAAGTTGTATTTATAGCATTTGCCTTTGCATAATCATATATATCTTTGCCTTCATATAAATATGTTAGTAAATATTCATCACTAACATTCTTTTTCCAAGAAATAGAATCTGATAAGTTATCTACATTGATTGTTACTTTTCCTGTTTCTGCATCATATGCATAATTATCAGTTGTGAAGTCTAATCCTTCAGCTTCTCCGTTAGTTGCTGCCATAGATGTTGCAACAACTGTTACAGATGTAGGTTTTATTTGATTAACTTCTGGAGCTGTTACTTCAACATTTGTATTTTTTATAGGTAATGTATTATCTTTAACACTTACATTTACTTTTGTTTGAACCATTACTCCATAATTTCCTTGTGTAGCATATGGTATATATTTAGTTGCTTGTGTAGTTACCTCAGCTTCCGCTGTTCCATTCCATGAAAGTTTGTTAGTAATTTCTTTTTCTATGGCTTTCTCATTTCCATCTTCGTCTATATAAGTACCTGTAAATTTTGTTACAAACTCTTTATTGAAATGATCGATAGATACTCCTTCTGAATTTAATATTTCAATTGGAAGCTCTACTACAATTTCCGATCCATTATTTACTCTGTCTAAAACTACTTTATTGTTTTGGGTATCTAAGCTTTGAATATTTTCATTTTCGATTCCATCTTTTATCTTAAAGTTTACGTTTTGGAATTCTATTGTTCCGTTTTCTACATATCCAGCTGTATTAACTCCTAGCTTTAGATAAATCTTAGCCTCCTCACTATTTATATCAAATACTGTGCTATGCGATTCTCCATCAAAATAAGAATTAAACGAAACATTTCTGTTATTTGTTTTAGAATCTTGTTTGTTTAATTCATCATCACTTGCTGCATAAGCAATAGTATATTCTCCTAGTATTGTTAAATTCGCGCCAACTAGGATAATAACTAAAAGTACAGCGATTAACTTTCTTACTAAACTGTTCATAACAACCTCCAATTTTTTTTACATATATACTTATATTATACGACATTTTCACAGGTTTTTCAACACTTTTAAGGTTTTTAAGAAACTTTTTATGTGCATCAACTAGATTTTTTTCCACTTTTCTAGCTATAATACCTAAATATCTAATATAATAAATACATTTTAGCATTTTTTCGTCATATTTCAACAAGCAATTATGTGCCTTTATTTAATATGTCAAATATCACTTTACGGAAGTACATTTTGAGAAGAAATATTAAATTTATATTACATTTTTATAACATCTTTGTAATTTAAAATCACTCTATAATTTTAGTCACATTTTTTTGTTTTTTTAATATTATATATCAATATTTAACATATATTATATAGAGGTGAGTTTATGAATAATAATATGAATAAAAATAATATGGATATGGCTATATTAATGAATTTGCTAGCTAAAATGGATAAAAATGAATTAGAAAAAAACTTAAACAAAGTTAGTCAAATGTTAAAATCTAATGATGCAAACTCAATAATAGAAGAAATAAAAAAGAAGAATAAGTAAAAAGATAGTAAACAAGCTATTTTTCTTGTATTGGAGGAACTTTTATGAGTGATAATGATTTAGGAAATATATTAAATAAATTTAATGAAATGGTTAAAAATAATGAAATTCCAGACAACTTAAAAGATATTATAAATAATTTTAATAATTCTAATAATAGTTCTTCTAATTCTAGTAATACCGATAACAATTCTTTTGATATTGATGTAGATACCTTATTAAAAATAAAACAAGTGATGGATTCTATTAATTCACAAAAGCCTGATCCTAGAACTAATTTGCTACTTTCTTTAAAACCATATTTAAAAGAAAGCAGACAAAAAAAGGTAGATCAATATATAAAGCTTTTTAATATGGAAAAAGTTTTTGAAAAATTTAATTCCCTAGGTGGTGATTCGAAGAATGATGTTTAATTTTCCCTTTTACCCTTATCATCATTCTAGATTTTATCCACATAACAAATATTATCCACACGTATCTTATAACAATCAAAATAATAAAAACAAGTACATAAATGAAAAACAAGTATTTAATCCAGCAAATATGCAAGAAAATAAGCAATCACCGAAGCAGTTGCGAGAAATCACAAGCAATAATAATGATGACATTGGAAATTTTGTATTTGATATATTTGGTTTAAAATTATATTATGATGATATTCTTTTACTTTGTCTTATATTTTTTCTATATAATGAAGGAATTAAGGATGATTCTCTTTTTATAATACTTATATTATTGTTGCTTTCTTAAAAATAAAGCGAGATTATTTAGTGTTTTTCTAAATATTCCCGCTATTTTTATTGAGTTTATTCAACTATTAATTCATCTTTATCATTAATATATGCTGATGTTTTTACTTTATGAATTGAACCTTCTTCTCTGTTTAATTCTTTTACAATATCTGCAATTCTTACTTGAAGTGCTTCTATTTCTTGAGCTTCTATAACAGCATCTTTATTTCCTTTAGCCCCTGCGTGAGCCAATCCTCTTAGTATTCCTAAAACGACTATGTTTTCTCCTGCGATTACTTCGGCTCCAGCATTTACATCTCCTATTATAACTAAACTACCTTCGAATTCTATTCTTTGTCCAGATCTTAAAGAACCTTTGTGAAATTTAGTTTCTGAAGTTCCGACTTCTTTATAAAAAGTTTTCTTTATTCCATGTAACCCTAATACTTTTGGACTGTCAAATTCTATTTGAACATTTATAAATCTTTTTATTATGTTTTGTATTTCATCCATTTCTTTATTTTTTAGAACTTTTCCAGTAATTAATATTGGTGTTTTATCATCTTTGTATAAATTCTTAAGCTCTATAATTTTTCTTTTTAAATCTGAAACTATTTCTCTTTGTTCTGCATTTTCATCAACTTTAATTACAACTTGGTTCTTTTTTATACTAATACTTATATAATTGTTCATCTTATTCATTTTATCACACTTTCTTTTCCTATCTTACACTCTCTGTGCTAGATTCAGCACTTTTATCTTCTGTGACTTTTTCTGAATTCATTCCAAAATATTCTTTTATTATTTTCTTAGCAACATCTGCTGTATACCCTCCTGAACCAGCTTTTTCTACAAATACCACTACTGCTATTTCTGGGTCATCATATGGAGCAAATCCAGCAAACCAACCATGTGCTTCTCCATCAACTCCAGTTTGAGCAGAACCTGTTTTTCCTGCTATATCTATATCTAGATCACTAAAATATGCATAGGCTGTACCTCCTGCCTCACTAGTAACGCCCCTCATACCTTTTTTTATAGCTTGTGAATCCTCTTTAGAAATTTCAACATCTTCTAATGTATCATTTTCTATTCCAAGTTTTTGATCTGCATAATTGTTTATTTCATCTTTTGATACCTCACTACCATCTGGTCTTATAATTGACTTTACTATTGAAACATCTACACTTTTGCCATCATTAGCTACCATACTTATATATCTTGCCATTTGCACTGGAGTGAAGTTATTATAACTTTGTCCTATTGCAGCAGATAGAGTATCTGATATATACCAGCCTTGTCCTAAGCTTTCTGCATATTCTCTACTTGCAACAGTTCCAGCTAATTCTCCTTCTAGCTCTACTCCTGTCTTTTGTCCTAATCCATATTTTCTAGCATATTGTGCTATTGTATCTATTCCTAGCCTATATCCCATATCATAGAAGAAATAGTTACAAGAATACTTAATTGCTTGTGTAACATTTAAATATCCATGTCCTCTTCCATAACTTCTATAATACCAACAAGCTTGTCTATCTCCATATGGATATACGCCATTATCATTAACTAGTGTTGTTGGTGTTATTTCTCCTGATGTTAGTGCTGCAGAAGCTACTACCATTTTAAAAGTAGAACCTGGTGCATACGCTGAACTTATTGCTCTGTTTAAATATTTTCCTGTAGAATCTTCTGAATATTCTTCTGAATATTTTCCTGGATTATAGTCTGGATAACTTGCCATAACTAAAATTTCGCCTGTGTCAACATTCATAACTACTACGGCTCCAGCTTCAGCATCTTGTTTTTCTCCATATTTACCATCAGCTATATCTTCAATGTTTTGCTTTAATGCATCTTCTGCTGTTTTTTGAAGATTAGCATCAATGGTTAGAATTACATCTGAGCCCGAAACAGCTTCCTCAGCAGTATATTCACTTGTTACAGCACCATCTACTGTCATGTCAACTTGTTTTACACCATCTGTTCCTTTTAAATAATCTTCAAAAACATATTGAATTCCAGATTTTCCTATTACATCATCATTTCTATATCTGTCTTTCTTTTCTTCATATTCTTCTGCACTTATTGCACCCACATAACCTAAAACATGTGATGCTAAACTTCCTGATTTGTATGAAACTATAGGTTCTGTAACCACATACATTCCTGATAGCATAGAGTTTTGTTCTCTTATTTGAACTGCTGAAATATTGCTAATATCTTTTGCTATTGTTACTGATTTAGTTGTACTATAGCCATTTCTTGAAATCTCATATCTAACAGCCATAATCTTTCTAGCCATTGCATCATCTGTTTCTGTTATTTCATATTTTTGTTTTAATGCTTGGAATGCTTGTTCTGCTGTATAGTTTTCATCCATATTGTTTTCAGTTTTCCAACTTTTTTGGGCTTCTTGACTTTCTTGCGTAAATTTGTATGGATCGACTTGTATTGGTAAATTATCAACAAAACTATCTTTATTTGATTCTAATATCTCTATAAATTTTTTTATTGAGTTGTTTAATTCACTATCATCAACTTTTGTACTATATATTTCCACACTATACCCTGTGTCTGTGGATACAAGTTCTACACCAGTTCTATCTTTTATAGAACCTCTTGCTGCTTTTATTACAGATTCTCTAGTAAGTCTTGAATTTGATGTTTCCCTGTATTCTGCTCCATGAATAATCTGCAGATTAAAAAGTTGAATTAATAAAATAATTCCTATTATATATACAATAGTTGTAATGATGTTAAATCTTATTCTACCATCTCGCTCTTTATCTTTGCCCATTTTTCACCACCTTTAATACTCTAATTTGTTACTCTAAAAATATCTTGTAAGTATATTTCTAGTTTTAAATGTTTCTTCTAATAAATGCCCTAGTTTTTGTATTATTGGATATATTATTATTGTTACTATTACATTATATAATGTTTCTATAAGTAGAATTTTTAAAAATCCAAATATTTCTACAGTAACTGGTAAGGTTATTAAACTAAACATATATGAGCCCACTTCAAATACTACTGTAGAACTTATTATCATTAATATTATAGTAATTCTGCTCTCTTTTGAAAAGTTTTTGTCTAAATATTCTCCTGCTAGTCCTATAAGTCCTAACATTATTCCAGATATTCCTATTTGTCGTCCTACTACAACATCTAGGTAAAATCCAAATATTATTCCTAGAACTAGTCCCAATTTTTTACCTGCAAAAAGACCTATAAGTAATACAAATATTACAAATAAATTAGGTTGAACTTTTGCTATTGTAAACCATGTAAAAAAATTTGACTGTAAGAAATATATGATAAAAAAGGATAATATTATCAATAATACTGCAACTACTTTTTTCATACCTCTCATTCCTTTCTCTTAGTCAAATTTTACTCTTTTAATTTATTTTTCTTTTTAAGTGTTTATTTTGTTCTTACACATCACCGCTATTTATTATTCATCACTATTAGTTATTACAAGAACTGTATTAAGTTTTGTAAAGTCTACTGCTGTATCTACCATTGCATATCTATCAGTTATATTACTTGTGTTTACAACTTCCCTTATTGTTCCTATGTGAATACCTTTTGGGTATATTCCACCTATTCCAGATGTTTCCACACTATCACCTTGTAGCACAACTGCATCTGTTGGTATAAATGTTGCTTTTAATGCTGTTTTATCATCTAATGTTCCTTGTACAACTATTGTATCATCTGCTGTACTAATCGTACTTGTTACAGCTGATGCAGTATCTACAAGGGTTTGTACCTTAGCTGTATTAGATGTTACAGATATTATATGCCCTACTAAACCACTATCTGCTATTACAGTCATTCCTTCTTGTACTCCATCATCTGTTCCAACATTTATAACTATTGTACTACTATAATTGCTTATATCTCTATTTATAACATCTGCTGGTATTGTTTCATAATCTGAATATTTATCTTTTAAATTAACATATTCTTTCAACTTTTCATTATCAGCTTTTATTATTTCTAGTTCTCTTAATGATTGTTCCAATTCACTGTTTCTTTGTTTTAGTTGTTCATTTTCTTGCTTTAATGTATCCATGTCTGCAAAAAACGTATCATTTCCACTTATTTTGTTTTTTAAATAAGTAAATCCATTTTGAATTGGCATTACAAAAACATTAAAAATATTTTCAATATATGATACTTGGTTAACATTACTATTAGTACATGCAACTAGTACAATTAAGATTATAATGGTTATTATAATTCCTATTATTCCACTCTTTTTATTTTTATCCATGTTAGTTAATCATTCCTTTTCACTTTAATTACTTCCTTCTTCTTGAATTAATTAACACTGTTTTTAATCTTTCTAAATCCTCTAATGTTTTGCCTGTTCCTTTAACAACACATTCTAGAGGATCTTCTGCTACATAAACTGGCATTTCAGTTCTCCCTGCTATTAATTTATCAAGATTTTTTATTAAAGCTCCTCCTCCTGATAAAACAATTCCTTTAACCATAATATCTGATGATAGCTCAGGCGGAGTTCTTTCTAGAGTTTGTTTTATTATTTCCACTATTTTTTCTATAGATTCTCTTATCGCTTCTTCTACTTGGCTTGAATAAATCTTTACTGTTTGAGGAAGTCCCGTTGTTAAATCTCTACCGCTTATCTCCATACTTAAATCTGTAACAAGAGGCATTGCACATCCTATTTCCTTTTTTATGCTTTCTGCTGTTGTAGCTCCAATTGCAAGATTCATTTCTCTTTTTACATAATTTACGATTTCTTCGTCTAATTCGTCTCCTGCAATTCTAATGGAATTACTTACAACAACTCCTCCTAACGATATAACAGCAACTTCAGTAGTTCCTCCTCCAATATCAACTATAATATTTCCACTAGGTTCTGCTATGTCTAAACTTGCCCCTATAGCAGCTGCCATTGGTTCTTCCATTAAATAAACTTCTCTTGCACCAGCTTGTAATACTGCTTCTTCTACGGCTCTTTCTTCTACTTCTGTAATTCCTGATGGTACACCTACTACAACTCTTGGTCTGCCTGCATTATATCTTTTGCATATCTTAGATATTATATTCTTTAGTAATAATTGAGTAGCTGTAAAATCAGCAATAACTCCATCTTTCATTGGTCTTATTGCTCTAATTTGCTCAGGTGTTCTTCCGAAGCATTTCTTTTGCTTCATTTCCTGTAGCTATTATTCTTTGTGTTTTTCTATCTATAGCCACTACAGATGGCTCATTTAGGACTATTCCTCTTCCTCTTACTGTAACTAAAATATTTGCTGTTCCTAAATCAATACCTATATCTTTTGAACCAAAATTAAATAATTTCATTAAAAATAACCCCTCTCCAATATTAATTGTTTAAGCTCTTTAAGTAAAAAATACTCCTAAAACTTTGATCCCCAATTACAATATGGTCTAATAATTCTATTCCCATAATTTCTGATGCTTTAATAAGATTATCAGTAAATTCTTCGTCTTTTTTGCTAGGTGTAGGATCTCCGCTAGGATGATTATGTACTAAGATTATCTTTGGTGCTTCAATTTTTATTGCTTCATGTAACACATCTTTAGGTTTTAATATTGCAGAATTGGTTCCTCCATAACATATATCTACAATTTTTACTACTACATTTTTTACATTTAGTAATATAGCTTTTACACACTCTCTTTTTTTATATTTCATTTCATCTATTAACAAATTTGCTACATCTCTAGGCGAATTAATTTGTATATTAGTTATATCCATTGGGCTTGACATCCTTTTTGCAATTTCACAAATTGCTTTGATTTGAAGTGCTTTAACTTTTCCAATTCCCTTTATTTTCATAAGTTCGTTAACAGACATTTCTTGTAAAAATTTTAAGTTTGTTCCACTTGTTTTTTCTAAAGATAATATTCTTTGTGCAATATGTACACTGCTCTCATCTTTAGTTCCACTTTTTATCACTATTGCAATTAATTCTGCATTTGATAATTTCTCTGGACCATATATTTCTAATTTTTCATATGGCCTTTCTGATAACGGAAGCTCTTTAATCTTCATAAAACTCAATCCTTTCATAAGCCCCCGTAAGTAAAACTAAATTTTTCTATATATAAATATGGCAAGTACCATACCGATTATACTAGCAATATTTATTTTAAACATTAAGCCAAATGTTATGGTTATAACACTTAAATCTAATGTTATTGGTGTAGAAAGTCCAAAACTTTGTCCATAGCCTAGCCACCATAAAAAGTCAACCTTTGATGCAAGTTCTCCAAGAAGTCCTCCTACAACTATTCCACATAATATAAAAACTACTAATATCCATATATTTTTATCTCTTGTTGCCATATTTATTATATCCTCCTCTTTTGCTTATATTCACCTTAATTTTTATACCTATGTATTATATATTGTCTAGCCAATTTTTTCAAGATTTAAAGGAAAGTTTTTCTATTTATTTTTTTACTAATATGTGTTAAAATAAAAATACTTAAATATATTATAAAAATCTTTTATTTTATTTAATTTTATGATATATTATTAGTTACCTTTTTTGAATTACACAAATATAATATTGTAATAATACTTTTTGGAGGATTTTCAATGAAATTTGAAAAAATTAATGATAACCAAATGAGAGTTATTATTTCTATACAAGATTTAGAAGATAATGATATAAGTTTACATGATTTTATGTCCAATTCACTAGAATCGCAGGATTTGTTTTTTGACTTGCTTGAAGAAGCTGAAGAAAAGATTGGATTTAAAACAAAAAATTGTCAAGTAAGAGTAGAGGCTTTGGCAATGACTGACGATAATTTTGTGCTTACTATTACAAAAGTGAAACCTAATGCTAACAAAAAGCATACTCGCAGTTCAAAAACTAAACCAAAACCTGTTGTAAAAAGAAAAACTCATACATTAGAGCTAAACCATTTAATTTATAAATTCAATTCATTTGATGATTACTGCTATTTTGTAGAATTTCTTGTAAAAAGTAATCTTGTAAACTCTGTTAAAGTAGCTGAAAAAATATATTTATATTTGTATAAAGATTGTTTATATTTAGTATTATGCAATTTAAATACTAAATATAAAAATATCACAAAATTTTATACAATCATTACTGAATTTGGTTCATATATATCAAATCCAGATATCTTTATACATAGATTAAATGAGTCAGGAACTATTTTTATAAAAAATAATGCTTTTAAGAAGAGCTTTTTACACTATACCCAAAAAGCTAAATAAATGAAGAACGAGAAATTTCTTATTATAAAAAATATAACCCATATAAATGGGTTATATTTTTATTTTTTAATATACATAATTTTGTGGGTTATATGTAATTCCATTTTTTCTTACTTCTAAGTGTAAATGTGGTCCTGTTGAATTTCCAGTTGACCCTACTTTCGCTATAATAGAGCCTTGCGATACACTTTGACCTGAAGAAACTAATAGTTGACTACAGTGAGCATATACAGTCGTTACACCATTTCCATGGTCTAATTTTACACAATACCCATATCCTCCACTCCATCCGGCAAATGTGACAGTACCAGCTGCTGCAGCCTTAATTGATGTTCCAGTTGGTGCACCTATATCAATTCCTGCATGTGTATGATCTCTTACACTATCATTACTTCCATATCTTGATGTTATTGTTCCTGAAATTGGATTTATTAAATTAATACCTAAACTCACATAGCCTGATGATGAACCTGAGCTGTATGCATTACTTGAATAAACTACAACTGGCTTTTCCTCATATAGTTTTGCAACACATTTTTCTACAGATGTAAATTTTTTTATCTTTTTATCATATTTTTCTACTATTCCCAATTCATCTTGATTTGCACTATCTTTATCTTCTAGTTTTTCTATTACTTTTTCAGCTTCTTTAAATGATGAAACATAAAACTTCTCTTTTTTATCATCTGTAATAGCATAGTATTTATAGTATGGTGTTCCATTTTCAGTTACTTTACTATAAATTTCATCATCATTTGTATTTATATCTTTTTTTAGTAAGCATAGTTTATATGTAGGCATAGCATCAACTTGTATAAAAGCTACATTTTCTTCTTCATTTCCAGAAGTATAATCATTTATTCTTTCCTGTAACTTACTTTTATTTGATGTGAAACCTATAACTTCTCCATTTAAACTTACTTCATATGTTGGATTATAAAATAATACTACTAGAGCTAGTAATATTATAGCTGATAAGAATATTAGAACTATTAATTTTATTGACTTTCTTGTTGTAACCGCAATTTTCTTTAAAATACTAATCTTAAACACTCCCATCAAAACATTCTCATTTATTTTCATATGAGTTATTTTATATTAAAAAAAGAATTTAAACAATTTTAAAAAAATGTTTAAATTCCTTTTTTAACTTATTTTTATTTGTACTCTCTTCTTTTTTCTCTCGTAATCTCTTTTTTTCTTAAGTTTATTGTTGAACACTATTTTTCACATCTTGTATTTCCGTAATACTTGCAGGTGCTGCAGGTTTGTAATATCCTTTGGCCTCAGCAGTTTTAAAAAGTTCATATTGAAAACTTTCATCATTATTTCTTATTTGTTGTAAAGTCTGTCTAAGAGACATATTCTCAGTTTCTGATATTGCTGTTTGATAAGAACCAAGACTTGCTTTTACACTTGATAAAATATCATTAACCATTGTTTTCTCGTCCATAATTACCTCCTAATTAATTATTTAAAAATGACATTAATTTTTGTTTTGTATTAAGACTATCTTGTGCGGCTTTAGTAAACATTTGCTTTATTTGTGGATCAACAGCTTGTGATGCATAAGCATTTAGTTTTTGATATGATGTTTCATGAGCTCCAATAAAATGTCTTAAATTTTGCAATTCAACTTGACTTAAATTAGACAAATTAATCATTCCTTTCTTTTATAATCTCTTAAACAGTATGTACTAATTTTATTTTTTTATGCAAGCAAAAATAAAATTTAAAAATATATAAATTTTGCAAATCAATTCTGTCCCAAAAGTGACGAAAGTGACGAAAAAAGAGCCTGTCTCTCAAAGCGACAAGCTCAAATTCTTATATTAGATTATTTGTAGATTTGCAAATTTTGCCATTAATCTCTTATGTCCCGCTTTATCAAAAGATATATCTAGCTTATAATCTTCTCCTTCTTCTTCTATTTTATTAATTGTTCCTTCTCCAAATTTCTTGTGATATATACGTTGTCCTTCTTTAAATTTTGATATATCAAAACTAGATTCTTCTTTTCTTTTATTGTTTAGTGAATTTAAGAAGCTTTCTGCTGATTTAAATTGAAAGCCTGTGTTCATATTTGTTGATGTACTTGATGCTGCTACCTTTTCACTGTTTACTGAGCCAAAACTACTATTTATTGAATATCTTCTTGCATTTTGGCTTGTTCCATATTCCCACTTGTAAGGACTATCTACAAATTCATTATTGTTGCTATTGCCTTCTAGTTCGTCATAACCATCTAGTAAATCTGTTGGTATTTCATTTATAAATCTTGATATTTGATTATAACTTGTTGAACCAAATATCGTTCTCTTTTTAGCACATGTTAAATATAGATATCGTTTTGCTCTTGTTATTCCAACATAGAACAAACGTCTTTCTTCTTCTAATTCTTTTGGTTCTCCTATAGATTTATTTCCTGGGAATATTCCTTCTTCCATTCCCACTAAAAATACAACTGGGAATTCTAGTCCTTTTGCGCTATGTAATGTCATAAGTGTAACAGAGTCTTCTGAGTCTTCAATTCCATCTATATCACTACTTAATGTAATTCCTTCTAAAAAGTCTGCCAAGGTATTTTCCGCTTCTTCCTCTTCAAATTCTATAGCAACTGTTAAGAATTCTTCCAAGTTTTGTATTCTTGTTTCCGCCTCTGTTGTATTTTCCTGTTCTAGTGCTTTTACATATCCAGTTTTATTTAATGTTTCTTTTATAAGTTCAGATATACTTAAATCTTCTATCTTTCCTCTTAATTCTTCTATTGTTTTTATAAATTCATCTGCATTAGCTTTTACTCTATTTAGTCCATATTCATCTGCATGTTTTATTACATCAAACATTGAAAGACCTGTTTTTTCTGATATCTCACTAATGTTATCTATACTTGTTCTTCCAATACCTCTTTTAGGTTCATTGATAATTCTTCTTAAAGAAATATTGTCTGAAAAATTGTAAATTAATCTTAAATAAGAAATAATATCTTTTATTTCTTTTCTTTCATAGAATTTTAAGCCACCTACTATTTTGTATGGAATTCCCTCTCTTCTTAAAATTTCCTCAATTGCTCTAGATTGTGAGTTCATTCTATAAAGCACTACAAAATCTGAATATTTAAAATATTCCTCTCTCCTTAAATGGTTTATTTCCTCTACTATATATCTTCCTTCATCATATTCATCATCAGATTTATGAATTGTTGGAAGGCTTCCTTCTTCATTTTCTGTCCAAAGTTTTTTCTCATATTTATTTTCATTATGTTTAATAACTGAGTTAGCTGCTTTTAAAATATTTCCCGTGCATCTATAGTTTTGCTCTAGTTTTATTAATTTTGCTCCAGGAAAATCTTTTTCGAAATTCAATATATTACTAATATCTGCTCCTCTAAAACTATAAATACCTTGGTCATTATCTCCAACAACTGTAATATTTCCATGTCTTGAAGCAAGCATTGTAACTAATGTAAATTGTGCTTTGTTTGTATCTTGATATTCGTCTACAAGTATATATTGAAATTTATTTGTATAATATTCTAAAGCATCTTCATTTTCTTGTAGTATTTTTATTGTATAATTTATAATGTCATCAAAATCTATTGCGTTATTTTCTTTTAATCTCTTTTGATATAATTCATATACTCTTCCTATTATTTCTTTTCTATAATCACCCGCGTATTTTACTTGATAAGCTTTTGGTTCAAGCATCTCGTTTTTCCCATTGCTTATTTCTGATAAAATACTTCTGTCTGTAAACATTTTGTCATCTATTTTTAATGCTTTCATACATTCTTTTATAAGTGTTCTTTGGTCTGATGTATCAAATATTAAAAATGAATGGTCAAAACCTAATCTATCTATATATTTTCTTAGAATACGAACACATATTGAGTGGAATGTTCCTATCCACATGTCTTTAGCTGCATCTCCCACAAGGTTTTCTACTCTTTCTTTCATTTCATTTGCAGCTTTGTTAGTAAATGTAATAGCTAATATATTCCAGGGTTTAACATACTTTTCACTCATCAAATATGCTATCTTATGAGTTAATACCTTTGTTTTTCCACTTCCAGCTCCTGCAATTACTAAACAAGGTCCCTCTGTATTTAAAACAGCCTCTTTTTGCTTATCATTTAATCCTTCTATTAATTCTTGCATTATTTTTCTCCTTAATTACTAAACATTTATTTGCTTTCAATATTTTAACTTATATTACATATTTTTTCAAGCGAACATTTAATTATTTTGTAATATCTTCATCTGATTTTTCTGTTTTTTTACTTTTACCTGAGAAATGTTTTCCACCTTGTCCTGTTGAATTTGATTGAACAGGTTTAGAGAATTCGTCTGTTCTAATATGTTTTCTAAAATCCATAATAGTCGCTGGATTTGTCTGAAGTTTTTTATTTCCATTTATCACTTGTAAAGTTCTTTTTAGTTTTTTATTTATTCTAACAACAAAACCTGGAATTTCTTGTAATTCTGGATAGATTTCTAATGATTCGTGACATCTCGGCATTTTCATTGCTTTATTATCTGGCCTATGGTTTGGCCTAATCGACATGTCGCATCTTATAAAGTGTCTATCGCTTTTCAAGCAATACTTTGGCCTTATTCCTCTACGTATACTTGAATAGTCCCATGTTAAGTCGGCATTATACCATACACCATCTATCTTAACCAAATTATATGCATGTCTAGTATCATCATTATTTCTTAAGCTATGTGCTATTTTAACCTCTATACCAACTAAACTTAAAGTTTGTTTTAATGTTTCAGCAAATCCAAGACATACCGTTTTATTTAATAATACTGCATTTATCATATTTCTAGATGCTTTTATATTATCTTTAGCATATTTTGAATCACAATCTTCCATTCCCTCATCATAATCAATCATTCTGGCTAATCTAGTATATACTGCTTTAAATCTTTCTACTTCTGGCATATTCATATCTATATCACTTACTAGATTTGCAAGCCTTGTATATATAAGTCCATATTTAATATATTCCATTCTTTCTTCAATAGGATCTTCATTAGCTCCCACTAATATTTCTCTTATTCCATGTTTCGCTAAAAAACTAGGAGATGCTTCTTTTATTGTTTGGCAATTTAAATATGCATTAAATTCTCCTCTGTTTAATTCTATTCCCTGTTCTTCCAATCTTGTAATATCACTAAGTTCTATTTTTAAAGAGAGCCATTCTTTGTTTCTACACAAATCTATAACTTCTTTTAACATATGAGTTGGAACTTTAGATAATACAATAGTTGGTCCATTTTCATTTATTACTACTCCATGAATTCCTTTTAAAATATCCTTTTCTCTTTCTGCAAATTTCATTTACTTTTATCTCCACATTCTTTCACACATAAACTTCCAATTCTTCAAATACTAAATAATTCTATTATTACTTGAAATTACTACGTTTTTCTGCTGATTTAATTCTAATAAATATTTTGGGGAAAACGCTTTAAAATCGCAATTATTAAATGTTATATTAATTAATTTACTATTTAATAAATCCTTTATTGTTACTTTGATAATATCGTTTTCATCAAAATATATATTTTTAGTATTGCCAAGGTTTCCAACACTATAATTTAAACAATGTAAAACTTTTATTGTTTCTACAGAAGATTTTGTTATTAAATTTCCTATATTTAAATTATTGCATGATATAAATTGTATAGTTTTAGCCTTTAATTCTAAAACTATATCTTTTTCAAAATTACAATTATACATTTTTATCTCATTTATACCATTCATATTATTAATGCAATTTAATGAATGATAATTTTCTTTTGTTATCTCATAATTTCTTACTGTACATGTTTGCAATTTTCTAAATAATTTTAAATCATCTAAATTATATGAAATTACTTTACCAAGTTCATCTGTAGCATTTAAAGTAATATCATTTATATTATCTAAATCTTTTTGTTCCATTCTATTTATATCTTTTTTTAGCATTACTTGTAAAAATAATTCTAATTCTTTGTTTTTGATTTTTATCATTTCAAATCCTCTATATTAATATTATTATTTTTATATTTTTTCTTAACTTGATTTTACACATGCCTATATATTATAGCAAATTTATAGTATTTTTTCAACAATACACCTCTCTCTATATGCTCATAGCTACAAGTCCTATTAATATTCCAATTATATTTCCTATTACTGTACTTTTGCCCATATACAATTTATTTGATTCTGGAGTAAGTTCTCCAGAAACTATATATATCATTGCTCCTGCTGCAAAAGCCAAGCATAACCCTATTACTTCTTCAGATATTCCTCCAAGAATTGCTCCCACTAAGGCCCCCAGCGCAGTTGTCATACCAGATAATATAACATACCATAGTATTTTACTTACTTTCATTCCTCCATTTT
This sequence comes from uncultured Clostridia bacterium, assembly GCA_944389745.1. Lineage (GTDB taxonomy): Bacteria > Bacillota > Clostridia > TANB77 > CAG-508 > CALXVA01. Next base: position 1,095 of record CALXNM010000013.1, on the reverse strand, counting down.
TAAGTGGTACAGCCATAGAAAGTCCTTCCGGAATATCATGAAAGCAAATTGTAATAGCAAGAGATAAACCCAGTTTAACAGATGATTCAAATCCAGAACCAATAGCTAATCCTTCTGGAAAATTATGAATTGCAAGTCCTACACTTATGATTATTCCTGTCTTTAACAGATTTTCTTTAAGGTTATCCACAGTTTTAACCTGTTTTGGAATCAATTTATCCACATATATATCACATATAATCATTGCTATTATTCCAAACACTATTCCAAGTATTGTATTAAACAAACTTGATATTTCTAAAGCTTCTGGAACCAATTCAAAACAAATAATTGATGTCATTAAACCAGATGTTAATGCTAGTATAAATCCTAAAAATCTATTACTAGTTTTGTTAAACTTTACACCTATTAACCCACCTATTGTTGTACCAAATGTTCCAAAAAACAAACCTAATAATCCTGTTTTTATTAAATCCGAAATAGTTACCACTCCTTATTTATTCCTGTATAACATATGTATATTCTACAAAATTGCTATTATGCCAATAGGAACAGACCCCTTTGACACAAAATAAAGTAGTAGAATAATTTTCTACTACTTCATTTATCTAAAAATAACTTTTAGATTCTCCTTCTAACATATACTACCATTCCGGCAATTACAAATAATATTCCTATTGTGTATCCTACCCATCTCATGCTTCTATCTTCTCCTGATTTTACTGCTAGTACTAATTCTGCTTTTGCTTTATTATCTTCAGTAGTTGTTTCTTTGAAGTTTGCTGGGTTTGTTACATTTGATAATTCTACTGTGTTTGATAATGAACCAAAGTTGTTTGAACCTTTCTCCCATCTTATTACTACTTTGTATTCTTTTGTTTCTCCTTCTTTTAATGTAACATTTAGTTTTAAGGTTCCATCAGATTGTTTCTTCCACTCTTTACTTGTTCCATCTATTACTTTGAAGTATTTTGGTAATGTTTCTATTACTTCACTGCTTCCTTCTACTTTGCCAGTATTCTTTACTACTATTGTATATTCAAGTTCTAAGTTGCTATCTGATACTCTATTTACTGGTATTTCTACTTTGTTTAT
>CALXNM010000012.1 GCA_944389745.1 uncultured Clostridia bacterium | reverse complement strand
GTATCTATAATATTTTTTGGTTGAGACATTTTCTCAAATGATTTATTAAGACATTATCACAAATGAATCAGATTTTTGCACATACTTAGATTAATATTAATTGTTATATTTTATTTTTTATGATAAAATGATGGCAAGCATAAGAAAAATGGGAGATTGACATTTGATAGATAATGTAATAAAAAGAATGATAGATAGCGAAAATGCCAGAAAATTAAGAAATAATAGAAAAATAAAGAGTGGAGGAAAAAATGGAATATTTAGATGAAGTAGATGAAAACAATAATTTAACACATAGAAAACTTCCAAAAGATGATTTTCATAAGTTTGGAAAATGGTATAGAGAAGTAATTTGTCTTGTTATAAATAATAAGGGTGAAGTTTTATTGCAACAAAGGTCTGCTAATAAAAAAGACAAACCATTAGAGTGGGAAGTCTGTACAGGGCATGTATCTAGTGGGGAATTACCAGAAGAAGCAGTAATGCGAGAGCTAAAAGAAGAAGTAGACTTAAATGTTACAAAAAATGATTTGATTCCTTTAAAAACATTGAAGATTAAAGAAAAAATAAATAGTAGATATCATTATGCTTTTTCATATATTTTCTTGGTAAAAACGAATAAAGAAATAAAAGACTTTAAGCTACAGGAAGAAGAAGTAAGTAATATTAAATATATAAAAATAGAAGAACTTCAAGATATGATACTAAATAAAGAAAAAAATTTTACTCTTGCGGTATATGAAGAAATGCCTGAGATAATAGAAAAAGTATTAAAGATTTCCGAAACAAAATAATTGTTTTATAGAATGTGTAATTTAATAAATTAATGTGAGGAAATAAATGCTTTGAAGTATTAAAAAAATAATAAAGATAGAAGGACATATTGATTTAATTTTAGCAATATGTCCTTTTATGTTTTATTTAAGAAAGTTTATATACTTCAACATAAACTTTTTTATTTTTTATATATGCTTTTAATTTAAGGTCATAATCATTATGATTTTCAAACTTTAAATCATAGTAATCATATGCAACGGTTGCATCTTTTCCTTCTTCAATATATCCAACAGGCTTACCATGTTCATGTCTTTCTGTAATTTCTACCCCATCTACTTTTTTTGCAGCATTATAAACAGTTGTACTTACTTGGCAATTACCGCCACCTATAGCATTAACCACTTTTCCGTTAGCAAAAGCATGAGCTTCTTTGTAACCATCTTTGGCGGATGGTTGACCTACGATATCGCAGAAAGAAAATTCGTTATTTGCTTTTACAACAGTTCCATTAATTCTTGAACATGTTATTTTTATATTGTTAACTCTGTTTTCATTATCATCAACTATAGGAGTAGAAAAACTACTAATTTTTGTTTCAGTTGGAATTTGATAATTCTCACTTTGAGTATTAGTGTTTTGAGTTGTATTTTCAATTAAGTTTACATCTGGAATTACACTTCCGCCTATATTTTCATTCGTGTTTAAGCTGTTAGATTCAGCAATTTGTGAACTATTTATATTAGCAGATATTCTGCTTGAACTGTAATTATTATCATTTTGATTACTTGAATTATTCTTAAAAAAGAAGTATAATATTGTACCGTATAATAATAAAGAGAACAACGAGAAATATTATCCATTTTTTATTCATATAAAAACACCTCTTAAAATTATGTTGTACATTAATTATTTTTTCCTGAATTTAAAAAAATATTATAATAAATGATAGGATAAAAATGGAAAAACAAAAAATATAATATATGATATAATATATAATAATTATTAGAAAAGGATAAAGAGTTATGCACGTACAATTTGTTATATTATTAATCTTACTATTAGTATTACTTATAATAATGTATTATGAACTTAGAGTTTCTACATCTAAACTTCCGAAAGATGTATTTAGATATTTTCATTTTGAGTCAAAAAAATTTATGGGAAAAGATGTTTTTATAATATCTCCAGAAGAGGAGAAAAGTGATAAATTAATACTGTATATTCATGGTGGCTCATATGTTGGTGAGCTTGAAAAATATCATTGGACATTTTTTAAAGATATAATTAATGCTACAAATGCAACATTAATTGTGCCGGATTATCCGCTAACCCCTGAAAATACATATCTTCAGGTATTTAAAATGATGGAACCATTATATAAGGAAATAATAAATAATTTAGAAGGAAAAGAATTTATATTAATGGGAGATTCTGCTGGAGCAGGGCTTGCGCTTGCTTTGTATCAGAGAAATGGAAAGTTAAAAAGAAAGCTTCCAAATAGAACAATTTTAATATCACCATGGCTTGATGTAAGAATGACTAATCCTGATATAGATAAAATAAATGATCCAGTATTAAAAAAGCCATTACTAAAAATATCTGGAAAAAGATATGCTGGAAAAAATGGATTAAGAAGCTATCTTGTTAATCCAGTGTTAGGACCAACAGATAAATTAAAAGAAATATATATATTATCTGGTACAAAAGATATGTTAAATCCAGATGCTAAAAAGTTTGCTTTAAATAATAATGGAAAAGTAAAATTTATAGAATATGAAGATGCAATACACAATTTCCCTTTAATGAGGCATAAATCAAAAGTGATATATGCAAAAGAAGGCTATGAAAAAATTATTGAGATTATTCAAAAAGGAGAGAATATAGATGCCAAAAAGTAATAATTGGAGGAGACTAGATAATTCAGCTAAAATATTTCCAATAGCATCAAATAAAAAATATAGTAGTGTTTTTAGATTATCTGCAGTATTAAAAGAAAAAGTAGACCCACAAATTTTAAAAAAATCTGTTGAACTTGTATTAAAAAACTTAAGTTCATTCAAGGTAAAATTAAAAAAAGGACTATTTTGGTACTATTTTGAGGAAAATCACAAAAAAGTAATAATAGAAAAAGAGAAAATATATCCATGTAAATATATTGATCCAAAAATAAATAATGATTATTTATTTAAGGTTACGTATTATGAAAATAAAATTAATCTAGATATATTTCATTCATTAACAGATGGAAATAGTGGGATAATATTTTTAAGAGAGATAGTATATACATATATAGAATTGGCACATCCTAAAGATTTTAATCAAAAATTAAGAACCCAAAGAAAATTGTCCAATAATACTGAAGATGACTATTTAAAAAATTATAATAAAAAATCAAAAAATGCAAAAGGCGGAAAAAAAGCTTATATTTTAAAAGGAAAAAAACTACCTTTGTCCGCAATTGGAGTAATACATGTTAATATAAATTTAGAACAATTAAAGGCAAAAGCAAAGGAAAAAGGAGTTACAATAACTCAATATTTAACAGCTTGTATAATATATGCTATATATAATTCAAATTACCAAAAGTTTAAAGGGAAAAAGCCGATAAAAGTATGCATACCAGTTGATTTAAAAAAATATTTTAAATCAGAAACAGTAAGCAATTTCTTTAGTTATATAACTGTTCAAGCAAACATGAATAACACAGAACTTTTAAATTTTGATAATTTGCTTAAATTTGTACAGGGTGATTTTAATAAAAGATTAACAAAAGAAGAAATAAGTAAAACTATGTCTGCAAATGTTAAACTTGGAAATAATTTATTTATAAAACTAATTCCATTGTTCTTAAAGGTTATAATTGTAAAATTAAGTTATATGGAAATAAGAAGATATACTACTACTACATTTTCAAACATAGGAAGAGTAGGTATTATAGGAGAATATCAAAAATATATAGATAAGTTTCTAATGCTTATTGCACCAGAATCGGTAGAGAAAATTAAATGTTCAGCTTGTTCTTTTGAAAACAATTTAGTTCTTACATTTACATCTGTTTTAAAAGACACAGATGTAGAACAAAAATTTTTTGAAAAGCTAAAAGAAGAAGGAATAGATTTATATGTAGAAGGGAATGGTGTACATGACTTCGTTATACCCGAAGATTAGAAATGTGAAAAAAGATAACATTGCAATAAAAATAATGATAATTGTATCGTTTGTAGTTGCAGTAGCTTGTTTAATTACAAATGTATGTACTTCTACAAAATATATGTGGAGTTTCATAGTAATAATAGGAATAATTTATTCATGGCTTACAGTAATGTATTCTATTCATAGAAATGTAAACATAGCATCAAATGTAATGGTTCAGTTAATAGCAATATCAATACTTACAATTTGTATAGACCATATCCTGGGGTATGAAGGCTGGTCAATAAACTTGGCAATACCAATAATAATAATGGTAGCAAATACAACAATGTTTGTACTAACAATATCAAGTTTTCATAAATATAAATATGCACTATATCAATTAATAATATTTGTACTAAGTGTTATACCTTTAGGTTTATTAGTGTTTTCGGACAATATAATAACAGAACCATTATTTACAATAATTGCAAGCTCAATTGCTGTATTTACATTTGTGTTCTCACTTATATTATGTGGAAAAAATATTTTAGAAGAATTAGACAGACGATTACATATGTAATTGTCTATTGACTTTTTTGTGAAAAATAAGTATAATATTGTATGTAAAAGGAGAAATGGATATGATAGCTAAAGTATGGAAGAAAGTATTATTTATAATATTAATTATTGCTTGTTTATTTAATATAGTTAATAAACTAGTACATAAAGCTTCTTTAGAACAAGAACTTCAAAGTTCAGCAGAATATATAGAACAACAAAAAGAAGAAATATAAAATAATATCAATAAAATAAATATAAATAAAATATAAAAAATAAATACTTGAAAAAAATAAATAAATATGTTATCATATAAAATAGCGTTTTAAAAAGATAAGGGAGAGGTGAATACAAAATGAAAGAAGGAATACATCCAAATTATACAGAAGCAACTATAACATGCGCTTGTGGAAATGTTATGAAAACAAATTCTACAAAAGCTGATATGAAAGTTGATGTTTGCTCAAAATGTCATCCATTCTGGACAGGTAACTTAAAGAGAGAAACAACAGGTGGTAGAGCAGATAGATTTAAGAAAAAATATGGAATTAAATAAAATTAGGATAGCAAATAGCTATTCTTTTTTTATGTAATAGGAAATTTCTTATTTCCTATTACATAAAAATGCTATAATCGCCATTGCCTTTAGGATTTCCTCCTTGCGTCGGAAACCTAAATTGGCAAGAACAAAGGGCGACCAAGGTCGCTTTGTTCTGTGCTATTTGACAATTTATATAAAAAGCAGTATAATGGTCGGTACTCAGCAAAATTTGGAACTGTTAGAAAGGGGCTATCGTATGGCAACTTGTCGGAAACGTAACCTGAGGCAAATCCTGGATTCGAGAAAGAAGGAAGGTGCGCATTTGAAAAACAGCCAGGTCGCTGATATGATCTGGAAGAAGGTGGAGAATGCCTTGAACAGCTTCTCTGCTTTTGAGATGGAACAGATACGGCGCATTCGCGTTGAGTTCATTGCACAAACAGACTGCATTGGTATATCTGTTTGTGTCAAGGATGCTTCAACTAAGCGCGAAATCAGGGTCAAGAGACTTGACGAAATCTTACTGATCTCGCCGGAGAAGATGAGGAACATTGACCAAATCATGTCCTACGTCTTGGATAGTGCAAAGTGCAATGGGCTTAAAACGCTCAGCTACGCAGACAGAGGTGTGCTCGCAGAAGATGAGATCAAGTACTGGGTGGTGAAGTGGACGGAGCAGTAGACCGCTTACACCATAATTGGTGAGATGAGGGCTCTTGGTGGAAGCTGAGAGCCCCGGTTTTTTTATGTAATTTGTTCTGAAATAAAAAATTGAGGAATTGTTTTTGACTTTGAGTTCATTAGTGCATAAAAAGCTCATAAAAGTTTATAATAAAACAAAAACTATTTTATGAGAGTTTATGTGAGATTAAATGAAAAGAAGATTATATGATGAATTAAACAAAAAATTAGATAAATTAAACTATTTATTAACTAGAAACAAAGTGCTAGAATTGGCTGAGCTATTAGGCAATAAGAAGGAATTAATTTTCAGAAATATTTGGTCAGGAATAGCAAAAGGAATAGGGATAGGTATTGGAGTTACTATTATAACCGCAATAATACTTATAATACTTCAAAAAATTGTTACTTGGAATATTCCAATTATAGGTGAATATATTGCTGATATTGTTGATATAGTTCAATCAAATTTGACTAAATAATAATACTAAAAAGATATATTTTTTATTTTTATAAAAAATATATCTTTTTAGTCTAGTGAATAATAAATATAAATAATAAGACAAAAAAATTTTATTTTACTATTTATTTTTTTTTATTATTTATATATAATGTATAAAGAATTTTTGCAGAGATTATAAAAATAAATAGTATGAGAGGAATGAAATAAATGAATTTAGCAAATAAATTGACTTTGTTCAGAATTATATTAGTGCCGATAATATTAATAATACCTTATTTAGGGATACAGGGTTCGGTACTAGGTGTATCACTTACATATATAATAATTGATATAATATTTATTATAGCATCACTTACTGATAAACTAGATGGATATATTGCTCGTTCTAGAAATCAAATAACAACATTTGGGAAGTTTTTAGACCCAATTGCTGATAAAATATTAGTAATAGTGGCAATGCTTATTTTGCTTGAATCAGGAAAAATTCCAGCTTGGATACCAGCAATTGTAGTAATTCGTGAATTTATAGTATCAGGGTATAGATTAGTAGCTGTAGAAAAAGATGGAAATGTTATTGCTGCAAGTATATGGGGAAAAATAAAAACATGTACGCAAATGCTTGGTTTGGTAGTAGCATTTGTTGATGTTAATAGTTTTGGAGCAATATTTAATGGAAAATTAAGTGGAATACCATTTGTAATAAATTTAATTTCAACTGCTCTTTTAAGTATATCAGTTTTAGCAACAATATTCTCAGGAATTGATTATTTAAAAGGAAGTAAAGACTTATTCAAAGGAGAAATGAAATAAATTTTTGTTTGCGCAAATTAGCTCGAATGGAGGTTAAAATGGATAAAGAAAAAGCAAAAGAGAGAGTAGAGGAGTTAGTTCCTTTACTTAAATATTATACACAAATGTATTTTGATGATAAGCAAGTTGTAAGTGATTATGAATATGACATGCTTATGAGAGAGCTTAAAAAAATAGAGGCAGAATATCCAGATTTAATAAGAAAAGATTCACCAACTCAAAGAGTAGGGGCTAGTATAAAAAAAGGGTTTGAAAAAGTAACTCATGAAGTACCACTTCAAAGTTTGCAAGACGTGTTTTCATTTGAAGAAGTTAGAGATTTTGACGAAAGAATGAGAAAACTTGCAGAAGAGAATAATATAAAATTAGATTATGTTGTAGAAACTAAAATAGATGGATTATCTGCAGCTTTAGAATACAAGAATGGCGTTTTGGTAAGAGGAGCAACTAGAGGAGATGGTCTAGTTGGTGAAGATGTTACAGAAAATTTAAAAACGTTAAAATCAATTCCTAAAAAACTAAAAGAGCCTATAGATATAATTGTGCGTGGAGAAGTTTTTATAGGAAAAGAGGAATTTGAAAAATTAAATAGTGATAGATTATTGGATGAAGGAGAACAATTTGCAAATGCAAGAAATGCTGCAGCAGGTTCTTTAAGACAGTTGGACAGCAAAATAACAGCAAAGAGACCTCTTGATATTTATATATTTAATGTACAAAAATCAGATAGTATCAAATTTACAACACATTACGAAAGTTTACTTTACCTAGAAAAATTAGGATTTAATGTAAACCCAGTAAAAATTCTTTGTGAAAGTATAGATGAAGCAATTGAAGCAATAAAGAAAATTGGAAAAGATAGAGAAAAAATATCCTTTGGCATAGATGGAGCTGTTGTTAAAGTAAACAATCTAGAATTAAGAGAAAAAGCTGGAACAACATATAAAGTGCCAAAATGGGCAGTAGCTTATAAATACCCACCAGAAAGAAAAGAAACTAAATTAAAAGAAATAACTTGTCAAGTAGGAAGAACAGGAGCAATTACACCAATGGCTATTCTAGAACCAGTTGTAGTTGCGGGTTCAAAAATTTCCAAAACCACTCTTCATAATGAAGATTATATAAAAGAAAAAGACATAAGAGTTGGAGATACAGTAGTAATACAAAAGGCAGGAGACGTTATACCTGAAGTTGTAGATGTGGTAAAATCAAAAAGAACAGGAAAAGAAAAAATATTTGAAATGCCAAAAGTTTGTCCTGTATGTGGAGCACAAACAATAAGAGAAGAAGGAGAATCTGCCTGGTATTGTAATGGCGTAGAATGCCCAGCAAAACTATATAGAGGAATAATTCATTTTGCTTCAAGAGATGCGATGGATATAACAGGACTTGGAGAAGCGATTATAGATGAATTAATTCAAAGAAAATTAATTAGTAATATTGCAGATATATATAAATTAACATTTGATGATATAGCTTCATTAAAAAAGAATGGTAAGAAATTTGCACAAAATTTAATGAATGCAATCGAAGAAAGTAAATCAAGAGATTTGTACAGACTTGTAAATGCATTAGGTATAAGACATGTAGGAGTTAAAATTGCAAAATCATTAACTAGAACATATGATACAATGGATAAACTAATGAATGCATCTTTAGAAAGTTTATGTATGAAAGATGATATAGGACAAATAATAGCAGAAAGCATATATAATTTCTTTAGAGAAGAACAAACAATTGACTTAATAAACAGGTTAAAAGATTATGGTGTAAATATGGAAGCACAAAAAGAAGAAACAGCAGATGATAGATTTTATGGTAAAACATTCGTATTAACAGGAAGCCTAGAAAAATACTCAAGAGAACAAGCAAGTGAGATAATTGAAAAATTTGGTGGTAAAACATCAGGAACAGTATCTAAAAAAACGAGCTATGTTCTAGCAGGAGAATCAGCAGGAAGTAAACTAACAAAAGCACAAAATCTTGGAATAACAATAATTTCAGAAGAAGAATTTGAAGAAATGATAAAATAAGCTGTGCCAATGGGACAGGCCCCTTTGGCATAATGTCAGTTTGAAGGACAGGCTTGTTTTGTAAAAAAGGAGAGATTATGGACGGAAAATACACTTTTATTCAATTTAAAATGAATTTAGATGACGGATATCAAATGTATTATACTTATGTACGAAATAGATATTTATTGTATAAAACTGCAGAGAATTGTTATACTCAAAAACTTTTAACAGAAGATGAGAAAAATCCTCAGCCACGTCATAGTATGCTTACATTAAAGAGGATTAAAGAAATGTTTCCTCACATGGAAAATATTGAATATAAAATTGGAATTGCAGAATAAAAAATAAAAAACTAAGGCCTCGCGAATGCGGAGCCTTTTGTCAACACATAGTAATGTTTTGAGTGCATCATCTCATTTCAACGTTATCGAGAACTACTGCTGGAATGAACTGAATATCCAAAGATTTAGCGACGAAAAGAACATAAAATCCATCGAGGGAATGCTCCTTCCTATCGATAACTATCGGATACTGGAAGTTTCCATACGTTTCGTAGAAATGCTTTACTTTCTCATACTTGGAGTTTGAGATATTAGCAAAATCAACGTTGGTATGGATTCTATCCACTTTGACAGGTGTAACCCAGTCTGAAGGGATTTGGAACATTCCAATCTTTCTATACCCTTCTTTTAGAGCATGAATCTTGTTAATGTAACTAGGTCTATCAGATGCATCAAGAGACATAAGTGTTCTAAATTGTTCATGAGTCATATCCGATTTACGGCAGTTACAATCCCGACAGGCGGGGATAAGATTTTCTGGAATAGTTGGGCCTCCTAATGACCTTGGATACATATGATCCATGGTTATTTCATTTCGCGGAATACGTTTCTTGCAATAGTAGCAATAGTGACGACCTTTCATAAAATATGTGAGCCGATAGATAACATTCTGATAAGATTGGCTTTGACTCAAATACAAAACACCATCCTTGATATTAAGGTCGTTTGTATTCAAGTTCTGTGACGGTAAAGTTATAATCATAGGTTTTACCCTCCTAATAAACAAAACAACTTGTTGCAATGTCATTATACACAAAAATATTTAATATAACAAGTGGTATAAATGTGGTAAATTTAATATGATTTTTTTGTAAAAAATATTGTCAAAAAATAATATTAAGTATATAATCTGGGTATAATGAATTTATATAAATTTATTAAAGACAAAGGAGGAATTAATATGTTGAAAGCAAACATAGGTTGGAGTACAGAAGCAGATAATTACGAAGCAGGAAGAGCCTCAGCAAAGAAGGCTGTAGTAGATTTAGTTCAAACAAAGGTGGCATTTTTATATACATCGGCAGATAATGATGTTAAAAAAGTGCTAGAAGGTGCAAAAGCTGAACTTGGTACAGCACCAATCATTGGTTGTACATCAAGTGGAGGAATTATAGTACCAGACGGATATATAACATCTGAAAATGGTTTTGTTGGAATTATGGCTTTAGGAGATCCAGATACAACAGTAGGTGTTGCAGGTTCAGCAAAACAAAAAGATGCAAGAGCAACAGGTAGAATGCTTGCAAAAGAAGCAATGGAAAAAGCAGGACAAACAACAGCACCAGCATATTTCTATATGGTAGCTTCACCAGCAGAAGAAGAAGATTACTTAAAAGGAATAGAAGATGTTATAGGTAGAGTGCCATTCTTTGGTGGTAGTGCAGCTGATAACACAGTTTCAGGAGAATGGAGCATTTATACAAATGACACTATATTCTCTGATGGATGTGCAGTAGCATTCTTCTATACAGATAAGCCAATGGCTAATGTATATACTGGAGCATATCATGAAACAACAAACTCAGGTGTTATTACAAAAATAAGTGGAAAAAGAACATTAGTTGAAATAGATGGAGTACCTGCAATGAAAAAATATGCATCATGGACAGGTAAAAAATTAAAAGACTTAGCAGGTGGAAATTTACTTACTCAAACAATTTTAGCACCACTTGGAGTAAAAGATAGATTAGGAGATTTAATTGCAATACGTCACCCAATGAATGGAAATGATGATTATTCTATGAACATAGGAAATAATTTAGCAGTTAATACAGCAGTTATACAAATGGAAGCAACAGTAGATGAATTAATTGATTCTACAGGAAAAGCTATGAAAGAAGCTAAAAAGAATTTAAGAGAAGATGTAGGAGCATATTTATTAGTTCACTGCGGAGGAAGAAAATTAGGAATAGGTGACAGAATAGATGAAGTTGCTAAACAATTAAAGAAAGAAGCAAACGGAGTTCCTTTTATGACTATATTTACATTTGGTGAATATGGATCAAGAGAGCATGGAGCAAATACATGTGGAGGTTTAATGCTATCATTTACAGCAATAGCTAAATGAAGAGCGGGGGAAAAACCACAAAAAAAGGAGGAATGTACTGTGAAAAATTTAATTGGATATGAATGGAAAGAAGCTCTTAATGGAGCAACAATAGAGGTTGTAAATCCAGCAACAAGTGAGCTTATAGATACTGTACCAAATTGTACAGATGAAGATGTAGATACAGCCGTAAAGGTAGCAATGGTAGAACAAAAGAAATGGGCAGAAGTACCCATTCACGAACGAGCAGATAAATTATATAAATTTGTAGACTTAGTAGAAGAAAATAAAGAAAGATTAGCACAGTTATTAACAGCAGAAACTGGAAAACCAATAAAAGAAGCAAGAGGAGAAGTTGCAAATGTTAGAATAGGTGTTAGGGCATTTATAGAAAGGGCAAAACATTTATATGACCAAAGCATTCCAGCAGGGCAAGAAGCTGGCCAAGAAAAAACAATGCAAATAACAAAAAGATACCCAATAGGTGTTATTGCAGCAATTATACCTTTCAATTTCCCAAGTGACTTATTCTGTCAAAAAGTACCACCAGCACTACTTATGGGGAATAGCATAATTGTAAAACCATCAAATTATAATCCATTAACTTTAACAGAATATGTTAAATTAATGATAGAAGCTGGAGTACCAGCAGGATGTATTCAAATATTAACAGGTGATGGACCAACATGTGGACAAGCTTTAGCTCGTCACCCAGGAGTACATTTAGTATCATTAACAGGTGGAACAGCAGCTGGAATCCAAACAATGGGTACATGTTCACAAAATTTAACGCATGTAATGCTAGAACTAGGAGGAAATGATGCATTCATATTCCTAGAAGATGGAGATATGGATTTAGCAGTAAAAGAAACAATCTGGGGAAGATTATATAATGGTGGACAAGTATGTTGTGCAAGTAAAAGATTTTTAATTCATAATTCTAGAAAAGCAGAATTTATTGAGAGAATGAAAGAGGTTATATCAAATCTTAAAGTTGGAGACCCTAGCAAAGAAGATACAGATATGGGACCAATGATTAACATAAATGCTGCTAAAAGAATTGAAGACCAAGTAAATCAAATGGTATCAGAAGGAGCTACAATAGTATGCGGAGGAAGAAGAGAAGATGCATACTACTATCCAACAATATTAGATAATGTAACAAAGGATATGGAAGTAGCAAAAGACATGGAAATATTTGGTCCTGTTATTTCAGTTATAGGTTTTGATACTGTAGATGAAGCTGTAGAAATTGCAAACCAATCATCTTATGGTCTATGTGGATGTGTAATAACTAAAGATTATTCATTAGGAATGAAAATTGCAGATAGACTTGAGTGTGGTGGAGCAATAGTAAATGGTGCAAGTTTCTATCGTTCATTTGAAATGCCATTTGGTGGATGGAAACATAGTGGTATAGGAAATGAAGGAGTTCTTACAACTTTACAAGAAATGAGTAGAATGAAGACAATGATTTTGAAAAATATACTTTAACACTTATTAAAAAAATAAAAGTTTATTTAATGGGAGGAAATTTGAAATGGCAGTTACAAAATTTGTTTTAAATGAAACATCATATTTTGGAGAAGGTGCTAGAAGTGTTTTAGCAGATGAGATAAAAAATAGAGGATTTAAAAAAGTTTTGGTAGTTACAGATAAATCTTTATTTGAAGTAGGGGTTAGTAAAAAAGTAACAGACATATTAGATGAAGCTGGAATTGAATATGGAGTATATCATGATGTACTTCCAAACCCTCCAATTGCAAATGTTAATGCTGGTATTCAAATGTGCAAAGATATTGGAGCTGATTTAATAGTTGCAGTAGGTGGAGGTTCAAGCATTGATACAGCTAAAGCAATATCAATAATTATGACAAATCCTGATAGAGCAGATGTTGTTTCTTTAAATGGAGCTTCTAATACAAAAAATAAAGGATTGCCAATTATAGCTCTACCAACAACAGCTGGAACAGCTGCAGAAGTTACAATAAACTATGTTATAACAGACCCTGAAAAAGAAATAAAAATGGTTTGTGTTGATGAACATGATATTCCAATTATAGCAATTGTAGATACAGAACTTATGGCTTCTATGCCTAAATCAATTGCTGCATCAACAGGAATGGATGCTTTAACACATGCAATAGAAGGATATATAACAAAAAACAGAAATACAATGTCTCAAATGTTTTCTATGAAAGCTATTCAATTAATTTATGATAACTTAGAGAAAGCTGTTAATGATAAAGATCAAGAAGCTATAAATAATATGGGACTTGGTCAATATATAGCAGGTATGGCATTCTCAAATGTTGGACTTGGAATAGTTCACTCTATGGCTCACCAATTAGGTGCTGTATATGATACACCACATGGTTTAGCAAATGCTATACTTCTTCCTACAGTTATGAAATTTAATGGAGAGACAAGCTATGAAGAATATAGAGAAATTTTAACTCAGGCTTTCCATACAGATGCTACTAAATTTACTAAAGAAGAAGTTATTAAAACTTTCTGTGAGAAAATAAAAGATTTATCAGAAAAAGTTGGAATAACACAAACAGTAGGAGATGTAGGAGGAAAAGTAGAAGATATACCAATGCTTGCTGATAAAGCAATGGAAGATCCTTGTAAACCAGGAAATCCAAGAGAAGTGACAAGAGAAGATTTCATAAAATTATATGAAGAAGCTATGTAATGTATAAAATAGGAAGGAGGCTCCGCCAACGGCGAGAGCCTCCTTTTGAGCTGGTGCTAGAGAACGACGCTTGAAAAGCGTACTCGGGGCTTTTAGCTTCGGGCCTTGCCACTTACTAAGAGCTTCTCTATGCAAGAAATGGTGTAGCCCATGGCAGTGTTCTGCGTGATGAGTAAGCCTACGTAAGTTCCATAGACAGCGCTTTTGCCAAGCGTAATCTGGCTTACATTGGCGAACTGATTCACCTGCGAGAGAAACCAGTTGGCTGCGCCAAAGTTCTCAGGCAGCATGTGACGCTCGTCCCAGCTCTGGTAGATCTGGTTTCGGACCGAATCGCTCTCGAAGTCGAACGATACCGGAACATCGATCTCAATGCGACTGATGCAGCTGTTCTGCATGTAGCTCGAGGACGATTGAATCCGAATACCTAAGGTCTTACCATCCATAACGAATCCTCCAATCGGATCTTGCTACACCCTTTGCGTAGCATAATATAATTATATCACATTTTAAGTTTAAAGTAAACATAAAGAGGGACCCAACCATTACGGTGGGCCCTGTGGAGCATGTTAGAAGCCAGTGAGAAAGCCTAGTCCTTCTTCATGGTCTTCGGATTGATTAACCACTGAAGCTTCTTGATGACGCCTGTCATCTTGCTGCCTTGCTTGCTGATGACCAGCTCGATGTAATTACCGATGCAGAAATCGGAACCAAGCATAATCTGGTCAATCTTGCCAGCGATGGACTTTACCTCTTCGATGAATGCGTTTGCCTCATCGTACTGAGGCGGCAGGCACTGGTTTTGGTTCCAGTAAAAGTAAACGTGGTGGCGAGTTGCGACATCATCGAAATCGATGGAAATCGGGATAATCAGGTGAATGCTAGTGGACGTTCCGAAGAAGTCCGACTTTGAAAACACCCTCATCTCAACACCAGCGGGTACTTTGGTTGCCATAAAAGCTCCTCCAATCAGATTTGCGCTACACCCTTTGCGTAGCATAATATAATTATACCACATTTTAAACTTAAAGTAAACCTAACGAAAGTGTTACCTATTTAACGGTAACACTTTGTTCATGAGTATATATAACCATACCAGGCTTACTGCCAGAAGGCTTTTTTACATATTGTACATATGTATAATCTACTGTAATATTGTTTGACTGACTTGCTTTACTATGTTCTTTAGCAAGAGAAGCACATTTATTTATTGTTTCTTGACTTGGTACTTTATTGTCTGTTCTCAATATTACGTGACTTCCATGGAAATCTTTAACATGGAACCACATATCATCTTTATTAGCCACTTTAGTTGTCAAGTAATCATTTTGTTTATTGTTTTTTCCAATTAGGACAGTAAATCCATCAACATTACATTTTATAAAATCATTCAAAGCCTGATTTTCATTAGACATTTTTTTCTTTTTAATTTTCTTCGATTTTTTAGATTTATCTTTTACTATAGTAGTTTCTTGTAGTTCTGTATAAATACTATCTAGAGCCACAACACTATCTGCAGAGTTTATTTCATATATAATGCTTTCTAAATAATCTATATCAGCTACAACTGATTTTTTTTGAACATCTACAAACTCCTTAGCACTTTTTAGCTTTTTATATTTTTTAAAAAATTTTTTTGCATTATTAGATGGAGTTAAACTGCCTTCCAATGGAATTGTAATTAAATTATTATTATCATAATAATTTTCAAGCATAATTTCATTTTGGTTATGGTCATCTATTCTATATAAATTGTTAGTTATAAGTTCACCATATAATTTATATTTATCGGCTTCTTTACATTCCTTAATTTTATCATTTATTGAAACTAGTTTTAAATTTAGCTTTTTTAATTTCACTAATATTAATTTTAAAAGATAATCTCTATAAGTAATGAAAGTATTTTTATCTTCCTTAGTGGTATAATAATCATCTAAAAAGAAATTAATTTCTAAATCTTTTTTATTTCTATTTTCATCAAAACTTAAAGAATAATCTTTTTCAAATTCTTTACAAAAGACATTTTGAGTTTCAGCAATGATATTCTGTATGTAGATATATAAAGAGTTTGATGCATTTTCTTCTAAATTATCTTCTATATTTAAATCATTCTCAAAAGAAAGAATAGATTTTTTGCTTATACCAGTAAAAGTAGAGCTAATTATTTTAGCAAGACTTTTAGAATTTAGTCTTATTGAATTATTTTCTAATACTCTATAAAATTCTTCTTTATCTTTTATTTCAAATAAATCTAATTTATCAGAGTTAGGTAGCTCGTATTTTGAACCAGCAAAAATATTTCTATATGATCCAGAGTTAATAGAAAAATGTTTTAAACTATCAATAATTATATCATCCTTGTCAGTTAATATAATGTTACTGTATTTTCCCATAAGTTCGATTATTAATTTTTTAGTAGAAAAATCTTTGATTTTATTATATCCTTCAAACTCTATAAAGATAATTCTTTCTAAGTTATTTGTGTATATATTAGTTATATGAGTGTTTTGAAGATGTTTCCTTAAAGTCATACAGAAATTAGGTGCTTGAGTTGGGTTGGGTTTTGCATTTGTAGTTAAATTTGTTCTATAATACATTGAATTTGTATTAATATTTAAAGCAAGTTTTGTTCCATTAGAATAAATTCCCAATATAATTTCATCAAAATTAGGTTCATATATTTTATCTACTTTACCATTTAATAAAATATCTTTAATTTCATGTACAACTGAATAATTTACTAATCCATCATAAGCCATTTTAAAACCTCCTAAACATACAATATATTAGCATAATTTTAAGAAAATATCAAATTACTATTGACTTAAAATTTCTGCTGGCATATAATTAAGCACATAGTAAACTTCAGGAGGTATCTTTATAAATATGGAAAATGCAAATGTTTTTTACTCTGGGAAAAATAAAGATTATGACGAAATGAAAGATGAAGATTTAGTAGAAATTATTAAATCAGGAGATAAATCAGCTTTAAATATTCTTCTTAATAGATACAAAGAACTAGTAAACATCAAGGTTAGTAAGTACTTTATAGTTGGGGCGGAAAGAGATGATATTGTACAAGAAGGATTAATAGGTTTATTTAAAGCGGTTAAAAGTTATAAATCAGACATGAAGTCTAGTTTTAAAAGTTTTGCTAATATGTGTATAGAAAGACAACTTATTACAGCTATAAAAAGTTCAAACAGACAAAAACATATGCCACTTAATTCATATTTATCATTAAATATATCTGCATATGATGAACAAGAAAGCAACAGTGATACTACATTAATAGACGTATTTAATTCAAATTCAATAGAGGATCCTTTAGATACAATAACTAAAAAAGAGTATTATAAAAATTTAGAAGATACAATTGAAAAATCATTAAGTGATTTTGAAAAAAAAGTATTGAATAGATATATAAATGGAGAAAGTTATGTTCAAATAGCAGAAAAGCTAGATACCCCAGTTAAAGCAATTGATAATGCAATACAACGTATACGCAAAAAAGCAATAAAAGGGCTAGAACAGCAATAATAGAAGTGCTTCTATAGCTCAGTAGGTAGAGCACAGCCATGGTAAGGCTGGGGTCGACAGTTCGATTCTGTCTGGAAGCTCCAGAAAGAAGAGAGTTCTAAATACACATATTGTATATTTTATATACTAAACATATTAGAACTCTCATTTGTAATGAAATTACTGAATGTTAATAATTAATTTATATTAAGTATTTATAAAAAGCATTATATTTAAACTAATGAAAAACAAAAAATATAATATAATTATATTATTATAAAATTTAATAAATAAAGGGGAATAAAATGGAAAAGTTTAAACAAAAGTTAAGTAATAAAGTAAATGACAGAACAGCAGCATTCTCAATTGTTGTTGCAATCATAATTACTTGGGTAATTGTATTTGGTATTGTACAATTGGTAGGATATAACAATTATGTAAATGCAAGTTCAACATTAAATTTAGCAAATAGTAATAATGATGAAGCCAAGAAAATAGAAGAACAAGCAAAAAAAGAAAGTAAAATAGATGAGAAAAAAGAAAAAAGCAAAAATGAAGAAGAATATGAAAAATTAAAGAAAGAAAAGAAAATAGATGAATCAGCAGCTAATAAATATTACATAAAAGTTAATTATGGGGCACAAGTTGTTACTGTTTATACACAAGATTCTAATGGAGATTATACAGTTCCTGTAAGAGCTATGGTATGTTCAACAGGAACGTATACACCAACTTCAGGTGTTTATAGAACATTAGGAAAAGGTAACTGGTGGCCATTAATGGGTGATGTATATGGACAATACTCAACTTGGATTTGTGGTGATATATTATTTCACTCAGTACCATATTTAACAAAGGGAGATAAATCTTCACTTGAATATTGGGCATATGACCAATTAGGTCAAAGAGTTTCAATGGGTTGTGTACGTTTAACTACAGTTGATGCATTATGGATTTACAATAATTGCCCTGTAGGTACACAAGTTGAATTTTATGCAAGTTCAAATCCAGGGCCACTTGGAAAACCATCAACAAGAAAAATTTCTAGTGCACCAAGTAATGTAAGGGGATGGGACCCAACAGACCCAGATTCAGATAATCCTTGGCCAAAATATTTAAAAGAGCAAGAGAAAAAGAAAGACGAAGATAAGAAAACAGACAAAGAAGAAAACAAAAAGCCAGGCAATACTGGAAATAAAAAACCAAGTACAAGTGAACCAGATAAAGATGAAGATAAAGAAGATGAGAAACCTGTTACAAAACCAGATGATGAAGATAAAACGGACACAGGAAATACTGGCGATACAGAAAATCCTTCTGCTGGAGGCGGAGATAAAGAAAACGAAGGCAATACAGGAAATGAAGGAGATTCTGGCGAAGGAAGTTCAGAAGAGGAAGGAACTGGTAATACAGCAGGTGGAGACACATCGGATGATACTGTGACGGAAAATAGTTTAAATTTATAATAGGAAATACTTTAATTAAACTTTAAAAGAAAGGCTTGATGAAATAAATGAAAATAGGAATAGTTGGTTTACCTAATGTTGGTAAAAGTACATTATTTAATGCAATAACAAATGCTGGCGCTGAATGTGCAAATTACCCATTTTGTACAATAGAACCAAATGTAGGAATAGTTCCAGTACCTGACGAAAGATTAGATGTGCTTACAAAAATGTATGATGCTAAAAAAACAACACATGCTGTAATAGAATTTGTTGATATAGCAGGTTTAGTAAAAGGTGCTAGTAAGGGAGAAGGTTTAGGTAATAAATTTTTATCGCATATTAGAGAAGTAGATAGTATAGTAGAAGTTGTTAGATGTTTTGAAGATCCAAATATTGTACATGTGGATGGAAGTATAGAGCCAAAAAGAGATATTGAAACAATTAATTTAGAATTGATTTTTGCAGATTTAGAAACAATTGAAAAAAGAATTGATAATGTTAAAAAGAAATTAAAAGCAGATAAAAAATATGCACAAGAATTAGAATTGTTAGAAAGAATCAAGACAACATTAGAATCTGGTAAATCTGCAAGAACAATGGATTTTAATGTAGAAGAACAAGAAATGTTAAAAGATGTATATTTGCTTACAATAAAACCTATATTATATATAGCAAATGTATCAGAAGACCAATTATCAAATCCATTGGAAGATAAATATGTTGACCAGGTAGTCGAATATGCAAAAGGAGAAAAAGCAGAAGTAATTCCACTTTGTGTAAAAATTGAAGAGGAGTTAGCAAGTCTAGATGGAGAAGATAAACAAGAAATGTTAGAAGCATTAGAACTAAAAGAATCTGGATTAGATAAAGTTATAAGAGCAAGTTATAATTTATTAGGGCTTATGTCATTTTTAACTGCTGGAGAACCAGAAGTAAGAGCTTGGACAATAAAGAAAGGCACTAAAGCCCCTGAGGCGGCTGGAAAAATACATAGTGATATGGAAAGAGGATTTATAAGAGCAGAAATAGTATCTTATGATGATTTAATACGAGAAGGAAGTATGAATGCAGTAAAAGAAAAAGGACTATTACGCTCAGAAGGAAAAGATTATGTGATGCAAGAAGGAGATATAGTTCTATTTAGATTTAATGTATAAATACAGGGTAGACATAACACATGTATAAAGTAACCATAAAAAAATATAAAAATATTATAGAAAAACTTGACGAATTATTTAAAAAAGAGTACAATAATATTGTAGGGATTTATTATTGGATGAATAAAAATGTTGAAAATAATAAATAATATTAAAGAGATATCCAAAGAAAAAGGAGAGGAAAGATATGTTCAAATTAAAAAATGTAGTAGTATTTTTAGTAATTTTATTCTTGTTAGCAGGTATTACATTACAAGTAAACGCAACTGATTCAACAATAAGTTTAGACAACTTATTAACAACTTCAAATACAGCAAGTACAAATACTGCAACTATAAATACTGTAGGAACAGACGATAATACAGTTAATACAGTTACCACAACAAATACAGCTGGTGGATCCATAATTCAACCAGAAGAAGAAAATGATACAGAAGGAAGTTCAAAGAACGATCTTCCACAAACAGGTGTAACAGAAGATATTACTGTAATGTTCTTTATTGTAGTTTGTGGTATATCAGCAATATATGCATATAAGAAAATTAGAGATTACAAAGCATAATTACTATAGAATTTAATAAAAAGAATATGTTTAAGATAAAAAGAAATACCTTAAAACCTAAGGTATTTCTTTTGCGTGTATAATTAATCTTTTTCCATTAACATTATTACATGTAATTAATGTAACAATTTTTTGACCTTTAGTATCTTGAAAAGTGCAAGATGTATCATTAGAATTAATTTCATATATATCATAGATAGAATAATTAATATGATTACCATTTAAATCATATATTGTAATTTTATCATTTAAACTT
The DNA here is from genome assembly GCA_944389745.1 of uncultured Clostridia bacterium. Classification (GTDB taxonomy): domain Bacteria; phylum Bacillota; class Clostridia; order TANB77; family CAG-508; genus CALXVA01. Next base: position 24,601 of record CALXNM010000012.1, on the reverse strand, counting down.
AATTCATTTAATCTACTAAAAAAATTATAATCTACGTAATTGTGTCCAGCAACGCATAGATTTCCTATTTCATTTGGCATAGGACCAGCAAATCTACAAACAGAAATATCTAATAAATCATTATTGCACACAGATAAAATAGAATAATTTAAATTTATTTTATCAATTTGAATAATTCCTATAACAAAAGGATTGTTAGATATAGTATCAATAGTTGTATTTGTATTATTAGCATATAAAGTAGAAATTGAATAAGAATTGTTTAGTTTTTGAGATAATTTTTCATTGTTATAATTTTCATATAATTTATTGAATAAAATTAAAGAAAAAAATATTGTGAATAGAAGAAATATTAAAAATATAATTATATATTTTTTCTTAATTTTATTTGATGTTTCTTCACTTTTTTCATTTTTGAAAAATATAATTTGGTTCATAGAATTCTCCTTACTATTAGTATTGTTCAAATTTTAAAAATTATTATTAGAAAATTTTTAAAAAATGGTGCAAAAAAATACAAATATATGATAGAATAGGAAAGAGTTAAATTTAAAAGGTAAGGAGTGTGTTTAAAGTGCCTGAAAACAAGTATAAGAGAATACTTTTAAAATTAAGTGGAGAGGCCTTAGCAGGAAATAATAAAATCGGAATTGATGAAGAAACTGTTGATAAAATTTGTGAACAAATAAAAGAACTAGTTAAGATGAAAACTGAAGTAGCTATAGTTGTAGGTGGCGGCAATTTCTGGAGAGGGGCTGATAAAAATATGGAAAGAACCACTTCAGATTATATGGGAATGCTTGCTACAACAATGAATGGTTTGGCTTTGCAAAATGCTTTAGAAGAAAAGGGTGTTTATACTAGACTTCAAACTGCAATAGAAATGAGAGAAGTTGCAGAACCATATATAAAAAGGAGAGCTGTAAGACATTTAGAAAAAGGAAGAGTTGTAATTTTTGGATGTGGAACTGGTAATCCATATTTTACAACAGATACAGCAGCAGCTTTAAGAGCAGCAGAAATTGATGCAGAAGTTATATTAGTTGGCAAAACTATTGATGGCGTATATTCTGCAGATCCAAAAACTAATAAAAACGCTATAAAATATGATGAAATTTCATATTTGGATATTTTAAGTGATAATTTAAAAGTAATGGATGCAACAGCAATATCACTTTGTAGAGATAATAATATTAAATTAATAGTTTTCGAAATAGCAAAACCTGATAATATTATTAAAATTGTTAAAGGTGAAAAAATAGGTACTTTAATAAAATAGTATATAAAATTTGCAGATGTCTGCAAAAAGAAAGCAAAAAATAGTGATTTTAAATTATAAAAATATAAAGTAAAAAAGAAAGGAGAGTACAAGAAATAATACTTGTACAAATAAAATTATGGATTATAATAAATATGAAGAAAAAATGATAAAATCAATAAGTGTATTTGAGGAAAATTTAGCAGAAATAAGAGCGGGTAGAGCTAATCCTGCAATATTAAATAAAATTTCAATAGATTATTATGGAACACCAACACCTATTAATCAAGTTGCCGGTATTTCAGTACCTGAAGCAAGATTAATAGTTATTCAACCATGGGATGCAAGCATTTTAAAAGAAATAGAAAAAGAAATATTAAAATCAGATATTGGTATTAATCCAAATAATGATGGTAAAGTTATTAGACTTGTTTTTCCAGAATTAAATGAAGAAAGAAGGAAAGAAATAGTAAAAGATATTAAGAAAATGGCAGAAGAAGCTAGAGTAGCTATTAGAAGCATTAGAAGAGATGCTATAGATGATGCTAAAGCTATGCAAAAAAATTCTGAAATTACAGAAGATGAATTAAAATCTGCCGAAGATAATATTCAAAAATTAACAGATAAATATGTTGATGAAATCGATAGTATTTTAGAGAAAAAAGAAAAAGAAATAATGAGTTTATAAGGAGAATAAAATGACAGTAGATGACATAGATAAGGAATTTATGCCAAAGCATATAGCTATTATTATGGATGGTAATAGAAGATGGGCTAAGGAAAAAGGCTTAGATACTAAACTTGGACATAAAGCAGGAGCAGAAACTTTAGAAAAAATCGCTTCTTTTGCTAATGATATAGGGCTAAAATATTTAACAGTCTATGCTTTTTCAACAGAAAATTGGAAAAGGACCAAAGAAGAAGTTGGAGCTTTAATGGTTTTACTTAATAACTATTTAGATAAATTTTTAAACAGAGAAAGTTTACGTAATATAAGAATAAAGGTACTTGGTAATATAGAAAATTTAGATAATGGACTAAAAACAAGTATAAAGAAAATAGTTGAAAAATCAAAAAATAATACAGGACTTACTTTAAATATAGCTTTTAATTATGGCGGAAGAGATGAAATTGTAAGAGCTGTAAGAAATATTTCTGAAGAAGTTAAACAAGGAAATATTAATGTAGAAGATATTGATGAGGATTTAGTAAGTAATAATATGTATACTAAAGGAGAACCTGAGCCAGACTTATTAATAAGACCAGGTGGTGAATTAAGAGTAAGTAATTTTCTATTATGGCAATTAGCATACACGGAATTTTTATTTATTGATAAGTATTGGCCAGATTTTACTGAAGAAGATTTACTTAATGCGATATCAATTTTTGAGAAAAGGAATAGAAAATTTGGTGGAAAATAAAAAAACAAAAGAATTTACTGATAGCAAAGTAACTGAAAACTATCTTGAAAGGGACAAAGAAATGAACATAAAAAGAATTATATCAGGAATAATACTATTTCCATTATTATCAATACTTTTAATATTTGGAAATAAATATCTAGTAGATGTATTTATTAGTATTGTTGCAATAATGAGCATACATGAATTTTATAAAGCTTTTAAAGATAAGGCAAAACCAATTACTTGGATAGGATATTTAATATCAGCACTTATATGTTTTATTCATTTGGTGCCTGGAGAATATATTTTACCAGCAATTACTTTGGCAATACTATTTAGTTTATTAGTTTTATTTACACAAGTAGTTTTAACAAACATGAAAACTAATATAAAAGATATATCTATTTCACTTTTAGGAATTTGCTATATACCATTTTTCTTAGTATTCATTCCTTTGATAAGAGATAATTTAGAAAATGGTAGAATACTATTATGGTACATATTATTTATTGCTTGGGGAACAGATATATTTGCATACTTTGTAGGAAGAAAACTTGGAAAACACAAATTTACAGAAATAAGTCCAAATAAATCTATAGAGGGATGCATAGCAGGGCTTTTAGGCTCATTTTTAGCTTGTATGGTTTATACTGTAATTTGTAACTCAGTATGGAATTTAAATATTAATTACTTATATATATTGGGTATATCTATATTCTTAAGTATAATTAGTCAAATAGGTGATTTGGCAGCATCAAGTATAAAAAGGTATTGCAAAATTAAAGATTTTAGCAATTTAATTCCTGGTCATGGAGGCTTATTAGATAGAATTGATAGTGTAATATTTATACTACCTTTTGCATATTTTTTATTAAGCATAATATAAAGTGGAGGAAGAAATTTGGGTTTTATTATTACGGTTATTAAGATAATAGTTATACTTGGATTTTTAGTTTTAATACATGAAACAGGGCACTTTGTAGTAGCTAGGTTATGTAAGATTAAAGTAAGAGAATTTGCTATAGGGTTTGGACCTGTTATTTGGAAAAAAGAAACTGAAAATACTAAGTATGCAATTAGACTAATACCTCTTGGAGGTTTTGTAAATATGTTAGGAGAAGAAGAACAGTCCGATGAGGAAGGTTCTTTTAGTAAAGCAAGCATACCAAAAAGAATTGCAATAGTAGCAGCAGGAGGCTTAGTAAATATTATTTTTGCAATTCTTTTATATATTGTACTTATTTGGGTTGTAACAGGTAATTTTGTAATGGCAATAAGTTCGTCAGGAAATTTTGTGATGGCTATGTGGGAAAGCATTAAATTATTGTTTACAGGAGGAGTGACTGTAGATAATTTAATGGGACCAATAGGAATATCACAAGTAGTTGCACAAACAAGTGGAATTATAGATTTTCTATATATTATGGCTTTAATATCAATGTCATTAGGTGTTACAAATTTACTACCTTTTCCACCATTAGATGGAGGAAAAATATTAATTTATATAGTAGAGGCAATAAGGAGAAAACCACTGAAACAAGATTTTGAATTAAAGCTTCAAATGCTTGGTTTTCTGTTATTAATTACTTTATCTATATATGTTGCTTTTAATGATGTAGGAAGAATAATTGTTTAAGAAAACAAAAGTGAATATAAGCAGGTAAAATATGATGAAAGTACAAACTAATGCAAAATTATTTAAATAATGTTGTTCCGGGGGAGATATGAGCTAATGGAAAAAACAATAAAAGAAATATTCAAGGATTATAATTCAGAAAGTTTTTCATTAAATGCAGGAAGAATAAAATCTATTAATCTATTTAGAAAAGAAAATAAATTAGAATTAATTATTACAGCAGATGAGTTTATAAAAATAGAGGATATTTATAAATTTGAGCAATATTTAAAACAAAGATTTAATATTTTCGAAGTAAATGCAAAAATAGAATATACTAAAAAAATAGATGTAAACTTAAAACAGGAATGGAACTTAATAATATGTTATATGGCACATAAGCACCCACTAAGTAAGGCTTTTTTGAAAAATAGTACTATTGAAATAAATGATAATGAAATAGTAGTAAATATGGCTATGAAAGGAAAAATGGTACTTGAAGCAAAAAAGTTTGATGAAGCATTATCAAATATAATAAAAGATATATATGGAGAGACATATAAAATAAAATTTGTTGAAAATATATCAGAAGATGCAAAAAAAGAATATATGGAGCATAGTAAAATACTTGAACAAGAAGCAATTAAGCATGCTCAGTTAATGGCAGAAGAATATAGGAAGGAAAAAGAAACTGAAACAACAGATAACAAAAAATCGAATGGTAATACATCTAAAGATATACCAGCTGGAGAAGTTAGTGTGTCTATAGAAGTTCCTCAATCACATGAACAAGAGAAAGAAACATCGCCACTAATATTTGGCAGAAGTTTAAAACTAAAAGAGCAATTAGTAAAAATAAATGATTTAAGTGTGGATAGTGGTAGAGTTGTATTAGATGGAGAAATTTTAAACATAGATTCGCGTGAACTAAAAAGTGGTAAAGTGCTTGTTATGTTTGATTTGTATGATGGTACCAGTACAATTACATGTAAAGTATTTTCACCTAGTGATAAATCAAAAGAATTAATAGGAAGATTAAAAGGAGCAAAGGGTGTAAAACTAGAAGGAACTGCACAGTTTGACCCATTTGCAAAAGAACTTGGAGTTATTGCAAATGTAATAATAGAAAGTACAGGAATAAAGAGAGAAGAAAGAAAAGATGAAGCTAAAGTAAAAAGAGTAGAGCTTCATATGCATACTCAAATGAGTCAGATGGATGGAATAACATCAGCAACAGACTTATTAAAAAAGGCTGCAAAATGGGGAATGAAATCTATTGCAATAACAGACCATGGAGGGGTACAAGCCTTTCCAGAAGCACATCATTTTTGTGAAAAAAATCCGGATTTAAAAGTAATTTATGGTGTAGAAGCATATTTGGCACCAGATAGAACACCAGTTGTATCATTTCCAAAAGAACAAGATTTGGAAAATGCTACATTTTGTGTACTAGACTTGGAAACAACAGGTTTTGCATTTAGAACAGAAAAAATTACTGAAATAGGAATAATGAAAGTAAAAAATGGAGAGGTATTAGATGAGTTTTCTTGTTTTGTAAATCCAGAAAAACCAATACCTCAAAGAGTTGTAGAAGTAACTAATATTACAGATGATATGGTAAAAGATGCAGAAACAATTGATAAAGTATTTCCTAAAATGCTGGATTTTATAGGAGATAGTATTTTAGTTGCTCATAATGCGGATTTTGATATAGGATTTTTGAAATATAATGCGAAAGAATTAGGATATTCATTAGAGAATACATATTTAGATACATTAAGGTTATCAAAAGAGTTATTCCCAGATTTTAAGAAATATAAATTAGGATTAATTGCAGAAAAACTGGGAATTAAAGTAGAAGTAGCACATAGAGCTTTAGATGATGTTGATACAACAGTTAAAGTATTTAGAGTTATGCTTGACATGCTTAAAGAAAAAGGTGCTAAAAAAATTGAAGATATAGATAGATTATGTGCAGGAAGTACAGATTTTAGAAGACTTCCAACTTATCATGCAATAATCTTAGCTAAAAATTATGTGGGCTTAAAGAATTTATATAAACTTATATCTTTTTCTCATGTAAACTATTTTTACAAAAAGCCTCGTATATTAAAATCTTTGTATAAAGAATATTCAGAAGGATTAATACTAGGTAGTGCATGTGAACAAGGGGAAATATATAGAGCAATAGTAGCTGGTAAAACAGATGAAGAAATAGAGGACTTAGCATCAGACTATGATTATCTAGAAATTCAACCAATTGGAAATAATATGTTTATGGTTAGAAATGGTACAGTACCTGATGTTGAAGCTCTTCAAGATATTAATAAAAAAATAGTAGAGCTTGGAGATAAATTAGGAAAGCCAGTTGTTGCAACTTGTGATGTTCATTTTATGGATCCACAAGATGAAATATATAGACGTATATTAATGGCAGGACAAGGATATGCAGATAGCGATGAACAAGCACCACTTTACCTTCGTACTACAGAAGAAATGCTTAAAGAGTTTGAGTACTTAGGAGAAGAAAAAGCATATGAAGTTGTAGTAACAAATACTAACAAAATAGCAGATATGTGTGAGAAAATCAGTCCTATTTCTCCAGAAAAATGTGCTCCGCACATTGATGGGTGTGAACAAACAATTAAAGATATAGCATATAATAAAGCTCATGAATTATATGGTGACCCATTACCAGATATAGTTCAAGAAAGACTAGATAAAGAGTTAAATTCAATTATAAAAAATGGATTCTCAGTTATGTATATCATAGCTCAAAAGCTAGTATGGAAATCTAATGAAGATGGATACATAGTTGGCTCCAGAGGGTCTGTTGGTTCATCTTTTGTTGCAAATATGACAGGTATAACAGAAGTTAATTCACTTCCACCACATTATAGATGTCCAAAATGTAAATACTCAGATTTTACAGATTATGGCTATGCCTGTGGATTTGACTTACCTGATAAAGATTGTCCAAAATGTGGAACAAAGATGGTGAAAGATGGAATAGATATACCATTTGAAACATTCCTTGGGTTTAATGGGGATAAAGAGCCAGATATTGACTTAAACTTTTCAGGTGAATATCAAGCAAAAGCACATAGATACACTGAAGTAATCTTTGGTAAAGGAACAACTTTTAAAGCAGGTACTGTTGGTACCGTCGCTGATAAAACAGCATATGGCTATGTTAAAAAATATTATGAGGAAAGAGGCATACCAATTAATAATGCTGAAGTGCTTCGTCTTGCAAAAGGATGTACAGGAATTAAAAGAACAACAGGACAGCACCCAGGTGGAATTATAGTTGTACCAAAGGGAAGAGAAATATATGAATTTTGTCCAGTACAACATCCTGCAGATGACCCTAACTCAGATATAATAACCACACACTTTGATTATCACTCAATAGACCAGAACCTACTTAAGCTCGATATACTAGGACATGATGATCCTACAATGATAAGAATGTTATTTGATATAACAGGTAAAGACCCAACAAAAGTACCACTTGATGATAAAGAAACAATGTCAATATTTAGTTCAACAGATGCACTTGGTGTAACACCAGAGCAAATAAAAAGTAAAGTTGGAAGTTACGGAATTCCTGAATTTGGAACAAAATTTGTTAGAGGAATGCTTGTAGATACAAAACCAACTACATTTGATGAGTTAATACGTATATCTGGATTATCACATGGGACAGATGTATGGCTTAATAATGCACAAAGCTTAATAGAAGAGGGAACAGTAACCTTAAATGAGGCAATTTGTTGTCGTGACGATATTATGATATATTTAATAAAGAAAGGCTTGCCACCAAATAAAGCATTCAAAATAATGGAAACAGTTCGTAAAGGTAAAGCACTTAAAGACCCAGAAAAATGGGCAGAATTTGTAGCACTTATGAAAGAGCATGATGTTCCAGATTGGTATATTAAATCTTGTGAAAAAATAAAATACATGTTCCCAAAAGCCCATGCAGCAGCATATGTAACAAACGCATTTAGAATAGCATGGTTTAAAGTACATGAGCCAAAAGCATATTATGCAGCATATTTTACAATAAGAGCTGATGAATTTGATAGTGATATAATGTGCTATGGAAAAGAAAAAGTATTAAACAAAATGAAAGAAATAGATTTAGCAGGAACAAGTAGCACTACAAAAGATAAAAACATGTATGCAATATTAGAATTAGTTCTAGAAATGTATGAAAGAGGAATAAACTTCCTTCCAATAGATTTATATAAATCACATGCAACAAAGTTCTTAGTAGAAGAGGATGGGATACGTCCACCACTAAACAGCATACCTGGACTTGGAACAGTAGCAGCAGAGGGAATAGATGAAGCAAAAAAAGACGGTAAATTCATGTCAATAGATGATATGAAAATACGTTCAAAAATAGGAAAATCTGTAATAGAACTACTAGATAGAGTAGGTTGCTTAAAAGGAATGAGCCAAAGCAATCAAATAAGCTTATTTGGTTAAAATGTCAGTTAAAGAGACAAGCTATAGAGCCTGTCTCTTTTATGCTACTTTTGTCCGAAAAGAGCTTGTCACTCTGACTGACATTTTGTGTTTTATAGACATAATACCTTTAATAAATACAAAAACAAATAAAAAAACAGTCACCATAAAATGGTTCAAATAATAATGTGGAAAATATTAAAAATGAAACCCTCTATTTTGAGTTATTCACAGAGTTATCCACATTATCCACATATATGTGGATATTTAAATAGTAAAAAATTACAATAATAATGTAACATAATGTCGCAATATAATTTATAAAGAAGATATATTTATAAAAAAGTAGAAAAATGTCTGTGGATAACTATTTCTAAAATTATCTACCTGATAAATCATCTATTTCATCATTTAATCTTTGAATTCTTGCTTGTCTTTCTGCAATTTCTGCAGCTCTTTTAGCTTCTTCTCTTTGTTTGTGTTTTTCTCTCATACTTACCATTTCAGGTGATGAATGGGCAGCTTGGCCAACATCACATGAAAAGAATTTGTCAAGTTTTCCACCTTCTAAATATCTAACACCACCAACATATTTTCCACATGGAATATCTGGTGAATCTCTTAACCCCTTTTCTAAATATCTAAGTACTCTTTTTCTATTTAATAATCCTCTCATTACAAATTGGCAATATCTACTATCTGTTTGCATACGTCCCATATCTATTTCAGCTAATATATTTTTATATTCATTTCTTCTACCAAATTTTTCTCCATCTGGTCCAAGTAGTATTGCATCAGTTGAGCCGTACCAAGATATATCACAGTCATATAGGACATGACCATTAATATTAATTGGTTTTCCGTTAATTATTAATCTAGTTATATCATAAAATTGTTTCATATCTGCTTTATGGTCTTCAAATTCCATTTGACATCTACCATCTTTTGTTGCAGTTACTATTAAATCAAAAGGTGGTTTAGTGTTTGGACTTGAAGGAATCGAGTAAGATGGTGCTGGTTCTTCTTTTTTCTTTTTAAATCTATCTAAAATTCCCATAAAATCATCTCCTAACATATATATCTATTTTACCATATTTTACATAAAATGGCAAACAAAGCATTATGCGCAAAACCTTATTGTTAATATAACAAAACTATACAAAAACAATATAACAGAAAGATAGCAAGCAAAAAGGCTTTAAAACAACTAAAATTCCTTGACTTTTAACTAATATATTGATAAAATTTTACAAGTATAAAAAGCGTTGGAGGTTATTATAATGGAAAAGCTAACAATGGACAAAATAGTAAGTCTTTGTAAAAATAGAGGATATGTATATCCAGGCTCAGAAATATATGGAGGTCTTGCAAACACTTGGGATTATGGACCTTTAGGTGTAGAGCTAAAAAACAATATAAAAAAGGCATGGATGAAAAAGTTTGTACAAGAAACTAAATATAATGTGGGCTTAGATGCTGCAATATTAATGAATCCAGAGACATGGGTGGCTTCAGGTCACGTAAGTGGTTTCTCAGATCCTTTAATAGATTGTAAAGAATGTAAAACAAGACATAGAGCAGATAAATTAATAGAAGAATGGGCTCATGAAAATGGAAAAGATATGATTGCAGATGGTATGAGTGATGAAGAATTAATAAATTTCATCAAAGAAAATCATATACCATGCCCTAATTGTGGAAAAGAAAACTTTACAGATATTCGTAAATTTAATTTAATGTTTAAAACATTTCAAGGTGTTACAGAAGATAGTAAATCGGAAATATATCTAAGACCTGAAACTGCTCAAGGTATATTTGTTAATTTCAAAAATGTATTACGTACAACAAGAAGAAAATTACCTATGGGAATAGCACAAATAGGTAAAGCTTTTAGAAATGAAATTACTCCTGGAAATTTCACATTTAGAACACGTGAATTTGAACAAATGGAGTTAGAATTTTTCTGTAAGCCAGGTACTGATTTAGAATGGCATAAATATTGGAAAGATTTTTGCGAAAATTGGTTATTATCTTTAGGAATGAAAAAAGAAAATATTAGGTTAAGAGACCATTCTCCAGAAGAACTTGTATTTTATAGTGCAGCTACAACAGATATAGAATTTGCATTCCCATTTGGTTGGGGTGAGTTATGGGGAATAGCTGATAGAACAGATTATGATTTAAAACAGCATATGGAACATTCTAAACAAGACATGACATACTTAGATACAGAAACTAACGAAAAATATATTCCATATTGTATAGAACCATCACTAGGTTGTGATAGGGTAGCATTGGCATTCTTATGTAACAGCTATGATGAAGAAGAAATAGCAGATGGAGATGTAAGAACAGTATTACATTTACACCCAGCTCTAGCACCATATAAAGTAGCTGTACTTCCACTTTCTAAGAAATTAAGTGAAAAATCTGAAGAAGTATATGAGATGTTATCTAAGAAATTCATGTGTGATTATGATGAAGCAGGAAGTATTGGAAAGAGATATAGAAGAGAGGATGAAATAGGAACACCATATTGTGTTACAATAGATTTTGATACTTTAGAAGATAACGCAGTAACAATTAGAGATAGAGATACAATGGAACAAGTAAGAGTTAAAATAGATGAACTTGCAAATTGGTTAGAAGAAAAGATTGAATTTTAATTATTTATTCACGAGATAAAGTTTGGAGGAGAAAGTTTTGGGAAATATTAAGTATGTATTAAAAAGAATAAAATCTATGGACAAAAAGGCAATGTTTGAAAAGATAAATTCAATACATAAAAAAACAGGTAAATCTAAAATTTATTTGTTATTTGATATGCAAAGATGTGCTTTAAAATATGGTGCGGGTTATATGGATTATGATTTGTTTGAGATGTATAACTTAAATGCAAAACAACGTGACACATATATAACAAGAGGAAGAAACAATGCATTAGTTAGCAAATATAATGATAAGGCATATTTTCATATATTTGAAAATAAAAATGAGTTTAATGAATTATTTAAAGATTATATAAAAAGAGATTGGATAAGCGTTAAAGATTCTCCAAAAGAAAATGTAATAGCATTTATGGAAAAACATAGTGAATTTATGGCAAAACCAATTGATGGTGGTTGTGGCCATGGTATAGAAAAGATAAATACTAGTGACTATAACTCACTTGATGAATTATATGACAAACTAGTAGAAGGAAACAATAACTATGAACTAGAAGAAGTAATTAAACAGCATCCAGCAGTAAGTAAAATATATCCAGATGCTATAAATACAGTGAGAGTTGTTACAATACTAAAAAATGGAGTCTCACATGTGATTTGTGCATACTTTAGAATAGGAAATGGAAAATATGTAGACAATTTTAATAGTGGTGGAATGGTTGCACCTGTAAACGAATTAACAGGAGAAGTTATGGATAGAGCAATAGATAAAAATAAAAATCTATATGAAACACATCCAAAAACAGGGGCAAAAATAAAAGGATTCAAATTCCCAGATTGGGATAAAGCAATAGAAATGTGTAAACAAGCAGCAAAAGTAGTTCCACAAATGGGATATATAGGATGGGATGTTTGCTTTACTCCAGATGGACCTATTTTTGTAGAAGGAAACGAATTCCCTGGACATGATATCTATCAACTTCCAGAGCATACACCTGATAAAATAGGAATGATGCCAAAATTTAATATATAGTTTACTATAAAAATATGTGAATAAAATAATATAAACACAAAATATATAATGAATTAAAGAGAAAAAATAATAGAGTAATAAATTTATTTATAATATTAGGAGAAGAATAGTTTTGAAAGGAAAAAGATTAAAAAAGACAGCAAACTCTTTTATGAAAAATGTAGTAATTCTTATATGCTCACAATTACTTATAAAATTGTTAGGATTTATATATAAATTAGTTATTACAAACATGGAAGGGTTTGGAGATACAGGCCTTGGATATTATTCAGCAGGATATCAAATATATTCTCTTTTACTAACACTTTCATCAATAGGAATACCTAGTGTAATATCAAAACTTGTATCTGAAAGAATTGCAATAGGAGATACAAAAGGTGCTCAAAGGATTTTTAAAGTAGCATTTAAATTTTTTACTACTCTAGGATTTATATTATCAATAGGACTATTCCTAGGAGCAGATTTTATTGCAACAAACATTTTAAATGTACCAGATGTTGCATATGTAATGAAAGTATTATCACCAGCAATACTTTTTGTTGCAATGTCAGCTGTTTTTAGAGGATATTTTACAGGACAACAAGATATGAAACCAACTAGTGTATCACAAACGCTAGAACAGTTTTTAAATTGCGTTTTAACTATAACCTTTGTATATGCATGTATAGGAAAAGAAACATATATAATGGCAGCAGCAGGAAATCTTTCAACAACACTTGCAATTATAATTACATTTATGTATCTAATAATGTACTATAGAGGAAACAAGATAGATACATCAGAATCAATAGAATCACCAGAAAAGAGAAAATCGGACAAACAATTACTAAAAACAATACTTGGAATATCTATACCAATAACAATAAGTTCTGTAATTTCAGTTATAAGTGGAGTTATAGATACTGCAACAGTAAGTAACTGTATACAAATTTCATTACAAAATGCAAATATGACAAAAGAAGCATTAGAGCAGGCAGCAATGAGTGCAACAGGAATATTATCTAAAGTTGATACTTTAGTAAGTTTCCCACTTGCAATAAACCTAGCATTTTCTACAGCACTAACGCCGGCAATTTCAGAAGCACTTGCCAAAAAGGATAAAGCTACAGCATCAAGAAGATTATCATTCTCATTCTTTGCATCACTAATTATAATATTACCATGTGCAGTAGGATTTATAACACTAGCACAGCCAATATTACAAATGATATATCCAACAGCATCTGAAGGAGCAGGAGTATTAATGATTGCATCAGTTTCAATGATATTAACAGCTCTTTCTCAAACAATGACTGGAGGACTTTATGGTGTAAACAAATCAAAAATACCAGCTATTGCAGCAGGACTTGGTGCTATTACTAAATTTATATTAAACATGATATTAATAAGTAATCCAAACATAGGAATTTATGGAGCATCTATAAGTTCTTTCATATATCAAGTTATAGTGTTTGTAATTTGCTATAGAGTACTAAATGGCAGTGTTAACATGCATATTAAATTTAAATCACATATAATAAAACCAGTAATATCAGTACTTGGAATGGGAATAGTAGTAGTAATAGGATACAATATATTAAACATATTCTTTGGAAACACAGTTAGTACACTATTATCAATAGTACTAGGAGCAATTTCATATTGCTTATTTATACTATTAACAAAAACATTGACAAAAGAAGATATAATGATGATTCCATATGGAACTAAAATATATAAAATTCTTTTAAAATTAAGAATATATAAAGAAGAAAAAGAACCATTACAATAAGCCAATTGCTCAAAGGAAGGAAAAAAGATGAACGATTTTTTGAAATACTTTATTATTTATTTAATTGTGATTAATTTAATAGCTTTCTTAGCAATGTATATAGATAAAAGAAGAGCAAGATATGGTAAATGGAGAATACCAGAACAAACATTATTTGTTTTAGCTTTAATGGGGGGAAGTATTGGCTCTATTGCAGGAATGTACACATTTAGACATAAAACTAAAAAACTAAGATTTGTGGTAGGATTTCCAGTAATATTGATAATGCAAATAATATTAATATTTATGATATATAATGATTTTATTAAATAATATAGTATAATTTTAGGCAGACATTACATTTTAGAAAAATTCAATTAACATGTTGTTCAAGCTAATTTTAGTAGAACTTGTATTTAAAATTACTTTCAAAGACCATGTTTAATTTCTTTTTTCTAAAATGTAATGTCTGCCTTTTTACTTAAGCTAAAAATTTAAAAAATTTGTTTACTTTTTTCAATATTATATATATAATAATTGTATTAAATTAGATATTGATATTAATTTATAATTAAACTTAGTAAAAAATTGCTAAATTTAATACATAAAAAAATATTAATTGCAAAAGATATAAATATGGGAGGAACAAATATGGATAAAAAGTATGTATATCTATTTAAAGAAGGCAATGCATCAATGCGTGAACTACTTGGAGGAAAAGGTGCAAACCTTGCTGAGATGACTAATTTAGGTCTTCCAATTCCACAAGGATTTACAATTACAACTGAAGCTTGTATAGAATACTATGATAATGGAGAGCAGATTTCAGACCAAGTGAAATCACAAATATTCTCAAGTTTAAGAGAATTAGAAAATATGACTAAGAAGAAATTTGGAGATCCAGAAAATCCACTTTTAGTTTCAGTTCGTTCTGGTGCAAGAGCATCAATGCCCGGAATGATGGATACAATTTTAAATCTTGGTTTAAATAAAGAAGTTGTAGAATCTATGGCTAAAAAGAATGAAAGATTCGCATATGATAGTTATAGAAGATTTATTCAAATGTTTAGTGATGTTGTAATGGAAATACCAAAACCATTATTTGAAAATGCTATAGATGAAATGAAACAAAAAAGAGGAGTTAAACTAGACACTGAATTAAATGCAGATGATTTAAAAGAATTAGTAGAAATATTTAAAGGAATATATTTAAAAGAACATGGTTCTGAATTTCCAACAAATCCAGAGGAACAATTAATAGAAGCTGTTGAAGCAGTATTTAGATCATGGAATAATCCTAGAGCTATAACATATAGAAGATTAAATGATATACCAAGTAGCTGGGGTACAGCTGTTAATGTTCAAGAAATGGTATTTGGAAATATGGGAGAAGATTGTGGTACAGGTGTTGCATTTTCACGTAATCCAGCCACAGGTGAAAACAAAATATTTGGTGAATATTTAATGAATGCACAAGGTGAAGACGTTGTTGCAGGAATTCGTACACCATTACCAATTGAAACATTAAAAGAAACAGATATGGAAGCATATCAAGATTTTGTAATGTATGCAAATAAACTTGAAAAACATTATAAAGATATGCAAGATATGGAATTTACTATAGAAAATGGAAAACTATATTTCCTACAAACAAGAAATGGTAAAAGAACAGCTACAGCAGCACTTCAAATAGCAGTTGATTTAGTTAATGAAGGAATGATTACAGAAAAAGAAGCAGTTTTAAGAGTTGAACCAAATCAATTAGATCAATTATTACATCCTAATTTTGATCAGGAAAAGTTAAAACAAGCAAAACCAATTGCTAAAGGCCTTGCTGCATCTCCAGGAGCTGCTACAGGAAAAGTTGTATTTACAGCTGAAGATGCTTTAGCAAAACATGAAGCAGGTGAAAAAGATTTAATATTAGTAAGACTTGAAACATCTCCAGAAGATATTGATGGAATGCATGTATGTCATGGAATACTTACTGTAAGAGGTGGTATGACATCACATGCAGCAGTTGTTGCACGTGGTATGGGTACTTGTTGTGTATCTGGATGTTCAGAAATATCAGTAAATGAAGAAGCTAGAACTTTCACAGTAAATGGAAACACATATCATGAAGGAGACTGGATTTCATTAGATGGAACTACAGGAAATGTATATGGAGAAAAAATAGATACAGTAACTGCAACAGTTTCAGGAAACTTTGCAAAATTCATGGAATGGGCAGATAGATATAGACAAATGGAAGTTAGAACAAATGCTGATACACCAAAAGATGCAAAACAAGCATATGAATTTGGAGCACAAGGTATTGGCTTATGTAGAACAGAGCATATGTTCTTTGCTCCAGAAAGAATAGCAGCTATAAGAGAGATGATAGTATCAAAAACAAAGGAACAAAGAGAAAAGGCTTTAGATAAAATACTTCCAATGCAAAGAGAAGATTTTGAAGGATTATTTAGAGAAATGAAAGGACTTCCAGTAACTATAAGATTACTAGATCCACCTTTACATGAATTCTTACCACATACAGATGAAGAAATAGCAGACCTTGCAAAAGATATGAATATGACATTTGAAGAATTAAAAGATGTTGTTGTAGGTTTACATGAATTCAACCCAATGATGGGACATAGAGGATGTAGACTAGATATAACATATCCAGAAATAGGTGTAATGCAAACTAAAGCAATCATAGGAGCAGCTATAAATGTAAAAAGAGAAGGTATAGATGTAAAACCTGAAATAATGATACCACTTGTTGGAGACTATAAAGAACTTGTATATGTTAAAAACTTTATTACATCTACAGCAGATGAAATGCTAAAACAAGAAAATATGGATATCAAATACATGGTAGGAACAATGATAGAAATACCTAGAGCTACATTAATAGCAGACAAAATAGCAAAAGAAGCAGAATTCTTCTCATTTGGAACAAATGATTTAACACAAATGACATTTGGATTCAGCCGTGATGATGCAGGAAAATTCTTAGGAGAATATTACTCTAAAAACATTTACGACTTTGACCCATTTGCAAGAATAGATGAAGAAGGAGTAGGAAAGCTAGTTGAACATGCTGTAAAACTAGGAAAACAAACAAGACCTGATATAGAACTTGGTATTTGTGGAGAGCATGGAGGAAACCCACCAACAGTTGAATATTGCCATAGAATAGGATTAACATATGTATCTTGCTCACCATTTAGAGTACCAATAGCGCGCTTAGCAGCAGCGCAAGCAGCAATTAAATATCCAAGATAATAATTAGACAAATGGGACAGACATTGAAAAAATGGCTGTCTCTTCATATATAATATGATATAATAATTGCAAAAAATAGAAGGGGGAAAAATGAAAAAACAAACAATCTTAAAAATAGTAATATCAGCTATAGTATTTATTACAATTCTTTGCTTAGAAATATTTGGACTAAAATTTTTAAAAGATTACAAAATATTATTTTGTAGTAGTAATCAAAGTATTGACATTAAAGATGAACTTTCTCAAGTTACAGGAGCGTTACCTAATACAGGAACATATTCTGTAAAGGTCGTAACGCTAAAATATGCTGCATTAAGCATATATTATATGAGTAATGGACAAATAAATAATTATAAATCCGAAAGTGGTGAATTACTTACAGGGAGCGAGCTTAATTCCTACATAAATAATGACTCTATTGATGGAACAACTATATATTATTCAATAATTATAATTACGGCAATTTTAATGGCAATTCTTATAACGTATATATTTATTTCTAAGAAATCATTGAGAGGAATAATAAAATTAGGATATTTTATTTTATCTATATCCGTTTTGACATTTTTATTATGCATAATACCTTTATTATCTAAAAATTACGGTGGAGACTTTTATTATTATTCTATTGTAGCAGGTAGTTTTTTAATAGGATTATTATATGGCTATAAGAATAAAGCGTTTTTTATACCAACAATAATAATGTTTCCAATTTATTTAGTTGCAACATGGCTTAATTATAGAAATGGAATGTTGTGGCTTGACAATTTTTGCGGCTTTGTATTTTTGAATTTTATTGGTGCTTTAACTGGTAGAATTTTAGAAAAGAATAAAGGAGTAAAGAAAAAACATATTATATTTTATGCTACTATCACAATTTTATTATTTATTGGCAGGTTTGCAGGAAAAATAAAACCACGAACAGCAACTGCTCTAATATCTGATTGCTGTGAAATTGGACTAATTGGAATTATTTTAAGTCTAATAGTATGTATTATTTATATAATAATTAAAAAAATTAAGGACATTAGGGCAAAAAATAAAGAGACTTCTACTTCGTATGAAATGGATATTTTAGAAGAAAAAAATGAACAAAAAGATATAGACAATGTGAAAACTGGAAAACATGAAAACAATAATAAAGAATCAAATACAAGAAAGGCAATGATTGAATTAATAATTGTAATAATTTTAATTACATTTTCAATAATTGCAAATACATATTATATAAAACCTAATAACTATGTAGATGCAATTTTGCAAAAACCTTCAACTTCAACATTAGTTGAGCAATATTCTTATAAAATTATAGAAAATACAGTATATGTAACAACCGATTATGGTAGTAACTGGATAAAAGTACCTGCAGAATTTTCTAATATTTATAACACGGATAGAGAATTTGTAAGCGATAGTTATTATATAGGAAATAATAAACTTATTTTTGAAAATAATAATGGAAATTTTATCAGTCTAATTTATTCAGATGATAATGGTGTTACTTGGCAAAATAGCATAATTACAGATACAAGTGGCTATATTGTGTATATGAAGTTCTTTGATAAAGATAATGGTATTGCTATGATATGTTATACAAATGAGCTTGGACAAAGGGAATTTTTAAGAGCATCAACAACACATGATGGTGGTGAAACTTGGACAACGCAAAAGAGTGATAATAGTAGCGTTAAGATAAATAGAGGTGCAGAAATAGAATTTACAAGTATTAATGATGGAACTATTGAAAATATTTCTTATGATGGAAGTAAGACTGTATATGTGACCAATGATTCAGGAAAAACATGGAAAGAAAAATAAAATATAAATAAAAAAATATATATGATACAAAATGCCAATGGGGACAGACCCTATTGGCATAATATATTATAGTGCTTCTATTTCTTCATTGGTAAGTCCAGTAACTTCAGCTATATACTGGGGATCCGCTCCTTTGCTTTTCATTTTTTTTGCAATTTCTTTAGCTTTTTGGATTTCACCTTCAGCTAAGCCGATCTTCTTTGCCTTTTTGAAAAATAGCTTTTTCATCCATTATAGCTTTTTGACGTAATTCAGCAATTTTCCTTAATTTATCATCTTGACTTATTTTATTTAACTTTTCTCCAGCTTCTTTTAGCTCTTTATTTGTTTTCATAATATTCTTCACCTTCTCAGATTCAGGATTATCTAAGAAATATAGCCAATCTAACAATTCTTTGTCTTCTGAGCTAGTTTCATCAATCTTAGACATAATTATTATATGAAACTCAAATTTGTCTGTCAAGATTATTTTTCTGTGTTTTTCTTCAACAATTTTCCAACTAGTATGTATTTCAAGGTTTTCTTCTGGTAGAATATCAAATTCTGTAATTAGAACAATAATAGTTCTTACTAAATTAGAATAATCTTCTCCTGCTTGTATACCTCTTGCATATAGTTTGCCCCAATAATACAATGCTCTTTCAATAATATTGGCTCTGTCTACAATTTGCAATTCTATATTACAATTATCTGTTCCATTAATTTTAGCAAGAATATCAAGAATCCCCAACTTATCGTCTTTAAACTCCCTTCTTAATATAGGATTCTGGTTAAGGTCAATATCTTCAATATTTTGTTTTAAAATGGCTTTTAATAGAGATGTAGTGATTTTTTCACTCCCAACTTCACCAAATAATGCCTGAAAAACAACATCAAGCTTAGGTGATAATAGGTTATTTTTACTCATATATATACCTCCTCAAAAAAATATTTATTAAATAAATTTTTTCAGAATAAAATATTTTTGTGCATTTTCATTGGAAGCATAAATCAACAAAAAATCTGTTTAATCTATAAAAATAATTTATTACTAAAATTAAAATATTGTTTTGAATTATATAATTAGAGAAACACAAAAAAGAGACATACAAAATTTTGAAAGAATTATCAACTTTCAGAAGAAAAATAGATGATTGTAATAAAATACAAAGATTAAAACGAATAATAAAGTTGAATAAAATTTATTGTAGTGAAAATTTGAAATGAAAAAATAATAAGAAATAAATTATGCTGAATAAAATTTAAATAATATGGTAGTATTAAAACATAAATGGAAATAAATGTCAATAATGTCAAAGAAATTTTTTTCGACTGTCTTACAAATAACAATCAAGAAGAAAGTTCTAATGAATTTATACAATTTATTTTAAAGCTTAATAAAAAACGTAAAAATGGAGAAAATAAAAATGAAAAAGGAGGTTTAAAATGAAAAATACAATAAAATTTATGTTGTTTTTAACATTAACAGTGCTTGCTCTTTTTTGTATTCCTAACTTTGCAAATGCTGCAAGTACAGAAACTGCAACAGATGAAAGCACATTAAGATCTGCTATTGAAAATGTAGATGATGGAGGAACTGTTGAAATCCAAAATAATATAACAGTAACTGGACCGATTGTAATTCAGAAAAAACTTACTATAGATGGAAATGGATATACAATTTCAGGTTCAAGTGAATGGACATCAACATCTGGAAATCAAACAATGTTTACTGCACAATTAGCTGCAGGAAATCTTACATTAAGAAATGTTAATTTAAATAATGGTCCTAAATACGGAGTTCAAGCATATGATGGTGCTATAGTTATATTAGACAATGTTTCAATAACAGGATTTAAATATGGTGGAGTTCTTGTAAATGGTGGAAATGTTGAGGTAAGAGATTTACATTTAGGATATAACGGAACTGATGCAAATAATGGAATAGAAATAGATAAGGGAGCAGCAGCTACAAATAATCCTACATTAACTATGAATGGGACATTAACGTCTGAATCTAATGAAAATATAGTAAGACCAGCAAGTAATGGCAATCTTACAGAATTTACAATAAATAATACAGAAGATACAACAAATAAAGTAGTGATTGCAGGAGATAAAGTTGTGTTAACTGATGAGAATAATAATGTAATTTCAGAATCAGGATTACCAGAGAGTGTTACAGTAAACTCAGATGAGGAAAAAGTTGTAGTTTCATTAGTAGTTGGTGGAGAAACAAAAAAGATAACTGTAAATAAAGATGAACAAATAACAAGGAAATTATTAGAATCTCATATAGAATTAGATGATGGATATAAAATAGATGGATTTTTTACAGATGAAGAATATAAAAATGAATTTGACTTTGATACTAGACTAGACTCAGATACAACAATATATGTAAGAATTGCAAAAATTGAAAGTGAAAATCAAGAAAATACTATTGCAGGTATAGAAGAAAATAAGGGAGAAAGTGATGAAACTCCTAAAACAGGTATAGAAAATTATTTAGGAGTAGCAATACTTGCTATAATGTTTGCAGTAATAGTTATGATATTTATGAAGAAAAGAGAAAGAAGAGGATAGACTAATAAGTCTATTCTTTTAATATAGATTAGGCTTATGAAAAGCAATATTAGTGAAAGTAGCAAAATGTCATGCAAAACTATTATTTATATATTTCTTTCTCTAATAATTATTTTTGCACTAATATATATTTTAAAAATTCTTTCAATGGAAAAAGAAGCAAAAGAAGAAAGTGATTTATTAAATGAAACTTTAATTGATAACAATATAAGTACAGAAGAAAATAAAATAATAGATGAAAATACGAAAAAAGAAAATGAGAGTAAAGAAAGAATAGCAAAAGTAAAAAAATTACAAGAACAAAACTCTGATATAGTTGGATGGGTTGAAATTAAAGGAACTAATATTAATTATCCTGTTTTACAAGGTGAGGATAACGAATATTATATGACACATAATTATAAAAAAGAAAAATCAGAAAAAGGCTCAATTTTTTTAGATTATAGATATAATTTTGATAAACCTAGTACTAATTTATTAATATATGGCCATAATTTAATAACTGGAGAAATGTTTAAGGATTTACTAAAATATTCACATGAAGATTTCTATAAAAAACATCCAGTAATTAGATTTACTACTGCGGAAGAGGATGCTGAGTATGAGATATTATCAGCTTTTAAAGCAAGGGTATATTATGAAACTGAAGAAAATGTTTTCAGATATTATCAATTCATCGATACAAAAAGCAAAGATAAATATAATGAATTTATACAAAATGCAAAAAGAAATTCTCTTTATGAAACTGGAGTAGATGCTGAGTATGGCGATAGTTTAATAACTTTATCAACTTGCTCTTATCATGTTGAAAATGGAAGATTTGCAGTTATTGGAAGAGAAAAAACTACAGAATAGAGGTTGCCTTATTTGCAACCTCTAAATTAATATAGTTGCAACTAATGCATCATATGATATAGATAAATAAAAATAGATATGGTAAAATCTTAATATATAAATTGAAAAGGAGCGTAGAATGGAAGAAATAATATTAGCAAGTAATAATCAAGGAAAGGTAAAAGAAATACAAAATATATTAAAAGAATATAAAATAATATCGTTAAAAGATATAAATTTAAGTGTTGAAATAGAGGAAGACCAAGAAACATTTGAAGGAAATGCACTAAAAAAAGCAACTGGAATTTGTAATTTGACTAATAAAATATGTATAGCAGATGACAGTGGATTATGCATAGATGCATTAAATGGTTTTCCGGGAGTTAAGACCGCTAGATTTTTAGGAGAAAATGCTACTCAAGAAGAGAGAAATATGTACTTGATAGAGAAAATGAAAGACAAAGAAAATAGAAAGGCTGAGGTAATTACTTGTATTGCAGTAGTAAAACCAAATGGAGAAAGTAATGTATATAAAGGCATATTAGAAGGTACCATCTCAAAAGATAGAAGAGGAGATAATGGATTTGGATTTGATGAAATTTTTGAAATTGATGATGGTAGAACTTTAGCTGAATTAAGTAATGATGAAAAAAATAAAATAAGTAGTAGAAAAAGAGCTTTAGAACAGATAAAAATATAAAACAAAAACCCTTGAAGAGCGGCATGCTTGATTTACATAATGAGGAAAATATGGTATAATATAAGTTGTACTACAACCTACATTAAGGAGGGACATTTACTATGTCGAACGATTTTCGGAGAATTAACCGGAGTCTGGACGGAAGAGTAGAGCAAAAACATCTCTACGTAACCTACGATTCATACTGCCAGTGCAACTGTCAGTGCTGCCGGAACAAATGCTTTGACGAAGCATCCATGCAGGGCAAACGCTATCTGTTGGATGAAGCGCTTAAGCAGAATTTCAATCAGTTCAGGCACATCATTTTTGGAGGAGGCGAGCCACTCTACAAAATCGGCAAAATTGTTGACTTGGTTTGCGACCTTAGCAATGCCAACATCATGGAACCGGCAAAGGGACCGGGTGATGACAGCAATGTCACATATTACGGTATTGCCACTAATGGTGCAAGAGATATTTTCCTAAGGGAAATCAACTATCACTGCATCATATGCAGGAGGTTTCAGACCATTATCCTGTCACGTTATCACTATGATGACGATATAAACAGGAGCATTTTCCATCCGAAAAATGGAGAGGAGCTCTTAACCTCAGAGGATTTAGGCGGTTTATGCCAAAACCTAAGAACAGAGAAGCTCCAGCTCTCATGTCTTTGCCAGAAAGGTGGCGTCAATACCCTTAAAGGTGTTATAAAATACATCAAATGGGCAGAAAGCCTTGGAATTACGAACGTCATGTTTAGCAATTTCCAAGACGACGTAACACCCGAGAAGGCACGAGAAAACCTGAGCTGCGAACCTGACCTGTTTGAAAAGGCGATGCAAGAGCTATGGCAAAGAGGATTTGACGACGACGATCCGATTATCTTCAGCGCTGGATACAGGCTCACTACTTTTCACGGTAGTATCAATTCGTCAAGGGCGATGAAGGTTTCGTTCAGGGAGTTCATTCCTGAAAATCAGCTCCGCGAAGAGTGGAAGCACGCACGCAGAAGGACCTACAACTTCTCTGCAATGCCAAATGGAGACTTGTTCTCTGACTGGTCTTGTGGCGAAAGGCTCTAGACTGTTAGTGCTTTTCACACAGTGTACTGTACAAGTTCCTGGAGTCGGTGAAACGACTTCAGGAGCTTCTTGGGACAATGAAAACCCCCTGTTTTACAGGGGGTTCTAAAAGCTTCTAGCTATGAGTAGAAAAATTCCTCCTTTTT
>CALXNM010000011.1 GCA_944389745.1 uncultured Clostridia bacterium | reverse complement strand
CAAGTTGTTTACTATGTAAATAATTTTGCGAATGTTCTATTCCCATAAATACCTCCTTTACAAATTACTATTTGTTTTGGTAATTATAACACAAAAATCAAATAATTTCTAGTTAACCATTTTGTATACTTTCATATTATAAAATTATCTTTATTAAATTTATTAAATGAACTATTTATCTTAAACAATTTTTTAAGTCCATTTTTTAAAATAATACTATCTTCTAAAGAAATTCTATTATTTACAACAGCTAAATTTATCATTAAACAAACATGATTATAGTTTTCACATTCTAATATATCACTTACAATATAATCAGCTATTTCAAAATTAAAATAACTCTCTAATTTTTCTTTAAGTTCTTCAATTTCTTTGTTTCTTATTTCTATTTTTTTAATTATTTCTACAATATTTTGTTTATCATTACTTGTATAATTTTCAAATAATTTTTCCATATTAATCGTAACTCCTTTTACATTATAATAGCACATTCTCTCAATTTATTGAACTATATTTGCAACTTTCTCTCAATTTATTGAGCGATTTTGGATTGCTAGTTTGCTAAAATAAAAAAATAGGGAAGAAAGTGGTGATTAATATGGATTTTTCTGATTTAATTGCTGTAAAAATAAAAGAATTAATGCAAGAGCAAAATATTACTATATATAAATTAGAAAATCTTTCTGGTGTATATAGTTCTACAATAGCGATGTTTTTAACAAGAAAGACAAAAACAATAAGACTAGAAAATTTATTATTTATATGTGAAGGTTTAGGAACTAATTTATCTGAATTTTTCGCAGATGAAAGATTTAAAGAAGCTGAAGCTAAAGAATGGACAAAAAAGAAAAGTAATTGAGAATTAACTATAAAATATTAATTTTCAATTACTTTTTTATATGATTATTTATATAAATTTTTTATTGTGTTATTTTTATCATTTATTATTTCAATTCCTAATTTATCTTTTAATATTTTTTGTATTTTTTCATTTTTATTAAGAAGTTCTTTAATTATGTCATAACAAGCATTTAATTCAATATTATTCATTTTTAATTTATTTTCTAATTCCTGATTTTCTTTTATGATTTGATTATTTTGTATTTGTAAATCTGAATAATATTTTTTTGCATTTTTAACCTTGGATAACTCTAGTAATAAATCTTGGTTTTGTTTTACCAAACTATTATTATATTTTAATATAGGATAAATTAATTTTTTATCTATATTGTCTTTTGTGAAATCTTCATATTTATAAAAATCTTGAACATCTTCATAACTTATCATTTGTTCTTTTTGCTTGGTTAAATTTTCTTTTAATTGCTTTGTATTATAAAAGTTAGTTAATTTCTTCATATCATCAGTAGATATATGTTCTCTATTTGTATTTTCTTTTCCTCGTTCTAAATTAAATCCCTTTTCAGTAATATATTTATAAAATTGATTTTGTAATTTCTTATAACTATCTTTACCTTTCCAAAATTCACTTGCAGATATTTTTCGTATACTATTTCCTTTTTTATCTTTTGAATTTACTACTGGTATATATACTAAGTGCATATGTGGAGTTTCTTCATCTAAATGAACAACAGCAGATAATATATTTTCTTTTCCGATTCCTTTATATTCTGTCATAAATTTAAAACATTCTTCAAAATATCTTTTTGTTTCTATTTTACCAATTGTATTAAAAAAAGTATTATCAGAAGTTAAAATTACTTCACAAACATAAATGCTATTTTTATGAACTTGTCCTTGACTTAAATTATTTTCTTTTATTAATCTTTGGTATTCTTTTAGATAACTATTTTCTTGTGGTCGTTTTAAATGATAATTTTGACTTGTTTTTGACAAGTCTATGTTTTTATTTGAATATTTCTTTTTAAATCTTTCATTATGAGGAGCTAGTTGAATCATTTCATCTTTTGTGTATTTTTCATTTCTTATAATTGCATAACTCACAAAAAATCCACTCCTTTAATTATATTATTTAATTTACTTGCTTTAAGAGAACACGCTCACAACCTTTTAATAAATAACAATAAATATTATTTATTAAAAATCGTTTTGCTCGCATAAGTTCTCTAACACACTAGAGAACTTTGTTCCAAAATTCTCCGTGTGCCAGGGCTTTGCCCTTGGAACCCATAAAAATAGATGAATTTTTAAGTAAAATCCATCTATTTTTATATAAATTATTTTAAAATATTTTTATTTATTTCATCTTATTTTACCATTATTGCCCCCATAAGTGCTGAAATGTGCAATATACCAATCTTCTTGCACACTCCCCGCAACCATAATTTAAGACATTTGCAAATTTTGCAAATGTCTTTTTTATTTTACTTTATTTTATTCTACTTCTGCTTTCCATAATCCATGCTTATTGCAATATGCATATAATGTTGCTCCTTTTTTATATTTGAATCTACATTCTGCACTTTCTCCTGGACGTAATTTTACTGTACACTCTCTATTTTCTGAAACTAATGAAATCCATTCTATATAATGTTCTTCTTCCATTACATGATCTACTTTTACAAGTATTTCATCACTTACTACTTCATATGTTGGTACATGTTTTTCTACTGCTGCATCTACTGAATTTGGAACCATTACTTCCATTGGTTTATCACAACAAACTATTCCACATCCCTCACAAGTACAATCTTCTATTACTTTAACTGTAGCACCACAACTAGCGCATCTTTTTATTACTAATTCATTTTTCATATTATTTTTCTCCTTTCTAAAAATCATTTGTATTATATCACACCTTACAGATTTTACACAATTAAATTGCAATATTAATAATTCAAATTTTTAAACCTTTTTGGGTTCTAATATTAAATTATGATTTAATTAAACTGTAATATAATTTTTTATATCCTCATATTTTGCATCTCCTATACCGCTTACATTTTTAATATCTTCTATATTATTAAATTTTCCATTTTCGTTTCTATATGTTACTATTTTCTTTGCTATAGAAGGTCCAATTCCAGGAAGACTATCTAACTCTACTTCATTCGCTGTATTTATATTTACTTTACTTGTTCCTGTATCGTTTTTCACATTTCTTGAAGTACCTGTGCTATCTTGTGATGTATTTGTGGTAATTCCTGTTCCTGCTACTATAATAAAGTCATCTATTTTTTCATTTTTATTCGGTATGTAGATTTTTTGTCCATCTGATAAAACATATGCTAAATTAACCTGTGATAAATCTGCATTTTTTGTTTCTCCTCCTGCTTTTTCTATTGCATCTATTATTCTATCTCCTTCCTTTAAATATACTATCCCCTCTTTTTTTACTGCTCCCGTAATATGAACTACTATTTCTTTGATTTCAGTTTCTATTTTATTTTCATTTGTATTTTCTTCTGAAACTATATTTTCTGTATTCGTGGTAATATTTTCATTTGTTTGATTACTTTCTTCTAATACAATTTCATTTAAGGTAAAATCCTCAAATGATTCTTGATTTGATAACAGATATACTGCAAATATTATTAAAACAGCAATTATTAAAATTATTGCTACTATAATTTTCTTTTTATTATCTATTTCCATATTAATCATTTTTATCTTCCTTTCAATTTATTTTTACTTTATTTACTAAATATATTGAATTTTTTTTCATTTTAATATATAGTAAGTAGTATCTTTATAAACTAATTTTTAATACAATTTACAGAGGTATAAATATAATGAGAAAAACGAACCGAATAGTATTTATTACTATTATTTTTATGATAATTTTTCTGCCATTTGCTAGAGTAATGGCAGCTGATATAAACACAAATGATTATAATCCCGATAATATTAGTACTAAATCTGAGTCAGCACTTCTTTTAGATGCTAAGACAGGAAAAATTTTATATTCCAAAAATGCTTTTACTCCAATGTATCCAGCAAGTACTACAAAGCTTATGACTGCTATTCTTACAATTGAGAATTGTAATTTAAATGATGTAGCAACTGTTAGTCATAATGCTGTATATTCAATACCTGCCCGGATATTCACATGCTAGCCTTGTTGAAGGAGAACAACTTACAATAGAACAATTATTAAATGTACTTTTAATTCCATCTGCTAATGATGCTGCAGTGGTTTTAGCAGAACATATTGCTGGTTCAGTTGAAAATTTTGCTACATTAATGAATAATAAAGCAAAAGAATTAGGTTGTTTAAATACCAATTTTGTTAATCCAAACGGCATACATAATGAGGATCATTACTCTACTGCATATGATTTATCCCTTATTGGTAGATATGCAATGAAATTTGATGATATTATGAGAATTGCTAAAGTGGCTCAATATACATTACCAAAGACTAACAAATATAATAAAGAAGATAGAATTTTCAATTCTACAAATGGTTTAATAGATCCAAATGATAGCTATTATTACGAATATGCAAATGGTTTAAAAACTGGATATACAGATAAAGCTGGAAGCTGTATTGTAGCCACAGCTCAAAAAGATAATGTTGAATTAATGGCTGTTATTCTTGGTGCAAAATCCATAGATGATAGACATGAAGATTGTGTAAATTTATTTAATTATGGTTTTAACAACTATTCATACAAAAATATAGTAACTTCTGGAAAATTAATAGATACAGTTACAATAGACGGTGCAACTCCTGAGACTGAATCTTTAAATATTATAGCTAAGGATAATATAAATGTTTTAATTAAAAATAGCGTGGATTTAAGTAGAATTGAAAAAAATGTAGATATAAATGATAATTTAACAGCTCCAATTGCACAAGATGCTGTGCTTGGTACTATTACATATACTTTGGATGGTGAAAATTATTCAACTGAATTAATAGCAGAAAATTCTGTCGTAGAGTCAAATATAGAAGTTTTGATTTTTAGAGCACTTTTAATATTATTAATATTTATTTTATTTATAACGATTATTGGAAAGTTAAATAGACCAAAAAAGCGTAGAAGTTCATACCAATCTTCAAATTATAAAAAATCTAATAGAAAAAATTCTGGTTCAAGCTCAAGAAAGTATTCTAATTCCAGAAGTAAAAAAGGTGGAAAATATAAGTACACTCAAATACATGATTATTTATAAAATTTATTATGCCAAAGGAAATAACAAATTTCCTATTACATAAAATAAGAACTATGAGATTTCTTATTTTACAAGAAAACAGTAAGCATTTGATTTGCTTACTGTTTTCTTTTGTTTATTATAATTTTGATAAGATTTTACATTATATAATCTGTTCCTATTATTACAGTTATATCATATCCTTTACCATCACTTTGTAAAACATTATTTATTCCTAATATTTCTTTTAATTTAGTTTCTTCTTCTGCCTCTAAATCACTTCTTTTTATAACTGTTGTATTATTTGTTGTAGATGTATTTCCTTTATCCACAACATCATATCCTGCAGCTTCTAATTCTTGAATTACTTCATGTGCCTTGCTTGTACTTCCGCTTCCATTTACTACTTCTACTTCTAAAGCTGTAGTAGTAGCATCACCATCTACACTATTTCCATCTTCTATTGTATTTCCGTCTTCATCACTTACTGGTTCTTTACCATAGAATAATTCATCTATTATTTCTTTAGCTTCATCTTCATTTACTGTATAAATCCAAGTTCCTGTATAAGCTGCTTGCTCTGGTACTCCAGGTAATGTATTTGTTTTTAAATTATCTATATTGAAATCTAATACATATGGAACATAATCTTTTATAGCATCAAAATCTAAATTTGTTTCAACATATTGTTCTGCAATATCTAAGAAATCGAAAACCATATTAACATCCATATTTTCTATTGTTTGCTCTAGAAGTGCTGTTAAAAATGCTCTTTGTGTTCTCATTCTTCCTAAATCTTCTCCTCCATATTCAGAAGGATATGTTGAACCATCTGAGTTATGTCTAAAACGAACAACTTGTTCTGCTTTATCTCCATCTAATAATTGTTCTCCAGCTTGTAAATCAATGTATAATCCTTGATTTCTATCTGTATAGTGCATATCTATAGGCACATCAAAATATACTCCACCTATTTCATCTACTAATACTTTTAAAGCTTCTGTATCAACTTTTAAATAATATTGTACATCTATTCCTGTTATATTTCTAACATCTTCTAATAAATTATCCACACCAGTTTGATATACTGCATTTATTTTATCATATCCTGATGCATAATTTTTATCATAACCAATAAATGTATCTCTTGGTATTGAAAGTAATGCAGCTTCTTGTGTTTTTGGGTCATATGATGCAAGCATTATTGTATCTGTTAAATTTTGACTTTGTCCTAAAACCAGACAATATATTTTATCAAGATTATTTACTGTTTCTTCATCATGTCCTAAACTTGCTTTTAAAACACCTTGAATTCCTCCACCATTTATATGCACTCTATAAGCAAATATTCCACCTGCAATTAATATTATTAATAATAGCACTAATACGATATTTCTAAAAGTATGTTTCTTTTTTTTATTCCCCTTAATATTTTTTTCTTTAGCTGTTGTTTTCAAAATAATTCACTCCTATTTTACAATATCTTTTACATTATAATAAACTTATCTTTAAATATCAATATTTTTACAATATTTTTTAAAATATTATTTTTAATAATATATTGTTATTGTACATAACACTTCCTAAATATGAATTATCTATCATATTAGCTAGTGTTCCATTCATCATAGGAGATATAAGCGAAATTATTGCTAATAAAACATATACTATTACCAATCCTTCTAATAATCCATATACTACACCACCAATTTTGTCACATTGTTTTATAACTGGTAGTTTTGCTATTAATGAAGTTACAAATTTTAGTAATATTAATAGTATTCTTGCAACTATAAACAATAAAATCCATACCACTGCTTTTACAATTGTTTCTGAAATTTCTCTTGAAGTTGTATCAGCTACTGTTTCTTTAGCATTATCTGCAACATTTTTTGCTTGTTCTTCAATATATTTTGTAATTGTTGATGGCATATTTTCTTCTACTTGTTGTGAATCACCATTTCCTATTATTATTCCTTTTATTGATTGCGCAATAGTTTCATCTATTTGTGTTTGATTTATTACCAAATTAGATATTGGTATAAATAATATAAATGCTATTACAATTGATAGAACAAATGAGATTATTTTTATTAATACCCCTGTTAATCCTTTTACGTATCCCATTATTATGCATATTATAATGATTGCTAAAATAATTAAGTCAACTATAATTGTCATAATTTTCCTCCTTTTTCTTTAGATATTTAAAGTATTTATAAATTTATAATTTCTACTTTATCTTGGTATACAATACCGGCTATGTTATTTCCAATTACAATATTTTGTACTTCTTGTGTTGAATAATACCTCTTTAAAAGCCATCCACTTGTATTAATAAATTCAATCTCTTGTCCTAAATTTACTGCTATTACATTATCGTAACTGTATACATATTTTACGGCTCCTTCTACTGTATATACAACCATTTTATCATTATCTATATTTTTAATTTCTAGTACTGTATTAGTGTTGAATAAGCCTTCTGTTTCCTCAACTGTTCTATAAATATTTTTATCCAAATTAACATTTGCAAAGTTTATATTTTTTCCTTCTTCGTTAAGATTCATTACGTAAGTGCTGTTTTCATTTTGTAATACTGTTATTTCTTCATCAAACATACATACTAATTTATCATTTCCTTGATATTTTATTCCTAAAATTAGTTTATTAGTTTCTGCTTCATTTGTATATATAATTGAATCAGTAGGTGTTTCTTTTGCCTTCTCTATAGATACAATCTTAACATTAGATTGAATTGTTGTTCCTGTTGTATTAACTTCTGCAAAAGCCATATATTGATTATTTTCTGTAATATCCACATCTATTGCTGTTGATGTTGATAAATATGTTTTAAATAATTCATTTCCATTATTATCATATAAAGCTATAACAGACTTATATGATGTTCCTGTTATTATTAACGCAACATAGCCATTATTATTTACTTTTATTTTTGATATTTGTCCATCTACATCTTTTGACCATAATATTTCTGAACCCGAAATCAAGTTGATTTTTGAACCATTTCTTTCACTTATTGCTAAATATTTATTATTAATATTGTATACAGGATCTGATATTTCAAGGTCAATTTCTTTTTCTAGATTACCGGAACTATCATATTCTATTAATTTGTTTTCTGCTAATACACATATATATTTGTTATATGCAAAAACATTTACATTTGAATTATAGTTTAGTTCTATTGAATTTAATTTTTCTTGGGTTATATTTTTTCTAAATAGATATTGGTCTAAAAAGTTTCTCGCATCACTGCTTGAATAGTATACCAACATTGTAATTCCTATAGCTAAAAGAATAATTCCAATAGATATAGCTATAATCATTTTTTTCTTATTTACATTTTTACTTTTTCCACTTTTTATATCCACTATATCTTTCAAAATTATTCCTCCTTTGATGTAATATTTATACCAGTTTTCGTCTTTTTTTTCAATACTTTTTATGTAATTTTATTTAAGCACAAAAATCAATTGAGCTAAACCTAAAATTCCAAAAACAGGATAGGCAATATTTATTAATTCTGCAAAGCTAATATTAGCTACAAATATAGCTGAAATACATATTGCTTTATTAAAAAATTTGTATTTTTCTTTTTTTACATTTTCTAAAAATCCATACCCTGCAGATATCATTGTTGAATATATTGAAAATACTATTACAAGTCCATAAATATATTTATATATTTCTCCAACCTTTCCTGCTATATATACCATTGGCATTTCTACATTGTTTATTTTGTTGGCATTGTTGAATTTGTATAGCATGAAGAATATTATTGATGATAAAATAAAGAAAATAACTGCTGAAATAATACTAATACTTTTTTCTTTGTTCTTCGCATATTTTTTTATGCTTATTAACATTGGAATTAATAGTATACTATTATAGCTTGCATATTCGATGCTTTTTACAATCCACATAAAATTATTACTTATTTGCGGTAAATGTATTTCAAATTGTTTTATTTCTAAAACTATATCTGCCTTTACGCCTAAAATACAAATGATTAAAATTAAAATAGGTATTATTATATTATTTATTTTAGTAATTCCTTCAATTTTTTTCATAAAAGTAATATAGCAAATTAGTACGGTAAGTATAATCATTACAATTTTAGGTATGCCAAATTCTTGTTTAAAATATGTAGCAAATCCAGCAACCATTATATAGAATGATAAAAGCAAAAACAAGTTTACAATAAAATTAAATATGTTGATTATTTTATTTGGTAATTTTGTATTTTCTAACAATTGTTTATAGGATGATATACTTAAATTATTAGCTTTTGTTAATATTACATAAATAATAAATCCAGTTAATAAACATGATATAATAATTCCTAAAAATCCATTTTCTTTGTAAACATTGAAAAAGCTGTAAATTTCCTGTCCAGATGCAAATCCTGCACCTATTACTGTCCCTATAATTGTAAAAATAACTTTAAAACTTTTTTTCACAAAAAAACCTCCTCATAATATTTATGAGAAGGTTTTTATATATATTACCTCTTTCTTCTTCTATATTGCCAAATTATAATTCCTGCTATAACTATTACTACTGGTATTCCAAATATTATGCTTAATATTATTTTATTTTGTTGGTCAGTTACTGTATATGCTGTTACTTCAACATCTTTTCTTATAGTAATCATATTTTCTCTATCTGATAAATATGCGATAGAATTCATTGCTAAATCTTCATTATTATAATAATCTAGCACATATGAATATCCATCATTTCCAGTAACTCTTAGATTTGATACAAATATATTATTTGAATATACAATTAATTCCGAGGTTTTATCATCATCAACTGTTTTCTTTAATAGTGCTCCAACTGTAGCATTACCTAATTCTTCATCTGAATCTGTTCTACTATCGCTATCTATAGAGTAATCTGTTCTATAAAATGTTTTCTCACTTGTTGTAGCTAATATTTCAGCTTGAACACCTAATTTATCTAATTCGTCTGAATCAGCTATATCAATTTTACCTGATGTTATAAAACATGCATTCATATTCATATTTGTTTTATTTGTTACACTTGTGTATGGACTTACTGTTACAATTATCGCTGTAGGTGTTTGATATAACATCTTACTACTATCTTGTTCGACCATAATTCCCTCTGATATACTAACCCCATATTCGTCCAAAACATCTTGAAAATTTGTCATATCTTTGCCTGTTGCATTCGGATCACCGAATAATATTATTTTTCCACCTTTATCTATATAATCTATTATTTCATTTCTTTCTTTTCGAGTTATATCTTCAATAAGTGTTGTTATCATTAATACAGAACAATCATCTGGAACAGAACCTGTTGTTAATAAATCCAAGTCATTTACTTCATATGCTTCACTTTCAAGATCTTGTGTAAAGAAATACATGTCGTCTGAAGAATATTTATTATGTCCAGTTAAATTGTATATTACTGGTTTTTCATCTGTTGTTACAGATATTAATGCATTTGTTAATGATTCTTCTGTAGTATCTTTTGTTTGATATGTTGAATAATCTATTGTATATAGGTCTGCTGATGAAAGTATTTTCTCTCTATCTCCACTTTGCACTATTATTGCTTGTGTATCAGCAGTAATACCATATTTATCTGTTAAATCTGTTCTTGATGCTAAATCATCTATTACATCTATTTTTATTTTATCATTTAAACTACTATATTTTTTCACAAAATCTTCTTCAGATTCATCCATATTAATTAACATTATGGTTATATCCTTATCAATAGATTTTGCAATATCTTGTGATTTTTCTGATAAGCTATATACCTTATCTTTTGTAACATCTATATCCGAAAAATTAGCATTTTCTACAGCTAAATTTATTCCTATACAAACTACTATTATAATTAATATCAACAAAATTGTTAAAGATGTTTTTCTAATCCATCTCCCCGCTCCTAGCTTTTTATTTTCTTCTTTTTCTTTCAAGTAATCTCACCTCTCTTCTATTTTACAGCCTTTCTTCTTTTTATTAAGATTATCGTTATTAATACACACATAACTGTTATTGATACCAATGATATTACATCTGATATAGATATAAGACCATATGGAAATTTCATGAATTTATCCATTAAATCTATAGCTGAAAATACATTACTTAATTCAACTAAAAACCAAGGTGCAATTAATATAGCAATTGTAATTATTGCAGCAACAACTTGATTTTCTGTTAAGCTAGATATAAGCATTCCAATTGATATAGCAGCCATTGCAACTAAAATAAATCCAAGCATTGTTACTAACATTGTTGGAACATTTACTGTTCCAAAAAAACTAACAATTATTGCATATACTATTGATATAATTACTGTAATTAATATTACTGTAGCTGCAGCAAAGAACTTCCCTAAAACTATTGATGTTACACTTTTAGGTGATGTTAATAATAATTGCTCTGTTCCATTCCTTTTTTCTTCTGAAAATATTCTCATTGTAAGCAAAGGAACCATTAACAATAAACCATATCTAGCTGTTGCATAATATAAATTTCCCATGTCTACAGAGCCATAAGTAATTGTAGTAGCATAAAAGAATATACTATACATTAGCATAAATATCCCTATTGAAATGTATCCTATAGGAGATAGAAAATATGTTTTTAATTCTTTTTTATATATTGCCCACATTATTTTTTCTCCTCCTTTACATTATCTATTAATTTTATAAATGCATCTTCAAGTGTTGTTTCTGATTTTTTCAATTCAAAAATAACAATATCTTGTTTTGGTAGTAAATCAAATAATTGCTTTCTTAAATCTACATCTGAAGATGATATTATCAAATATTGTTTTGTACCATCATTATTGTCTTTAACAAGCTTAATGCTTTTAATTTCTTTAATTTGTTCTTTTAAATTTCTAATATTATTTTTCGGATCTTCAATAGTTAATAAAATTCCATTTGTGTCCATTGTAGCCTTCTCTAAATTTTCAGGTGTATCTACAGCTATTAATTTTCCTTTATTTATTATAATAACTTTTTCACATATTTGACTTACTTCAGATAATATATGTGATGATAAAATAACTGTATGTTTTTTACCTAAGTTCTTTATTAAGCTTCTTATTTCAGTTATTTGCTTTGGGTCTAAACCTACCGTTGGCTCATCTAATATGATTACATCTGGATTACCAACCAAAGCACCTGCTAAGCTTACTCTTTGCTTATATCCTCTAGATAGGCTTCTTATTAATCTATTTTGAACTTCTTCTAATCCTGTTTCTTTTAATACTTTTTGTACTTCTTCTTTTCTTTCTTTTCTTTTTACTAATTTTAATTCTGCCATATATGAAACAAACTCTTTTGGAGTTAGCTCATAGTATAGTGGCACTCCTTCAGGCATATAACCAATTTGTTTTTTTACTTTTTTTGGTTTTTTTAAAATATCATTGCCATTAACAATAATTTGACCACTCGTTGGTTCAATAAAGCCCGTAATCATATTCATTGTTGTACTCTTGCCGGCTCCGTTAGGACCTAATAAACCTACTATTTCGCCATCTTTTACTTCGAAACTAATATTATCGACAGCAATAGTAGATTCAAACTTTTTTGTGACATTTTTTACCTCTATCACTCTTTTTTCCTCCAATCTCTTATTTCCGTATGTTTTTTACGAAAATATATTATCATTAATATTTTTTATGCGCAATATATTTCACATAAAATTCACATTATTTTAACTTAAAAAATGAACTCATAAAAATATGTGTTAAGAATATATTTAAATATATCATTTTGGGAGGCTCTTATGGAAATTTACCCTTTTATAATTTCTTTTATTATGGTATTTATAGCTGAACTTGGCGATAAAACCCAGTTATTAATACTTTCATTTGCAGGAAGTGTTAAAACTAAGAAAATTTTATTAGGAATTGCTTTAGGTTCGTTTTTTAGTCATGGTCTAGCAATCATATTTGGAAGCAGTCTTATGTCATTAAACAATCTATACTTTCAAGAAATATTGAAAATCATTACATATTTATCATTTATTTTAATAGGATTACTTTCACTTATACCAAAAAAGGAAAGTGTTTCTGAAAATCAAAAACACTCTCTACTAAACAAAATTTTAAATTTAAATATTAGTTATACTTTAATTATTGCATTATCTATATTTATCGGTGAATTTGGCGACAAAACCTTTTTATCTTCTATTGGGTTTGGAATAGAATATCCTAACCATAAACTTATGCTTATTTTAGGAGCTATTTTAGGAATGGTAGTAAGTGACTCAATAGCAATTATTTTTGGAAAATTTTTAAGTAATTACATTTCAGAAGATAAAATGAAAAAAATCTCTGGTATTTTGTTTTTAATATTTGGTATACTTGGGTTTATTTTATCATTTTAATCATCTGAATCATCTATCAATGTCTTTATCCATATTTCATCTCCATTTTCAGTTCTTACTCTTAAATTTGGAAATATGGTAGACATTTTTTCATTTGTAAAATAATTATTTTCTATTATCTCTCTCAATCTAGGTAATAGATGATCTGATTCTGTTTTATATACTATATTATACAATAATCTATTTTGATATGTTTGAATTCCCCATACAGTTACCAAACAATCAATTACTAGGAAAATAAATATTGCTGTTTCTATAACAATCTTGTTATTAGGCTTTATCTTATTTACAAACTTATCAATTAATGTCTTTGCTATTCTCATCAATATTACAGACAAAGCTCCCCAATAAATTGAAAAAATCAAACTAATTCTTCCATTTAAGTTAAATCTTAAATACTCATAATTCCAAAATCTAACTCCATATATTGCTTCTAATATATAACTTAGTATATATTCAGTTACTGAGCCCAATATAAAACCAGCTACAAATAACTGCCAAGATTTTTTATATTTTAATTTCTCTAACATCCATATAAGAGCAGTTCCACACACACCATATACTGGGCAAAGTGGTCCCCAGATAAATCCTTTCCTGCTTTCTAAAACTCCTACGGAGATATAGCAATATAAGGTTTCTAACAAAAGACCTACAATACTAAATATTAGAAAGTACCAAAACAGATGATGAATAGTTATTTTATTATTTTCTTTTTCCATTTATTTTCCCCTTCAATACTATATATATTACTATTCTTAACTAATTAAATATATTTTTATTCATCATTTAAAATTATATTAGGAATTATACACTATTTTTTTGATTTTTTCCATCTTTTTTATTGACTTTTTATAAAAATGGTGTTATTATATTTATTGCATTTGCAAATGGGTCAGTAGCTCAGGTGGATAGAGCACGGGCCTTCTAAGCCCGGTGTCGGGGGTTCGAATCCCTCCTGGCTCACCAAATATAAGTCATACAAATATTGAATTTTCAATGTTTTGTATGACTTTTTTATTATTTTTTATATTATCTGTAGTAAATATATATATATTAATTTTTTGAATTCTTTTTTAGCTACTAAAAACATTAAAACGTGAAGAATAATATCACCCTTTTTGAATAAAATATTTATAACATTTATTGACAAATACGTATCGTACGTAGTATAATATATTTGTTAGGAGGAGCGCGCATGACATTTCGAGAGCTAGAAAAATTGTTAATCTCCAACGGTTGGTACCATTATCGCACAAATGGTTCACATTACATATATAAACACAATGAGAAAAAGCGGAAGTATACCGGTGCCAAACCATAAAGGAGATATCCCGAAAGGAACTCTTAACAATATCTTAAAACAAGCGGGGTTGAAATAAAACCTTCTTGTAAATAATTAGGAGGTATAACAATGAAAGTTATTTATCCAGTATTATTTTATGAAGAAAAAGAAGGTGGATATTCTGTTTTTGTTCCAGATTTACAAAAAGCGTTAAATACAAGTGCCTCTACTTGTGGTAGCACACTAGAGGAAGCTATGTCTATGGCGGAGGACTTAATTGCTGGATTAGTATTAGATGAAATGGAGCAAGGGAACAAAATACCAAAATCAAGTAAAATTGAGGATGTATCTTTTGAAGAACTAGAAAGATATTTAGATATAGATGATTGGGATTATGTTTCTAAATTCAAAACGTATATAGCAGTAGATATAAGTTCTTTTGCTGAAAAATGGGGAAAAGAATTAATAAAAAAGACTGTAAATATCCCTAAATGGATAAATGCAAAAGCAGAAAGTTTAAAAATAAATTTTTCTAAAACATTAGAAGAAGCTTTGTTACAAAAAATATATAAGGAGTAATAAAATAAAGTAGTGATAAAACCATATTATAAACCACTCCTAACGTAAATACTATATAAAAAGGATTTTATAAGTAAAAACTATAAAATCCTTTCATTTTTTATTCTTCTTCATCACCTTGTAATTTTTCTGCTCTATCCGCTGCAATTAAATTATCTATCATTTCATCTAAATCCCCATTTAAAAAATCTTCCATTTTATATATTGATAAACCTATTCTATGGTCAGTTATACGTCCTTGTGGGTAATTATATGTTCTTATCTTTTCGCTTCTTTCTCCGCTACCAACTTGTAATTTTCTCGCACTAGCAACTTCCTCATCTTGTTTTTGTTTTTCCATATCATATAGTTTTGTTCTAAGCATTTTCATTGCATTTTCTCTGTTTTGAAATTGTGATCTTTCAGTTTGACATTCTACAACTATTCCTGTAGGTTCGTGAATTAATCTTACGGCTGATGATGTTTTATTAACATGTTGTCCTCCTGCTCCAGATGCTCTATACACTTCCATTTTTATGTCTGCTGGATTTATATCAATTTCAACATCTTCTACTACTGGTAGAACTGCTACAGTTGCTGTAGAAGTATGAATTCTTCCACTTGCTTCTGTGTCAGGAACCCTTTGAACTCTATGAACACCACTTTCAAATTTTAATCTACTATATACTCCCTTTCCAGTAATCATGAATGATATTTCTTTATATCCTCCAAGTCCTGTTTCATTTTCGTTTAATACTTCTAATTTCCAATGTTTTCTTTCTGCATACATAGAATACATTCTAAATAGTGTACCAGCAAATAAAGCTGCTTCTTCTCCTCCTGCTCCAGCTCTTATTTCGCATATAACGTTTTTATCATCATCTTTATCTTTAGGAATTAAAAGTACTTTTATTTCTTCTTCTATTTGAGGTAGTTTTTCTTTAGCCTCTACCATTTCAACTTCTGCTAAGTCTTTTAATTCTTTGTCCATAGTAGGATCATCTACAATTTCTTTAGCTTCATCATATTGTTTTTGTACTTTTTTATATTCTTTATATTTTTCAACAATTGGTTCTAATTCGGCATGTTCTTTCATTAAGTCTCTCCACTCGTTTTGGTTCGCTATAACATCTGGATCACTAATTTTTTGTGTTAATTCTTCAAATCTCTTTTCTACTGTATCTAATTTTTGAAACATATAAATTCTCCTCACTTTTCAATTTAACATTAATATTATACATCATTTCTTAGTACAATTCAAGGTGTAACTGTAATATTAAATTTGAACTAAATTATAATTTATATGTAGTCTATCCAATATTTCTTGTTCTCTTTTTGTACATGTAAATATAATAACTTGATGATTATTCATATTTTCATTTAAGAATTTCAATATGTTTTCCATTCTTTCATCATCATAATATGCAAAGGCCTCATCTAATATAATTGGCATTTTTTCAGTTGATAAGTCGTCTATCATAGATAGTCTTAATGATAAGTACAACTGGTCTATTGTACCTGTACTTAATCTTTCCGCAGGTATATATTCACCATATTCATTTTCTATTATTAACCCTTTTTCATCATTAATTCCTACTTTTGTATATTTATTATTAGATATTTTAGCTATGTTTTTAGACATATTTTCTGTAAATCTTGGTGTTATACTATTTTTCATGTTTATATATGCATTATTCATAAATTCCTTAGTTAAATTAATTTCTTCATTTCGTTTTATTAATTCTTCTCTATCTTCTATTAGTTTATCATATTCTTCTTTTAAGCTTGATAGGTTCTCTAGTTTTTCTGCAATATTATTTTCTTCATATTTTATTGTTTGTAATTCCACTTTGTTTTTATTTAACTTATCTTGAGTTTCATATGTAATATTATCTATATTTTTTTCATTTACTTTATCTAATAAATCTATAATATTTAATTTTCCTCTATATTTTAGTTTTATTTTTTCAATTTCTTGTTCTACTTCACTATCAGAATCAAGTTGTTCTTTTTGTATTTCTTTATCTTGAGATTTTATTTCTTCGTCTATAATTTCTATTTGCTTATTAATTAAATTAATTTCATTATTGAATTCTTCTTCTTCATTTTTTATTTTACTTTTTAATTTTTTATTATTTAATAATTCAATAAATAAAATAATAATTAAATAAATAGGAATTAATAAATAATTTAAAATATTTATTATATTATTTTTATAAATATTTTTATTTAGAAAATAAATTAAAATATTTATTATAAAAATAAACAATAAAATAAAAATATATTTTTTAAAATTTATTTTTTTATTATTTTCATCTTTTTTTATTTTGTAAGTTTCAACTATATCATTTTTTTCTAAATTTAATTTATTTATTTTATTATTTTTTTCTTTTTTTAAGTTATTTTTTATATTTATTTTTTCTTCGTTGTTTTGTTTGCGTAATAACATTATTTTTAACTCTTTTAATGCTTCTACCTCATTCTCTAAATTAGCTATTTGGTTTGCATAAATATCCTTTTTTGCATCAGTAAGTTCTTTGTCTTTTTGATATGTCGTTAGCTCCTTTATGACAAGCTCTATATTTTTTATTCTATCATCTATAATATTAATAGGTCTATTTTGTGATCTCTCACTTCCGATTTTTTCTATTTGCATCTTATTAAGCTTATCTATAACTTTCTTATATGATAAGTTATCATCACCAGTTCCCGCAAGGTTTGCAAGCTTTTGTACTAACGCACTTTGTTCCTGCTTATTAAGTTTTACCTCTGCTTGCATAGAAACTACTGTTGAAGTAAACATAGTTTCATCTACATTAGTTTGGTCATAAAAAAACTGAGTTCCATCCTTTTTGACAATATTAAACTGATCAGACACTTCTTCCATATTCTCATTATATATCTTTGGTTTTTTCTTATTAAAGTCTCTAACAATTTCATATTCTTGTCCATTATCTAATTCATATTTTAATTTGCCAGAATAATCTGTTTTACCCCATGGCTTATATTTTTCATAATCAGAAATATCTCTACCATTTTTATTTTTGGAAATTCCATATAAACTGTTTTTTATATAGCTTAATAAGGTTGATTTTCCGCTTTCATTTTGTCCATAAATAATATTTATATTATTTTTTAAATTTATTTCTTTATTTTCTAAATTACCATAATTATTAATTTTAATATTTTTTATTTTCAAAATAATTTCTCCTTCATACAATATTTAAAAATAAAAAAATAAAAATATTTTTTATTAATTATTTTTTATTAATTATTTTTTATTATTTTATTTTTATTATTTTTTTAATTTGTTTTTTTATTATTTTATTTTTTTATTTATTTAATTAAATTATTTTTCGTTTTATTTTTAAAAAAATAAAATTTATTGTTCAAAAAAATTAATTAAATATTTTTAATTATCTAATTTTTAAAGCAAAGTATTAAAATTTATTTTGTTGTTTTGCTTGTCTTTTTGTATTTTTCGATTTCCTTTTTTTGGTATTCCTGTTTTTTCTATTATTAATATCATATTATAATAAAAGTTTACAATTTCTGTCCATCTCTTTATGTATACTTCTTTGTGATTGTTTTATCGCTTTGCTATATTAGCTAATCTATTCTAATCCGTTAGTTTTCATTCAGATTTTCTTATTCTTCAATTCAGCTTTTATTTTATCTATGTAAGTTTACGTTTGATTATTTTTTTATTATTTTGCACTCTTTTACTTGTATATTCATTTTCCATTTGCTTTTAGTTGTTGTTTTTTTGACAATATTCCACATCTTTATATTTTCTTTTTTATATTAAATTATAATTTTAAATTATTTTAATTTTTATTATATTATTTAATTAGTTTTAATTAGTTTTTTTATTTCTTTTATAAATTAAATTATTTATTTTTAATTTTATTTGATTTAATTTATTTTATTTATTTTTTATTTAATTTTTTTATTTTATTTTAATTAAATAATAATTATTTATTTATTTTATTATTATTTTTTATTTATTATTATTTAATATTTCTAATCCAATTTCTAAAACATTATCCAAAGTTTCTTTATCATAATTTTCT
Source organism: uncultured Clostridia bacterium (assembly GCA_944389745.1). Taxonomy (GTDB): domain Bacteria; phylum Bacillota; class Clostridia; order TANB77; family CAG-508; genus CALXVA01. The sequence continues at coordinate 34,706 of CALXNM010000011.1, read as the reverse complement.
TTGTTTAATTCTTCTAATATTTCTTTTACGAATAATCCTTTTAAACTTTTTTCTTTAGCTAATTCTTCTAAATTTATTTTTAGCTTTGTATTATTTTTTATTTTTATAATATTTTCATTATTTATATACTTTAATAAATTATTTATGTTTATTTCAAAGTTTTTATCTCCTGCTAAAATTAATTTATAAAATACATTTTCTTCTAATCTAAGTTCATTTATCTTTTCTATTAATTCTTCTATACTATTTATATTACTAATATCTATTTCTTTTTCTTTGAATTCTTTTTTGTCAATTGGATGAAACTCTAATTTTATTTCTTCCTTAGTTAATTCTCCTACTATTACTCCATGTTTTCCTAACTCATCAAATCCCATTGATATTGGCGATCCAGGATATATTATTCTTTGACTTTCTTCATTATTATAATCTGGTTTATGTATATGTCCTAATGCCACATAATCAAATCCTATTTGCTTCAATTTTGTTTTATTTAGTGGGTTATACTGCATATCTTCAATAGTTCCACCATTTAATGTTCCGTGAGTTATTAGTATATTTATTTTATCTTTATTTTCTAAAACAATGTCTTGGACTTCAGAAACTCCACAATAAAAATCATTAAACCCGAATCCATATATATTACAGTCTTCATTTTCTATCATTTCCACTTTGTTGGTGAATATTTTTACATTATCACTCCATTTTACTGTTTTATACATAGAACCATTTATATATGGATCATGATTTCCTGGTGTAATATATACTTTGGTGTTTGGTATTTCACTAAATAGATTGTTTATATAATCTATTGTACTTTTTCTTATATATTCATTTTCATATAAATCTCCTGCTATAAATAAATAATCTATATTATTTTCTTTTATATATTCAATTATTTTTTTGAAAGCTTCTCTTTGTTCTAATCTTCTTTTTTCCCCTAATTTATTTCTATTATTTAATACTGTAAAAGGTATATCAAAATGCATATCTGCCATATGTACAAATTTCATATTAACCTCCATTCGAGCTAATTTGCTCTAATCAAAATAATCTTTAAATATTTTATATTAGTAATATCAAATAGTCAATACTTTTAAAGAACGTTTGTTTTAATTTTAATTATTTTCGAAGCTTTAAAACATTACGCAACTATGTAACTCAAAGATTTTGTATCTTACTTTTTTTGAAATTGATATAAATTTTTGCGCATAAAAAAATGCATATATTGTTTAATATATGCATTTTTTTATAATTTTGATTTTAAAACGTTTTCTATTTTTCGTCTTCTTCATCAAAAGCACCAAATAACTCATCAAATTTAGCTTCTAACTCTTTTTGTACATCCACAGACATTATATCATCTTCTTCTCTGGTTTCTTCTTCTGTCTCTTCATTCTGTGGTAATATTGGAGCTTCTATATTGTTTGATTCTACATTACTATTTGGTTGTGTTTCATTGCTTTTTTCTTTTTTATCTTCTTTTTTATCATCTTCTTCAAATAAGTCATCTATAGAATCTACTTTTAAATCTTCTGGCTTATTCTCTTCGCCTTCTACATATGGGTTATATGGATTGAATTTTCTCCATTTTCCTCTACTACCCACATCGAACTCTAAGTGATTTAATGTATATTCACCTAGCTTTTTAGCCATAGGTGTTTCAAAATAATAATATTTTTCATCTTTTATAGGTTTTAAACCTTTTTCATATATGATACATAAATCATTATCCATTCTTCTTAATTCATCAGGAGTCATTAATGGTCTTGCCATTACTTGATCCGAATCACTATATCCTTGTCTATGGAATTGTTTATCTCTGTTTATAGATCTACTATCTCTTGATATTGTCTTTTCCCCTAGAGCTTTAGAGAAATACTCAACTGTTTTAAATGAGTTACTTCCTAGGAATACGTGAGTATCACAGTTACCCATGATAGTTTCATATGATTTTTCATACACAGCCTCTAATTGGTCTAAGTTTTGAAGAATAACGCTAAATGATATTCCTCTACTTCTTGATGTAGAAATCTTTTTATCGAAATCTGGTATTTGTCCTATATTTGCAAACTCATCTAGTATGAAAAATGTTGGCATTTGTAATCTTCCACCATTTTTATCTGCAAAGTCATATAATTGTTGTATCATTTGTGAGAAAAATATTGTAAGTAAGAAATCATAAGCTTTATGTGTATCTGATGATATAACATAAACTGCTGTCTTTCTTGTTCCTATCTCATCAAAATCTATTGTATCTGTTGATGTAACTTCTGCTATTTCTTTTGAATCAAATTTACCAAGTTTTGATTGTAATGAACTTAGTATAGATCCATATGTCTTTTCTGGTGCAATTTCAATAGATTTATAGTTCATTCTTGCAGGATGGTCATATGGAAGCTGATTCATTAAATCCGTTAATAAGTTACTTCCTCCATTAGTATTTGCTGCTCTAACTAATTCTGAACAACTTGCTAAGTTTTGTTCTTCCTCTGGTCTTGTAGCCATTAAGTAATATATAAGTGCTTTCAATAACATTTCTGCCATATCATCCCAGTATGGGTCACTTCCAGATGCTTCTGATTTTTGGCCTTTTACTATGGTATTTGCTATAACATCAACATCTATTTCACTTCTTATATGTAATAATGGGTTATATCCGTCACTATTTGCTGGATTTACTAGGTTTAATACTTTTATATCATATCCATTTTTTCTTAAATATCCTGCTGTTCTATCATAAAGTTCTCCTTTAGGATCTGTAAACACATATGATCCAAGCATCTGGTAAGCATTTGGAATTGAGTATGATGCTGATTTACCAGATCCAGATCCGTCCAACCACCAATACATTTACATTTCCTCTTTTATTAACTGGTAAAAAGTTGTGCTTAGAGAGTATTATACCTTTATTTTTGCTTAATATGCTATATTGTTCTCCACCTTCACTCCAGTCACTTGAACCATGTTCAATGTCTGTATATTCGTTTTTAGGTTTTGATCTAAATAGCCCTATAAATGTAAATATTAGATATATAATTGTATAATATAATATTGCTTTAAAATAATATCCTATGTATGCTGCAGATAATGCTTCTCCTATTGATGTAAAACTTAAAAACTCTGGAAATAAGTTTTCTAAGAATACATTAAAATCGAAACTACCACTTGCACAGGCCTTTCCAACAGAAACTCCTATAGGCGCAACAAGTACTATGGCAAAAAATATCCATAGTACAGCTATTATAATTATACTTTTTTTATTATCTTTTAATGTCTTACTAATTTTATAGTTCATATAATTTTCACCTTCGCTTTTGTTATATTACTATCTTCCTCTATCACTACTTCTTTTTCCTTCTAAAGCTTTTTTAACTTTAGCAGAGTCACCTGATAGAACCTGTCCATCTTTAGTAGCTCTACCGATTACTTTTTTTCCATCTTTTACAACAATATTATCTACAGCAGTTAGTGTAGTATTTGGTCCCTCAACAACTTCTAGCTTAGATGGTCCTCTTTTTGCTGATTGTGGTGGCATTTCTAATGTCTTATCTTCTTTAGGTATTACTTGACCTCCACATACATGTTTATTTTCACTTGAATGTACATTCGTACTACTCATCATATTTCCCCTTTCTCTAGTCTTTCTTTTCATCTCTTATTTCGAATGTAAAGTATGACTTATATGGTTTTAACTTGCATTTTCCTCTAACATCATTTGTTTCTTTATCAAAATATAATACTGGTTTCACTTCTTCTGTTGTTTCTGGGTCTATTATTGTTATTGGTCTTTTTAAATTTGGTGTATATTTAAATTCTTTATATTCTGTTTCTTCTTCTGAATATAAAGTATCAAATTTTATTAAAGTTGGCTTTTTAGATATAGTAACCTTGTTGTCTTCCAATACTCCCATGTTTACAACTACTCTATCTTTTCCAAAAGATAATATAACTAAATCTTGCTCATCTTTTGGTTCGTCAACAAAAAAAGTCTTTTTTTTAATATCTCCTCTTAATTCTTCTGTAAAGTCTAATCTCTCTATTGTATATTTAGGTGATTCTTTTAAATATTCTTTTTCTGTTTCGTTTATTTTATATATTACTGTGTTTACTCCATGTGGATCAGTTATACTAAAGTGTTTACCTTGTACAATCTCCATACACATTTACCCTCTTTCTATGAATCTTCGTTGCCATAGCTTATCTTTCGTTTAAATCACTATATATAAATTATATAGTATTAAATGGCATAAGTCAACATTTTTTCATTTTTATGTCAACCTTTGTAGTATAAGCTATCAACTACTGTTACATATTTTTATTCTACATTCACTCTTGGATTAAACTTAGATACTTTGTCTAATTTCTTAAAAATTCCAATTTCCTCTTTAGTTGGTTTCTTTGGTATCATTATTTTAACGTCTGCTATTAATTCTCCTCTTCCACCTTTACCATCTTTATATCCTTTTCCTGGTATTTTTACTTTTTCTCCACTTTCAACTCCTTGTGGAATATGTAAATATATAGTTTCCCCTATAGTATCTACAGAAACCTTTGTACCAAGCACCGCTTCCCATGGTGTTATATATAAATCTGTGTATAGGTCAATTCCCTTTAATGAGAATTTCTTGCTATCTACGATATTTATTTTTATTAATAAATCTCCATTTTTTCCTCCGTTTTCACCCTTTTTACCTTGTCCTATTAATCTTATCTTTTCATTATTTCTTATTCCTGCTGGTATTTTTATTGTAAATGTTTTCATTTTGCCATTTTGCATCCTTAAAGAAAGCTTTTTATCTAACCCATAGAAAGCTTCTTCAATAGATACATCTATTTCTGTCTCGATATTTTCACCTTTTCTAGGTAGTTTTGCTTCTTTTTTCTTTGAAATCTTCTTTTCACTATCAAGTTTTTCTCCGAAAAACATATTAAAAAAGTTACTAAATATCGAGCCTTCTTCTCTTTTACTTTCTTCGAACTTCCTTTTTCTACCAACATTTGAATTCCACATTCTATCATATTTTCTTTTTGATGAAGGTGTTGATAATACTTTATAGGCTTCATTTATATCTTTAAATCTTTCTTCAGAAAAATTGTTTCCTGAATTGATGTCAGGGTGATATTTCTTGGCCTGCTCTCTATAAGCTGTTTTTATCTCCTCTGGAGTTACTTTATTGTCTTCTAGGCCTAATATTTTATAGTAATCTTTAAATATCATAAGCCTTCCTCCCCCTAAAAGCATCATAATTATACCATATTTTACAAAATAAATAAATACTAAACACGAATTTTATTGTAAATTTATGATAATTTTGTTCCTTGTAAATATGCTATCTGGGTGAATTAGCTCGTTCTTTTTTAAAGTGTACTCTAATGACATGTCAATCAAAAACAATACTGCTTTATCAATGTTTTCTTTTGATATTCTTCTTGCTTCTTCTAGCTTGACTTGTTTTTCTTCGTTTTTATAGCTTCTATTTTCTTCTATTTTGTCTGACACAAAAAGGATTTTAGCCAAAAGATCCATATCTTTATTACCAACAGTATGATATATTATTGCATTTTGCATATCTTGTGTAAAGCCATATCTCTTTTTACAAATGTCAGCACCTATTTTTCCATGCAATAATCCAATATTAATTTTCTCTATTTCATCTACCCCTAGGTTGTTTTCTATTGAGTATTTTAATTTTTCCTCTTTAGGAAGTTCTTTTCCTATATCATGTGCTAATCCTATAAGTTTTGCTTTATTAACATCTGCGTCATATATTTTTGCTATTTCTTCTGCCTTATTCATAACTCCTATAGAATGCTTATATCTTTTTTCTGAAAGTTCTTTTTTTAAATCTTCATCTATTTGTTTTAATAATTTGTTTGTATTAGTATCATTAAAAATTTCTCCCATTTTGTTTCCTCTTTATTCTTCTTTTTTATTTATCTTCTAATGCTAAATTAATTAGTTTATCTAATAACTCGCTATATTTAACTCCTTCTTGTTCCCATAATTTTGGATACATGCTTATTTGAGTAAATCCTGGCATTGTGTTTACTTCAATTAACAAAATTCTATTTGTTTTATTTTCAATAAAGAAATCCACTCTAGATAAACCTTTTCCATCTATTGCTTTAAATGCTTTTATTGCTGTTTTACGTATCTTTTCAACTATATCTTTTGGAACATCTGCAGGTATTACTGTTCTGGATGCACTATTTTTATATTTTGCATCAAATGTATAAAAATCTTCTGCTGATAATATTTCACCAATTCCAGATGCCATAACATCTTCATTACCTAATACGGCACATTCTACTTCTCTACCATCTATTGCTTCTTCTATAAGTATTTTCTTATCAAATTTTGCTGCAAATTCTATGTATTCACTTAATTCTTTTTTGTTTACTGCTTTATTTATTCCAATTGATGAACCAGAGTTCGAAGGTTTAACAAATACTGGATATCCCAATTTTTCTTCTACTATATCTGAAATTTCATTTAAATCAACTATTTTTTCATTAAATTCATTATCTACATATATGTATTTTTCACCATATTTTCTTATATAAATATAATCTGCCTGTTCAATATTAGCATTTTCAAATATGAATTTTGAATATACTTTATCCATACATACACTTGATGAAAGCACTCTACATCCAACATATGGTTTATTAATTAACTCAAGCATTCCTTGAATAGTTCCATCTTCTCCATATAGGCCATGCAAAACAGGAAATATTACATCACATTCTTGTAAATATTCAATTGGATTAACTATTTTTGTTATTTCTTTTATTTCTTCTCCTACTTCTATTACATCTATATCTTCTATCTTTTTTGTATACACAAACCAATTCCCTTTTTTATCTATATATACAGGATATATTTCATATTTATTTTTGTCTAAGTTTTTAATTACAGATGTTCCTGAAGTAATAGATACATCATGCTCTGTAGACATTCCTCCAAATATCACACCTAATTTCACTTTTTCCATTTTTATCATTCCTTTCAATTAACATTACGCATTTCTTAACGAATTTTCTCAAAAATCTCTTGAAAGTTCATTCCATTTGATGCTTTTAAAAGTATTGCATCTCCTTTTTCTATTGTATTATTTAATAAATCTATAGCCTCTTGGTTGTTTTTACAATTATAGATTTTATCTTCAGTCATTCCCTGTTCTTTTGCTTTTTTAACAATATATTTTGACATATCTCCTACTGTTAATAATATATCAATTTTATTTTTGGCAACTTCTTCTCCAACTTTTTCATGAAGCATTCTTGAAAATTCTCCTAATTCAAGCATATCCCCTAATACTGCAATTTTTTTATTTGCATTTATTTTGCCCAAATACTCTAAGGCAGCTTTCATAGAATCATAATTTGCATTATAGCAATCATTTATAATGGTTGCACCTATTTTATTTTTTTCTATTTCCATTCTTCTTTTTGTAAGCTCAAAATTTGCAATTCCTTCTAAAATATCTTCCATTTTAATATTAAATAAATTTCCAATTGCTATAGCACATAAACTATTTAATACAAAATGAGTACCACCAACTGATACATTAACATTATATGTTTTATTATTTATATCTATTTTATATGTACTTCCATTTTCTGATGTTTCAACATCTCTTGCCATAACATTACTTTCGTTTTCTAGTCCAAATGTTATTACTTTATATTTATCACTTTTATTATTTTCTTTCCAATTATGTAACATATCATTATCATTATTAATAACTAATGTTCCATTTTCTTTTAATCCCTCTAATATTTCTAATTTTGCTTTTAATATATTCTCCCTTGATCCTAGTATACCTATATGAGCTGTTCCAACATTTGTTATAACTGCAACTGTTGGTTTTGCTATTCTTGTAAGATTACTAATCTCTCCAAGCTGACTCATTCCCATTTCTACTACCATTGCATCATGGTCTTTTAGTCTTAAAATTGTAAGTGGTAATCCTATTTGATTGTTATAGTTTCCAAGTGTTTTTAAAACATTATATTTTTTACTCATTACACTTGCAATTATATCTTTTGTACTAGTTTTTCCAACACTACCTGTTACTCCTATAACCGGTATATCGTATAGACTTCTTTTATATGCCGCTAATTCTTGCAATGCCTTTACTGTATTATCTACTAATACAATAGTTCTATCCGGGTAATTTTCCCTTAGTTTATTCATATCTAATTTGTTACTAACACTTTCTTTTTGTAATATGCAAACCTTCGCACCATTCTTTAGAGCATCTTTGTATAGTAAATTTCCATCATGATTTTCACCTTTTATTCCTACGTAAATATCTCCGTCTTTTACTTCCCTAGTATCTTTTGAAAAATCTTCTAAAACTTCGTTTTCATTCCCTATTAAAATTTCTCCTTTACAAATTCTTAATACATCTTTTACATAAATTTCTTTCATATTTCCTCCTGAAAGTATTATTTATTTTTAATATATATTAGTTAATATTATATTTTTCAGTTAGTATTATATGCTAACTTTTCGTATTTTACAAGAAAAAAATTAATGTGCCAAAAGGTTCTGTCCCCAATGGCACAATAGCATCTAATGAGTTAATATTCCATTTGGTGTATTATTTATAATTAATACATCTTCTTCTTTACCTGTTTGGCAATTTACATACACTATAAAATCCAATCCCTCAACATTGCCTTCGAATTCCCAACACTCTATTTCAGTTTGCCATTCAGTTGGGATAATAACTAATCTCTCACTTTCTATATTTAAGTCCTTATTTAAACTTTCTTTTGCCTCTTCTATTGTTATTTTTGGTTCTTCAATAGTTCTTTCTCTATGAGAATTTAAATATCCTGTAGTTTCTATTCCTAAAATTTCACCATTGTCTAATGCTACTTTTACTTTAATTAAATCAGGATACATTAAAACATTATCTTGAGCATATGCATAATTTATTGTAACAATGCCACTTTCTTTTAAATAATAAGTTTCTTCCATATTATCAAAACCTTTTGTTTTCAAATATTCTTTTGCCTTTGTATCCGCTTCTTCTTCTGATATCACCTCTGATAGAACTTCTCTATTTTTATCCATATATACTATATGTCCACCTTTTTCCGATATAGATATACTACATTCTGAATCATCATTATATACTACACCAAAATTGTAAACGTTTATATCTCCTTCGCTTTTTCCATATGAATTTATTTCTTTTATATTGTATTTTCCTATAAATTCAATAGCTTTATTTTTCGCTGCATTTTCATCTATATTATCTCCTGTTAGTCCTACTTTTTCTTTTGTTGTAATATGTTCAGAAAAAGCTCCATCATATATTAAACCAGAATATTCATGAAATGTTTGCTCTAAGTTGCTAAAACTATCTTTTGATATATTACTTACTTCTTTTGCAAATATACTATTTCCCTTTTCTTCTAGCTCTCCAAAACTAATTCTTCCATTATTAAGGTCTGCTGATAATTGATTTAAAATATTTTCTAATTCGACGCTATATTGATGAAGGTTCTTAATATTGTTCATATCATCTTCTGTTAATTCTTCCTCTTTTAAATTCTTTGTGTATAACGAATAACTATAATCACTAACCTGATTTAAAAACTTAGATGTGTTTTCCAGCTCATAACTATTTATAGGAAGCTGGCTCAATGATGTTAATGCCATATTTGCTTCTCTCCATACATTAGATAAACTAGTTGCTCCACTTTCTGGTGAACTAGAAATTAAAGCTTTTGCTAGATAAACTTCTACATTTTGTACATAGTCAACTAATTCATAAAATGCCATATTATATGAGTTTTCTGATAATTGTCTGTATTCTACTTGCTTTTTATAAATATAAATTCCAAGAATTACAATTATTGAAAAAAGTACTACTATTATACTAAGCATATGTCTATCTTTTAATCTATTTTTCCAATCTATTAGCTTTGACTTTATCTTTTCCACAAACTTCATCCTTTCCATTTTTTCTATTTTTATATATTTTGTATAATATTTGTTAAAATATTCTTAATATTTTAGACTTTTAATGTTTTTTGTGGTAAAATGACCTTGATTTACTAAAAAATAACAAAATAATATGAGGGGAATTTATGAAAAAGGTTTTAATATTATATGCAGCATATGGCGGTGGTCATTATTCAGCTGCAAAATCAATTAAAAAATATTTAGATGATAATTACGAAGTTGAAACAGAAATAATAGATTGTATTGAATATATAAATAAAGTATTAAATAAAGTAACTACTGGCGCATATAAAGAAATGGCAAAAAAAGCTCCTAATTTATGGGGAAAAGTTTATTCTAATTCGCAAAAAGGAATCTTGGGACATGTAAGTTCAAGAACAAATAAAATGATGGCGATTAAATTAAAAAATTTAATTAAGGAAAAAAATCCTGATTTAATTGTATCTACTCATCCTTTTAGTAGCCAAATGGTAAGTTACTTACGAAGAAAACAAAAAATATTTTGTAAACTTGTAACCGTTTTAACTGATTTTGCTCCTCATGAACAATGGCTTATTGGACATGAGTATACAGATGCATTCTTTGTATCAAATGATAAAATGAAAGAACAAATAATTGAATATGGTGTAGCACCTCAAAAAGTACATGTTACTGGTATTCCTTTATCAGAAAGATTTTTTGAACACTTTGATAAGGATAAAATATATAATGAATTCAACTTAGATAAAACAAAACCTGTTGTACTATTCTTTGGTGGTGGCGAATTTGGACTTGGTAAAGATAGAACTTTGGAAGTCTTAGAATCAATTATCAACAATTTATCTTCATATCAGATTATAGCTATTTCGGGCAAAAATAAAAAAATGAATACTAGTTTTCATGAATTAGTGGATAAATTAGATGTAAATGATAGAGTAAGAATTCTAGAATATACAAATCAAGTTCCAGAACTTATGAGTATCTCAAGCCTAGTAGTTACTAAGCCGGGTGGACTTACAACAAGTGAAAGCTTAGCCTCTGGCCTTCCAATATTAATTATAAATCCAATACCAGGACAAGAAGAAGAGAATGCTAACTTTCTTGAAAGCCATAATGTTGCTGTGTGGCTAAAAAACGACGAAAATCCTAATAAAGTTATTCATGAATTATTTAAATACCCAAATAAATTGGAAGAAATGAAGGATAATGCTAAAAAATTAGCCAAAAAACATGCTACTGAAGATATTTGCACAGATATAATGAAATTAATTTAACTAAAAAAATAAATCATATTATATTTTTATAATATGATTTATTTTTTTATTTTATAATTCTCTTCTTCCTTCTAAAGCTTTAGATAATGTTACTTCATCTGTATATTCTAAATCTCCTCCAACAGGAACTCCATGTGCTATCCTAGTTACTTTTATTCCAAGAGGTTTTATTAGTTTTGAAATATACATAGCCGTAGCTTCTCCTTCTACCCTAGGGTTAGTAGCTAAAATTACTTCTTTAACTTCTCCTCCCATAAGTCTTGATAATAATTCTTTTATTTTTATATCATCAGGACCAACTCCATTCATAGGCGATATGCTACCGTGTAAAACATGATATAGCCCCTTAAATTCATGTGTTCTTTCCATTGCTACAACATCTTTTACATCTTCTACTACACATATTACTGATTTATCTCTTGTAGGATTAGAACAGATTTCACAAGGATCTGTATCTGATATATTAAAACATATAGAACAATATTTTAAATTTTGTTTTGCATTTTGTATTGCTGAAATAAATTCATCTGTTTCTTCTTTACTTGCATTTAAGATATAAAAAGCAAGTCTTGCAGCTGTTTTGTTACCAATGCTTGGTAACTTTTCAAATGCTTCTATTAATTTTTCTATTGATGGTGAATAATATGACATATTTTTGCCTCACTTTTTACATTAATCCTGGTATATTATATTTACCAAGTGCTGCAGCTTGTTCACTATCAACTTTTCTTAAAGCTTCATTTACAGATGTTAAAATTAAATCTTGTAACATTTCTACATCATCAGGATCAACAACTTCTTGCTTTATTTTTATTTCTTTTATTTCTTTATTTCCTGATACTTTTACATAAACTGCTCCACCGCCAGCTGTTGCTTCAAATTCTTTTGTAGCTAACTCTTCTTGAGATTTTTCCATATCGGTTTGCATTTTTTTAGCTTCTTTCATTAATTGATTGATGTTCATTCCACCAAATCCTCCCATTCCTGGAAATCCTCCTCTTTTTGCCATAATACATTTCTCCTTTTCTATTAATTTAATCCATAATATTTAATGGTATATCTAAGTCATTTGCCATATTTTCTATTGATGACGTTTCATTTTTTTGCTCCTTTTTAGGAAGTGAATCTACATTCTCTATAATACGTACTTTCATATCTTTTCCGTATTCCATTGATACTATCTTTGAAAGTTCATTTAGATTCTCTGGCTTTTCTAATATAGTTTTTCCAAATGCTGTTATACCATCTGGAAAACTTATTCCTATAGTCATATCATTTAACTCTATTGCTTTTGCCTTTATTAAATTAGAATACATCATAATTTTTCCTGATGACCTTAATTCGTTTAATATATCTTTCCAGCCTCCAACTTCATTAAATCCTGATAGAGCTTTTGCCATACTTACGTTTTCTTTTTTATGATTAGTTTTACTGTTTTCTATCATTTTTTTATTAGAGTCTGTAGCGTTTGTAGTATTATTCACAGTTTTTGCTCTTTTTTCTTTTGATTTATCCACAGTTTCCACATGTGTTTCTACTATATTTTCACTACAAAGCTTAATTATTTCTACCTGGAAAAGTATGCTTTTCTGTGTAGACCATTTCATATCATTTTCTAATTTAGAAAGATCTGTAATTATATATAATAATCTTTCTTTTGAAATTTCATCAGCAAGCATTTTAATATCTGCTAATTCCTTTTCATTATATATTTCAAGTTTTCCTGTTACTTTGTATACCAAAATATCTTTTACGTATTTTATTATTTCCCATAATAAATTATTTAGGTCTTTACCTTCATTTAATACTCTATCAACTGCTTTAATTGCATCTTCTACATTATATTCAATAAAGGCTTTTACTATTGCATTTATATATGTAAGTTTTGGAATACCTACTAAATCTTTTATTCTATCTTCATCTATATTTGTATTTCCATCTTGCAAACATCTTTCTAATATGCTAAGAGCATCCCTCATTGCGCCTTCTGAAAGTATTGCAATTAACTTTAAAGCACTATCTGTAATCTCTATATTGCTTTCTTTTACTACATATTTTAATCTTTTTATAATATTATCATTTGATATTTTCTTAAAATCAAATCTTTGACATCTCGAAAGAATTGTTGCCGGTAATTTTTGAGGTTCTGTTGTTGCTAATATGAATTTTACATGCTCTGGTGGTTCTTCTAAAGTTTTCAACAATGCATTAAATGCTCCTGTGGATAACATATGAACCTCATCTATTATATAAACTCTATATTTAGCAAGGGTTGGTAAAAAGTTTACTTCTTCTCTTATTGAACGGATATCTTCAACACTGTTATTTGATGCGGCATCCATTTCAACAATATCAGTAAGTGAACCCGCTAAAGCTGCTTTGCATATTTCACATTCATTACAAGGTTCCCCATCTTGTGGGTTTAAACAATTTACTGCTCTTGCTAATACTTTAGCAGCAGAAGTTTTTCCTGTTCCTCTACCTCCATTAAATAAATATGCATGTCCTACTCTTCCTGCCATAATTTGATTTCGTAATGTTTTTGTAATATGTTCTTGTCCAACTATTTCTTCGAATTCTAAAGGTCTAAATCTCCTATATAAAGCTGTATATGACAATCTATATCACCCTCTATCTTTAAAAAATGGTGTGATCCATTTAACTACTCTATGGAAGTTCCCACACAAGAATTACTGTTTATTGCTGCTTCCTCCCGGACCTGACAAGGTTCGCAGATTCTTGTTGGTCCCCTCCATACAATAGTTAAATTTCTCATACCATCTGTATTATATACTTTTTTTGTATATTTATCAAGTTATTAAATAATATTTCCTAAAGACTTTCTCTTTTGAATATAACATCACTCATATCAGTTTTTTCTAAGCTACATGTTCCTTCTTCAGTTATATCTCCACAAGGCATATCTAAAGATATAGTTGCTCTGTATTTACAATTTTCTACTGCTATTACTAAATCAAAGCTTACACTAAATTTTGCTTCATCATTAGTAACTTCTAATTTTTTAAGAAGTGTTCCATCATGAGTTATTTCCTTATCCTTATTTGAAGTATATTTTCCTATACTTACATTGCTAAATCTAATTAATGCACTTCCACCATTTCGTCCTATTTCTAACGTTTGAGGATCACTTTCAGTAGCCCCTTTATATTCTAAATTTTCATTAACTAAATAGTCTTCTGAATTTTCAAAAACTCTTCCATCTGTACTATTAGGCATATATACTTTTATTTCACCTTTTTGAGGTGCTTGTGTTATATTAATATTTTCTATGCTGACACTTTTAATTGTTTTTTCATCGCCTTTATAGTTTTCATTTTTATCTATGTACAAATAAATGTCATTGTTTTGCTCTACATTAAAGCTCCATCTTTCTTTGCTTTCTTCGTCATCGTCTGTCTCATTTCCCTCTGCTGTACTAATCAATATTATTTTTGATAAATTAAAAGGCATATTTTTATCACCTTCTACTTGATATCTTATCATTACTGTAGCAACTAAAATAATGATAATGGCAAAGGCAATTATTGCTATACATAATTTAATTATTTGCTTTTTCTTTTCTTTTTCCATAAATCCTCCTTATTTTGGCGGAGTGAGTGGGATTCGAACCCACGTGGCATTATTCATACCTAACTGATTTCGAATCAGCCTCGTTATGACCTCTTCGATATCACTCCATATTCTTTTTTATTTTTCTAAGTTCTACAAAAAAACTTTTTAGCATTTCTTCACAATTTTCTTTTAATAAGCCTGCTTCTAAGTCTACTCTATGATTAAATTTATAATCTTTAAATAAATTTAAAACAGAACCGCATGCTCCTGTTTTTTCGTCCATTGTTCCTATATATACTTTTTTTATTCTAGACTGAATTATAGCTCCTGCACACATTGGACAAGGTTCTAATGTAACATACATTTCACAATCATTTAGTCTCCAATTGTCTAGTTTTTTACTAGCTTTTTGAATCGCTATAATTTCAGCATGTTTTGTTGTGTCCTTTTTTTCTTCTTTTACATTATGCCCTCTAGCTATAATTTCACCGTCTTTAACTATAACTGCCCCTACAGGTATTTCTAGTTTTTTATATGCCTTTTTAGCTTCTTTCAAAGCTTCTTTCATGAAATGTTCTTTTTCTCCCATAATTTCCTCTTAAAAATAATTCTGGTGTTCCAGAGAGGAATCGAACCTCCGACCTTTCCCTTAGGAGGGGAACGCTCTATCCAACTGAGCTACTGGAACATATTAAAGTATATGCTTATATATTTTATATTATTTTAGTAAATTAATCAAGTCCCCTTAATTATTGTTACTTGATGAAAAGATTTCGTAAATAATTATAAAAGGGTATGCTAAATTTTATAGCATACCTCTTTATCTTATATATTTTCTTTTCTTAATGTTTCTATAATATTTTGTTTGTTTATTTTATTTAAAGAATATCTCATTATAACACCAATTAATATTAATACTACAATTATTGATATTAATATTGCTGATAACGGCCATACAAATTTTAAGCCGATAAAGTTTATTTCAAATGCTTTATATAGAGCATATGATAATATTAATCCTAATGGTATTCCAATAATTAATGATTTTATACAATAAAATATTGTTTCAAGTTTTATCATTCTATTAAATTCTTTTTTTGTCATTCCTATTGCTTTTAAATTTGCAAATTCTTTCTGTCTTAACTCCATACTTGTTGTAATCGTATTAAAAATATTAGTTATTCCTATTAATGTAGTTACGCCTATAAATAAGCTTAAGAATACAATAATAGTTATTATTTGTGCTTTTCTTTCTTTTTCTGACTTATCAATATTTACAATGCTATCATAATCTCCATCAAACTTGTTTTGTATATATTCCATCATTTCTTCTGCATTATCTGTTACTATAGATAGCACATCTACTCCAGAAACGGATTCTTTAACATCATTCCAATATTCAACACTAACTATTAAATATGATGTATCACTATTTACTAAATACATTGGCTTTTGATTTGCTATTTTTGCAATTTCAATTTCATAACTTTTAATATCTTCATTATCAGAATCTATGCTATATTCTATGTAATCCCCTTCCTCAAAATTGTATACTCTATATAAAAGATATCTATCTTTTTGTCCTTCTTCTATTGTTCTTGTCTTAAAATCATATAATATTGCCTTATCTTTTACATCATCATAGTTTAATCCTAATTTTTGTATATATCTTGCATACTCTTGTTCTCCTAAAGATACTATACTTATAATTTCAGGTGCGGGATAGTCTGTTCCTTTTAATTTTGATTCATCTGTAACATGTCCATCATAGTTTAATAAATTTGCATCTTTTATTGCTAATAATGAATACTTTGTAATTTCAGAATCTTTAGCAATTTTGCTTAACCCTTTATAGTCTCCATATACTTGCACATCATAGCTAATATTTCCCAAAAGGATTTCATTTATTTTATTTGTATAATTTACAAATGACATCACGGTTATAAATGCTATAATGCTTAACGTTATAGATACAACTGTTGTTCTGTATTTTCTTTTGTTTCTTTTTAAGTTCTTATATGCTATATCTCCACCTATTCCAAATAATCTCTTTATTATTTTAGATGATTTTATATTTTTTCTGTTTAATTGTATATCTTTGCTTTCTCTTATTGCTTCAATTGGTTCTACTTTTGAAACTCTTCTTGCCGTAGCTATTACAGATAAGTATATTGTAACTATACTTAGTAATATTGCAATTATTATTGAAACAAAATTTACTGAAAATATAAATGTCATTCCAAATAATTCTTCACTTAAAAAATTTTGAATTATTTTTAAGATTATGTATATTCCAAATATTCCAAGTAATAATCCAATTGGAATTGCAATTAATCCAATTAAATATGCTTCATGTAGCATTTCTTTTTTTATTTGTTTTTTTGTTGCACCTATAGATGCTAACATTCCATAATCTCTTATTCTTTCTGTCATTGATATATTAAAGCTGTTTTTTATACAATAAACAGAAATTATAATTATTACTAAAATAATTATAAATGATATGTAATATATCATCTCTTCTGTTGCATCTATGTATCCTCCACCTTCTAATTGTATAAGGCCATTATTTATATTTAAATCATATAATTTACTTTGATTATCTAGTAATTTATTTTCCTCTTTAACAATATTATTTATTGATTTATAACTATCAATGTTTAGCCCTAATATTGTTCCTATCGTATCTAATCTTTTATTTAAATCTTTAAATTTTATATAAACATTATAATTACTATTATCATCATAATTTTCCAAACAACTTAAAACTGCATAAGTATAATTATTAGCTCCCGAATTTTCAATACTCTTACTTGTAATTTCTACCTTTCCAACGATTTTATAATTTTCTTCTTGTTTATTATTGTTTGTATCCCTTAACTCTAAATTAATATTGCTTCCTATTTCTAGGTTTATTTCTGAATATTTTTCTAGGTTATCTGAAATAACAACCTCTTCACTATTTTCAGGTAATCTTCCATCTAATAATTTAATTCCTAAATTATTAAAAGCTTCTTTAGATAATTCACTTATTTCTAAGTCGGCTCTTTTATTCTCATTTAAATATGATGCTGTTCCTATTTCTTTAGTAACAAATATTCTTTCAACATTTTCATTTTTATCAATTTCTTCTATTTTATTATTTGGTACACCTATAAGCTCATAATGATAATCTCCCTCAGTTTCTCTTTGATGTTCTATCCTTGATGTTTGAAAACTTGTGGCAACAGTTGAAACCCCAGTTATTAATGCCACTGCTAATATTATTCCTATTATAGTAACTATAGTTCTTTTTTTATTTAATTTTAAGCTTTTTTTAGCTAGTCTATTAAGTATATTCAATTTTCTACACCTCCTAGACTATCTTTCCATCTTCTATTTGTATTATTCTATCTGCTTGTTTTGCTATATCTAAATTATGAGTTACCATTATTATTGTTTGTTCATATTTTTTATTTGCCTCTCTTAACAAATTTACTATATCTTCACTTGCTTTAGAATCTAAATTTCCTGTTGGCTCATCAGCCAAAATAATAGCAGGATTATTTATTAAACTTCTTCCTATTGCCACCCTTTGTTGTTGTCCTCCTGATAATTCATTTGGTAAATGTAATCTTCTGTCCTCTAATCCGAGTATTTTCAATAATTCATCTAATTTTTTCTTATCAGCTTTTTTTCCATCTAATTCACATGGAAGAGTTATATTTTCTTCGACATTTAGTATTGGTAATAAATTATAAAATTGATATATAATTCCTATATTTCTCCTTCTATATATTGCAAGTTCATCACTATTTAATGAATATATATCTTTTCCTTCTATATAAACTTTACCACTTGTCGGTCTATCAACTCCTCCTATTAAATGCAATAATGTAGATTTTCCACTTCCTGAACTTCCCACTATTGCAACAAATTTACCTTTTTCTACCGAAAGTGAAACATCATTTATTGCTATAACCTCATTTTCACCTTTTCCATATTTTTTTATTAGATTTTCTACTTTTAATATCTCCATATTTTCCCCTTTTAATTTAATAACATGTTATAGGGGTATAATTTTATACTTTCCTATAACATGTTATTAAATTTTCAAATTTTATTTCCTACTATTAAACATTTCCGCTGTAAACTCCAGGTACAATTAATAAACACTTTTTCGCTAACTCCAGATGTAATTTCGACTCTATACATACCTGTCTTTGGAGAAGGATACACATCAATTTTATTTACTCCTACTGAAACTGTTCTTTTAAACATATAATTGCCACTTGGGTCATATAGACGATATGTAATCTTACCAGACGGAGTAGAGTCTCCAAGTGCCGTAGCCCAAAACCAAAAATACATTTTCACTTTAGAAGTTGTAAGTGTAGGATATAATGTTAAAGTTCCTTTTGCTGGTAAATAACCTGAGGCTCCTTTTCCTATTGTTCTAGTTATCTGAGCCATTTTTTCTTCTTCTAATTCCTTCAGATGGGTATTAGATGCATTAGTTGTTGTACCTATTCCTGTCCAAATTACTAAGGTTAAAAGTAATACTACTATACTACTAAATAATTTTGTTTTCATAAAAAACCTCCTTTTACTTTTTTGTAATCGATTACAAATATTTTATATTTGTATATTATCATTAATAAAATTATAATATACAAAAAGTAACAAAAAGTAACAAAAAGTAACATATTTATGCTTATGCTATTTACTTTTTCCAACTTTTGTTATAATTGTATTAATCACTTCTTTAGTTGAAGGTTTTTTTAAGTCTTGTAAATAAAAATATTTTTTTAATACCTCTTCTTGACAATTAAAAAACATATTATCCGTTGCTCTATTCATATTCATTTTCACACTATATACTCTTTTATTATAAAAATTTGATATAATTGGATAAACTTCTTTATTCAAATTATATATTGAATCTTTTCCTTCAATTATAGCTTTGTTGATTATATCTATTAAATATTTTGTACCTTTATGAGACATATCATATCCTAAAAACAACAATTCTTTTATTATCTTTTCTTTTAAATTTTTTTGTTCTTTTTGCTCTGATAATTCTTCAATCTTTCTACAAATCTCTTCATATCCAACTATTTTAGATAAAGTGCAATATACCATTTCATTATATAAAGTTTTACTTTGCATTAAGTAATTTTCTCCTGATATAATTATAATTGATTTTTTAAAACGCTCCTTTTCTTCCAAGTTTAATTTTTCAATTATCTTTATACCAGAAATTTTAGGTAATTTTAAATCTAAAATTATTATATCTATTTTTTTTATTTCTTTTATTAAATTTAATCCTTCTATTCCATCTGTAGCTATACATGAAACTCTACATGTTTCTGATGAACTATTTATATAAATCATTAAATTTTTAGCGAAGTCTAGGTTGTCTTCAATAATTAAAATATTAACCATTGTCTTCACTTCTCTTTCTAATTTGTAGCATAATTATATAATAAAGTAATTAACTTTACAATAAATCGAGAATTATTTTTAATAATTTTTAAAAATTGTTGAATTTGCATTTTATTTTTAAAATATTTCTTTTTTTCTTACTTGACATAAATGTTATAATATTGCTTGTACTAATTACATATTATTTATTTTAGAGGTAAATTATGCAAAAAATATTAGGTTATTTAAGAAAAGCAATTGAACATTATAATATGATACAAGATGGGGATAAAATAGCTGTAGCTATTTCTGGTGGAAAAGATTCTATAACACTTCTTATGGGATTAAAAGGTCTTCAAAGATTTTATCCAAAACATTTTGAACTAATTGCAATTAGTGTTAATCCAGGCTTTGAATATTTTGATACTAATTTTTTAGAAGAAACTTGTAAAAACATTGGTGTTGAATTTGTTGAAGCCAAAAGCAATATTAAGGAAATAGTCTTTGATATAAGAAAAGAAAAAAATCCTTGTTCTTTATGTGCAAATTTACGAAGAGGAATATTAAACTCAACCGCAATAGAACATGGTTGCAACAAATTAGCTTTAGGGCATAATGAAGATGATGTATTAGAAACTTTCTTTTTAAATATGTTATATGCTGGAAACTTATTCACATTTGCACCTATAAGCTATATGGATAGGTCGAAAATAACATTAATTAGGCCTTTAATATATGCTCCAGAAAAAGAAATAAGGAAATTTATTAAAAGAAATAACATTTCCGTAATGAATAAAAATTGTCCAATGGATGGTGTATCTAAAAGAGAAACTATGAAAGATTTATTATATAAATTTAGTGTTGAGATTCCAAATGTAAGAGCAAATCTTATGGGAGCTATAAAACGTGCAAATATCAATGGTTGGAAGGATATTAAGTAATTAAAATCAAACAAATTTTAAGGATGCGGATAAAATTTCAAAACTTATCCACATCCTTTTATTTATCTTTTTTTATTGTAGTTTTTACTTGATATAAAACTATTTTTGAGCATTTTCTGCCATTTCTTTAACTGCATCTTCTAATTTTTGAAGTTCACTATCTGCATCTTCCATGCTATCTCCACAAACTCCCATATAGAATTTTATTTTTGGTTCTGTTCCTGATGGACGTACACAAACCCAAGCATTATTCTCCAAATCATAATATAATACATTTGATTTTGGAAGTCCTGTTGATGTTTTATTTCCATTTTCATCTACTATTTCTTGTTTATCATAATCTCCAAAAGATTTAACTTTTAGTCCAGCTATTTCTTTTTCAGGATTATTTCTCATGTTTTCCATCATTTTCTTAATTTGTACTGCACCTTCTGAACCTTTTTTTGTTATAGACATTTGTTTTTCTTTATAGTATCCATATTTTTCGTATATTTTATTCATTTGATCCCATAAAGTTAATCCTTGTTTTTTATAGTATGCAGCTGCTTCGCAAACTGTCATTACTGCTACTATTCCGTCTTTATCTCTTGCATGTGTACCTATAATACATCCATAGCTTTCTTCATATGAGAATAAGCATTCATATGAATGATCTTCTTCAAATCCTCTTATAATCTTAGCTATATTTTTAAATCCTGTAAGTGTAGAGAATAATTTTACTCCATATTCTTTAGCTATAGCATCTGTTAAATTTGATGATACTATTGTTTTAATAACTGCCCCATTTGCTGGTAATTCATTTTTAGCTTTCTTTTGAGAAAGGATATATTCACATACTAAGTTACCAGTCATATTTCCATTAAATTGTATATATTCACCTGTTTTAGTATCTTTAACATATACACCTAATCTATCTGCATCAGGGTCATTTGCTAAAACTATATCTGCATCTACTTCTTTAGCTAATTTTAAAGCAAGTTCAAATGCTTTTGGATCTTCAGGGTTTGGATAACTAACTGTTGAGAAATGTCCGTCTGGTTTTTCTTGTTCTTTTACTATATATACATTTTCAAAGCCAATTTCTTTTAAAATTCTTTGTACAGGTATATTTCCTGTTCCATGTAATGGTGTGTATACAATTTTAATATCTTTTTGCATTTCTTTTATTACGTCACCATGTACTACTAACTTCTTTAATTCTGCTATGTATTTATCATCTATTTCTTTTCCTATTGTATGATATAAATCTTTTGCAATAGCTTCTTCTTTATCCATTGTTTTTATAGTAGCAAAATCGGTAATATTATTTACTTCATTTATTATTTCTTTATCTGTTGGTTCAACAATTTGTGCTCCATCTTCCCAGTACACTTTATATCCATTATATTCTGGTGGATTATGGCTTGCTGTTACAACAATTCCTGCAATACAACCAAGTTGTCTTACAGCATATGAAAGTTCTGGAGTTGGTCTTAAATCATCAAATCTATATGTTTTAATTCCATTTGCATTTAAACAAAGTGCTGCTTCATCACTAAATTCTTTTGACATTATTCTACAATCATAAGCAATTGCAACTCCCCTATCTTGTCCATGTTGTTTAATTATATAATTTGCTAAACCTTGTGTTGCTTTTGTAACTGTATACTTGTTCATTCTATTTGTTCCGACACCGATAATACCTCTTAATCCAGCTGTACCAAATTCTAGGTCTTTATAGAATCTATCTTCTATTTCCGCTTCATTTCCTTTAATAGATTCTAACTCTTTTTTTGTTTCTTCATCAAATACTGGATTATTTAACCATTCATTATATTTAATTTCATATTCTTTCATATTTTTATATCCTTTCTAAAATATTTAATGTATATATTAATAAATATAGCGGAATAAGTCATTAGATGGTAATGGCATATCCCGCTTAAATTTTTAATTATATATCTAATGATTTAATAAATGTAATTAAATCGTCTCTTAATTCAGGTCTTCTTAATGTTTCGTCAATTGATGCTTTTACAAATCCTAGCTTATCTCCTGAATCAAATCTTGTTGCTTCATAAAGATATGCATATACACCTTCTTTTGTATTTACCATACTATTATATGCATCTGTTACTTGGATTTCTCCACCTTTTCCAGGTTTTGTTTTCTCTAAGAAATCAAATAAATCTGGCATTAAAACATGTCTATCTGATATTGCTAAATTAGATTTTGTTTCCTCAACTTTTGGTTTCTCTTGCATTTTTTCTACTTTATATAATCTATCTGTAATAGCTTCTCCAGAAACATTTCCGTATTTTGGAACATCTTTCCAATCAACTCTTTCAACACCTATTACTGAAGAACCTAATTTTTCATGTTGCTCAATAATTTCTTTTAGGCAAGGTTTCTTTCCTTGCATTATAACATCTCCGTACATTATAGCAAATGGTTCATTTCCAACAAAGTCTTTTGCCATGTATATTGCATGACCTAAGCCCTTTGCTCCACCTTCTTCAACTTTAAAATGAATTTTTGCTTTTCCTGACAAGTTTGTTACTTGTGGAATGAAGCTTTCTTTTCCTCTTTCTACTAAAAAGTCTTCAAGCTCCTTATCCTCTGAGAAATAGTCTTCTACTATTTCCTTTTTTCTACCTACTACCAATAGTATATCTTCTATTCCTGCTGCAACTGCTTCATCAACTAAATATTGAATTATTGGCTTGTCTACTATTGTAAGCATACATTTTGGTAAACTTTTGCATGCAGGTAAGAATCTTGTTGCAAAACCTGCTACTGGTATTACTGCTTTTCTTACACCCATCTCTTTCCTCCTATTTTTATATAATTTTTATATCTACTATAAATAAAAATAACATAGAATATTTTCATTCTATATTATTTTATATAAAAAATCAAGTAGAATTTTAGGCATTTTTAACTTTGAGAATTTTTAGTATTTTTTTCTATTAATTTTTATTTTTAAGCATAACCTTCAAACACATCATTAATCTCTTTTTCTCCAGAAGTATTTAAAATTTTATCATGATTTTGCAATATTTCTTGAAGGTTTAAATTAAAATCTCCTACCTCAAAACAGTTAATAATTTTTATATTTAATTTTTCTTGTTTTGTTTCTTTGCTTTTTACATGTTTTTCTAAGTTTTCTAAATATTTATCGATATTTTTATTTATAATATCTACATAATTTTTGTTACCATTAACAAAAATTATATTTTCTATATTTTCTTTTTTTAATTTTTTCATTATTTCTTTTATATCTGAATATTTTGTAATTTTCTTTTCTGACCAATCCAAATTTAAAATTTCTTCTTTGCTTTTTAAATTTAGTTTAGAAACTAAAGTTTTTACATTTTCTTCTATATTATTTTCTAACATTGTTATAATATTGGCTTTTTCATTTATTTGCTTATTTATGTAAGGAAGTAACATAGTAACTAGATGCCAATCGCTTACATAAAAACTACATAATCTTTCAATATTATTTTTTAATAAATCCATATTAAAAGCCTCCTTTATTTTCAATATGGTAAATTTTACCATCTGTATTTCCCTAAGTCAACTTAAATCGTGTGCTCAATTTCGACATGCATATTTTTAAATCTTGGAAAAAATGTATAAAATTTTTAAAATAGCTAATAATTTTAGTACAAGTAAAATTTACTATTGGAGGTTTTTTATGAAAAATATATTTAAATCTTTAAAATTTTCATTTCTTAAACGTTTTTTTATTGTACTAATACTATTCTCATTCTTTGTGTTTATTTCAGCTCTTTCATACGTTAATGCTGTGTCTAGTGATATATCTGATAGTGTTTTTAGACTTCATGTAATTGCAAATAGCGACAGTAAAGAAGATCAAGAATTAAAATATAAAGTTAGAGATTCTTTATTAGAATATATGAATAAAATATCTGCTGATTGTTCTTCTAAGGAAGAAGTTATTGCTCTTGCAGAAACACATAAAGAAGATTTTTATAAAATAGCAAAACAAACTATTGAAGAAAATGGTTATGGCTATCCAGTTAACATTGATATAGGAAATTTTGAATTTCCTACAAAAACTTACGGAGATATATCATTACCCGCAGGTTATTATGATGCTTTAAAAGTAGAAATAGGAAATGCATCAGGTCAAAACTGGTGGTGCGTAATGTTCCCTCCCTTGTGTTTTGTTGATGTTTCTTCCGGTGTTGTTCCAGATGAATCTAAACAAATCATGCAAGATAATTTATCAGATGAAGAATATGAGTTAATTAGTGATAATGATTCTAGAGACATTAAATTCAAGTTTAGTTTAATTGAATGGTTTAAAAATATAAATTATGCAAAAGTATCAAATTAGCTTTATATTAACTATGTTTTATTGCTACTATTGTAATTTATTCAAAAGTGTGTTATATATATTAGATAGAGTTTAATTTTATTAAACTCTTCTTTTTATATATAGAGATATATGGAGGGGAATTGACTTGGAAAAATTAGTAATAACAGGCGGTACAAGATTAAAAGGTGAAGTAGTAATAAGTGGAGCAAAAAATGCAGCAGTAGCAATATTACCCGCAACTCTATTATTAAAGGGTATATATACTATTAGCAATTTGCCTAACATTAGTGATGTAAAAATAACTTGCGATATATTACAAGATTTAGGAGCAAAAATAACTTGGAATTCAAGAAATGAAGTTGTAATTGATACTAGGGAAAT
The DNA here is from genome assembly GCA_944389745.1 of uncultured Clostridia bacterium. GTDB lineage: Bacteria > Bacillota > Clostridia > TANB77 > CAG-508 > CALXVA01. Next base: position 8,840 of record CALXNM010000011.1, on the reverse strand, counting down.
AGATGGTAAAGAAGCTCCTATAGATAAAACAAGCAAATTTAGAGCATCTTATTATATCATAGGTGCAATGCTTGGAAGATGTGGACAAATAGAAGTTGGTTTGCCAGGTCGGTTGTAATCTAGGTGCAAGACCAATAGACCAGCATATAAAGGGTTTTGAAGCACTTGGTGCTAAAGTAGATTTTGGTCAAGGAAAAATTTCTGCTAAGGCAAAAAAACTAGTTGGAACATCTATATATATGGACGTTGTATCTGTTGGTGCAACAATTAATGTTATGCTTGCTAGTGTTTTAGCAGAAGGAACAACCACAATAGATAATGCTGCAAAAGAACCACATATTGTTGATGTAGCTAACTTTTTAAATACTATGGGTGCAGATATTCGTGGCGCTGGTACCGATGTTATAAAAATAAATGGCGTTAATGAACTAAAGCATGAAGGATACTATTCAATAGTACCTGACCAAATTGAAGCAGGTACATTTATGGCAGCTGCTGTTGCTACAAAGGGAGATATATTAATTAAAAATTGCATACCTGAACATTTAGATTGTATTACAGCAAAAATATTAGAAATAGGTGGACATGTTGAAGATTTAGGTGATAGCATAAGAGTTTGGAATAATAAACGTCCTAATAAAGCAAACATTAAAACTCTTCCATATCCAGGATTTCCTACAGATATGCAACCTCAAATAGGCGTTGTATTATCAATAGCTGATGGTACAAGCATTATTAATGAAAGCATTTGGGAATCAAGATTTCAATATACAAATGAACTAAATAATATGGGTGCTCATATCACAGCTCAAGGTAAAACAGCTGTTGTTGAAGGTGTAAAAGAACTTTCAGGTGCTCCTGTTTATGCAAGTGATTTAAGAGCTGGCGCTGCTCTTCTTATAGCAGGAATTGTAGCAAAAGGAACAACAGAATTATATAATATCAATCATATTGATAGAGGTTATGAACAAATTGAAGAAAAATTCAGAAAACTTGGAGCTAATATTCTAAGAGTTAATGAATAGTAGAGGTTATTATGTTTAATTTTTATAGTTTATATAGTGGAAGTTCAGGAAACTGTTTACTAGTCCAAACTTCCAATACTAAAATTTTAATAGATGCTGGAGAAAGTGCAAAGAAAATATCTTCTGCTCTTTCTTCTATTGATATAGATCCAACAAATATAGATGCAATACTTGTTACTCATGAGCATTCTGACCATATAAAAGGACTTGGAACATTATCAAAAAAATACAATATTCCTGTTTATGCCAATTCTAGAACATGGGATGCTATGGAAGAACAAGCTGCAAAAATAAATGACAATAATATAAAAAAATTTACAATAGAAGAAAATTTTGAAATAGGTGATTTAAAAGTTCATCCTTTTAAAATACCTCATGATGCAGCTAATCCTTGTGGATTTAATATAATGTATGATAATAAAAAAATAAGTATAGCTACAGACATTGGTCATATGACATCTAATATTGTACATAAATTAGAGGACAGTTCATTTATCTTATTAGAATCAAATTATGATCCTAATATATTAAAATGCTCCCCTTATCCATATTTATTAAAGAAAAGGATTGCTGGACCTAATGGACATTTGCCTAATGAAGAAGCAGGTAAAACTATTTCATTTTTAACACATAGTGGATTAAAGGCTGTTATGCTTGGTCATTTAAGTAAAGAAAATAATTTTCCAGAACTAGCATATAAAACTGTAGTAGAAGAATTAATACAAAATAATTATGACGAAAATTCTCTAAAAATATCTGTTGCTAAAAGAGACTCCCTATGTTTTCAAGAAATTTCAAGTTAAGGTGATTTAATGTTAAACATAAATATTGTATGTGTTGGAAAAATCAAAGAAAAATATTTGAAAGATGCAATTTCAGAGTATACCAAAAGACTATCAAAATACTGTAAATTAAATATAATAGAAATTGCTGATGAACCAATTCCTTCTAATTTAAGTGATAAACTTGCAGAAAATATAAAAAATATAGAAGGAACTAAAATTTTAAATAGTATAAAAAATAGTTATATGATTTCATTAGACTTAAAAGGAAAAGTATATACTTCTGAACAATTTGCAGAAAAAATTGAAAATATAACTTTAAAAAATAGTAGTATTACATTTGTTATAGGTGGTTCTCTTGGACTATCCACAGAAGTTATCCACAACTCAAATGAATTAATATGCTTTTCCAAAATGACTTTTCCACATCAATTAATACGTGTATTTTTATTAGAGCAGATATTTAGAGCTTTTAAAATTAATAACAATGAAACATACCATAGATGAAATTTAAGATTAATATATAATTCTTTTGAATTATATATTTTTTGTTTGTATTTTTTTGTATTTTAAATATATATTTATTTGTAGAGGAAATATATAATATAAATTAATATGGAATAAAATAAGAATTAATTTTTTTGAATATATAACCAAATATGAAACAATTTAAAAACTGAAAATTGAAATATTTAGAATGATTTTATGAGGAATGCTTTTTTAATTACATATTGAAATTATATTTTTTAACTATTTACTTTATAAATTTTTTCTTTTTCGGGGGCGAAATAATTAAAAGTAATTTCCTCTACAAGATTAATATCTTTACATAAAAATATTATGTTTAATAATTTTGAGGATTTTCTTAGACTTCTTAATATCAAATTTAATGTTCTGAATTAATTATCTTCTATTTTAATCCCTTTTTTTACACTTGTCAACAAAAACTTTACGACAAAAATCGACAAATAAGCACTGACGCAACCATTCCAGCAATATCTGCAGCTAGAGCAGGTAATAAAATCCATCTTGTTTTCTTTATTCCTACACAACTTGTATAAATAGCAATTGTATAAAAAGTGGTTTCCGTTGATCCCATAATTACTGATGTTATTATTCCTACTAAAGTATCTACTCCATAATTATTCATTATATCAACTGCAACAGCCATAGATGCACTTCCCGATATAGGTCTTAATAAAGCCAGTGGCATAACTTGACTTGGAAATTTAATAAAATCAGTAATTGGTGTTAGTAAATTGACAAAAAAATCTATTATTCCTGAACTTCTTAATAAACCTATTGCTAAAAATATTCCTAATAAAGTAGGGAGCATTTTTACTACAATTTCTATCCCTTCTTTTGCCCCCACAAGAAAAACATCAAAAGTTTTTTTCTTTTCCTTTAATCCATAAAAAATGATTACCATTATTGTTAATGGAATTGCCAAACTAGAAAAATAATTTAAACTATTAATCATTTTCTCCCCTTCTTTATTAAAATCTTTACAAATAAAATACCAACAATAGCAGCAACTATACTTGATATCCATACTGGAATAATTATTGATGTTGGATTTTGTGAGCCTAATGATGTTCTAATTGCTATTACATTTGTTGGAATTAATTGAAGTGAAGCTGTATTTAATAAAATAAACATCATCATTGAATTTGATAGTTCATCTTTTCTTTCATTATCTTCTTGCATCGTTTTCATAGCTTTAATTCCAAGCGGTGTAGCGGCATTGCCTAGTCCTAATATATTTGCTATCATATTTATAGATATTTCTTGATTGGCCTTTTCATTATTTTTTAATTCTGGAAATAACCTTCTTATAACTGGTCTCAACATATTAGTTAATTTATTAATTAATGTTGTATTTTTAGCAATTTCCATTATTCCATTCCATAAGCTAATTGTACCTAAAAAAGTAATAGAAAGTTCTACAGCATTTTCCAATGCTTCGAATATTCCATTGTTTACATCATTTACTTTTCCTGTAATTATTGCATATACAAATGATAAAATAATAAAAACTGGCCATAATATATTTAACATAGATTTCACCTAATTATTATTATTCTATATAAGGTATTTTTATTACCAATGTATTCGCAATTTTCCCTGAATTATTTACTAGTTTCTTTTGCCTTTTTCCTTGCGTTTTATAGTTATTTATGCTATTATATTTATAGATTTGTCGAATATTAAATTTTTTATTATGGGGGAGGATTCTATGAAATCAACAGGAATTGTTAGAAGAGTTGACGAACTTGGCAGAGTAGTTATTCCAATTGAAATACGTAATAAATTTGGGATTGCTGAAAAAGATCCAATTGAAATATATGTTGAAGGTTCTAATATTGTATTAAAAAAACATGAGCAAAGTTGTATATTTTGTGGAAACACTAAAAATTTATCAGAATACAAAGGAAAATTAATATGTAATAAATGTTCTGAGCAAATAGCTAAAAATATCAACTAGGAGATATATAATATAAATAAAAAACTTCTAAGCGCATACTTAAAAGTTTTTTATTTTTTATATAAACATTTGATATATATCATTTTTTGGAACATTTTTATTTTTTGCAATTTGTTTTATTATATCTTTTTTCTCCATTCCTTTATTTTTATAAAATTCATATTGTTCTTCTATACTTTTTTCTGTAATATCTATACTATTTTCATCTTTTACCACATTTCCATTTAAATCTAATAATATTATATATTCTCCTTTAGGTTCTTTAATTTGATTTAATACATTAGAAATAGTATCTCTTATAAATTCTTCATGTATTTTTGTTAATTCTCTTGCAATTACACAAGTTACGTCTCCAACATAATCTAGTAAATCCTGTAATGTTTTTATAATTTTATGAGGAGCCTCATATAATATTATTGTTTTATCCTCCTTTTTTATGCTTTCTAATACATTCTTTCTATTTTTCTTATTTAATGGCAAAAATCCATAAAAAGCAAATTCTTTTGTATTTAATCCTGATGCTATTAATGCATTTATTAAAGCACATGCTCCAGGTATTGGTATTACTTCTATATTGTTTTTGATTGCTTCTTTCACAATTTCTTCTCCCGGATCTGAAATTCCAGGAGTACCTGCATCAGTGATAATTGCTATGTTTTCATTATTTAACAATTTTTCTATTAACATTTCTGTTTTTGTATCTTCATTATGCCTATGATAACTTATTAAAGGTTTATTTATTTCATAATAATTTAATAGTTTTAAACTATATCTTGTATCTTCTGCAGCTATTACATCCACACTTTTTAAAACATTAATTGCTCTAAAAGTAATGTCGTCTAAATTACCTATCGGCGTAGCTACTAAATATAATTTGCCTGGCATATATTAACTCTTCCTTTCTTTATTATATATTTTGTATATTTCATCTGTATATTCCCCATTTTCATCATATATAATTAATGGTTTTTCTATTTTTAAGAATTGTCTTGCATTTTTTACGGCTTTTATTAAAACTAAACTTGCATCTTTATTAACCATAGAATATACAAATCTAATTTTCTTTGGTTCCATTTTATATTTTCTCATTAATTCTATTAAATCAGCCAATCTTTCAGGTCTATGAATCATATACAATGTTCCTTTGTCTTTTAATAAATATTTTGATGTACTAATAAAGTCTTCTAAATTTGCACTACACTCATGTCTTGAAATATACTTGCATTCATTTTCATTAACTTTTCCAGTATCAAGTTTCTTATACGGAGGATTGGTAACAACAAAATCTAAACTTTCTCTTTCTATCTTTTCTCCAATATTTTTTATATTTATATTTAAAACTTCAAATTTGTTCTCAAGTCCATTTAATTCAACACTTCTTCTTGCCATATCAGCAACATCTTTTTGAACTTCTATTCCATAAATTTTTTTTATTTTAGCTTTGGCACTTAATAAAATTCCTATTATTCCAGTTCCCGTTCCTAAATCTGCTCCGACAGAATTATCTTTTACTTCTTTTGCAAAATCTGAAATTAAAACACTATCAATTCCAAAACAAAATCCTTCTTTATTTTGTATTATTTTTAAATTCTTATATTCTAAATTATCTATTCTTTCATTTTCCTTTAATTCCATCACACATAACCTCTTCTTTACATATAATATTATAACTTAATTAATGCATTAAATCAATTGGAGGTTATTATGGAAAATGAGAAATGTAAAAAAAGTAAATCATTAGCAATAAAAAAAGAAAATGCCATATCTTCATTATTTGAAGTAGAACATTTTCTATGTAATTTAAAGAAAATATTTAACACTATTTCCTTATATCATATATTAAAATAATTTTTATTTAGCTATCTCTTAATCTTCAATCATATTAGTATTTTCTGTTACTTCGTTATTAATTATATTTGTTTTAACCATTTCGCTATTTTCAGAATTACGGTTTGAATCTTCCTTAATTACTACAAAAGGATCATCAAATTTAATTAAATTATCTTTAAAAGCCATATCTTCTTTTCCATCGATTAATATTTTCACAGAATTTACTTCAGTAAGATTTGTCATTGTATCTACGATAGAATATATTGTCGCACTTTCTTTTTCCTCTCCTCCTTGGTGATTTTCTATAAATTCTTTTGATAAATCTATATATAATATATCCCCTTTTAATTCAGCTTTATTTAATTTCGTACCTTCTGGAATAGTTTTGCTTAAACTTTGGTTTTCAGGTCCTTGTATTAGCAACTCCATTAGTTTCTGATATGGATTTTCTAACAAATCTTTTGCATCAATTAACCTTCCCTCTGATATTAATTCCTTTGTTTCATCATCATAAAAATACAAAGACACTATCGTTTGCCTCATCTGCTCATCAGATATCTCTTCCTCTGGTATTATTTCCTCTGATTCTTGTTTGTTTTTATTTTTTATAAAAAAATATCCTCCTATTAAAATTGTAACTAATAAAAGAATAATTATTAATATAATTATTTTCTTCTTCATATTACCTCTCCTCTCTTTGCTTTCTACCCTATAATATTATAGACAAGTATCTTTTAGAACCATCATTCAGATATAATTTTTTTATAATATTTTTTTCTTCTTTTTTATTTACAGTATATGCTTGTTTTCTCTAAGAAAAATACACATTTTACACATATTTTCCATTTGACAAATTGCCTATTTCCGTATACAATTAAGCATGTATTATTAGATTTAAGCATAAATCTATATAGTTCATGAAAGGATTGATTTTAATATGGGAAATTTATTACATGTTGGTTTAGATGTTGGGTCAACAACTGTTAAAATTGTTGTTATGGACGACAAATTAAACACTTTATATAGAGATTATCAAAGACATTTTTCAGATACAAAAAATACTGTTTGTAATGTATTAGATGGATTAGCAGAAAAATATCCAAACTCTGAATTTACAATAGCCTTAACAGGATCTGGAGCAATGTCTGCAGCTAAATTTTTAGATTTACCTTTTATTCAAGAAGTTGTATCTTGTAAAAGAGCTGTAGAAAAATATATACCAAAAACAGATGTAGTTATAGAACTTGGTGGAGAAGACGCTAAAATAATATATTTTGATAAATCAATTGAACAACGTATGAACGGTACTTGTGCTGGTGGAACTGGTGCATTTATTGATCAGATGGCTTCACTTTTAAATACAGACCCAGCTGGCTTAAATGAACTTGCAAAACATTATACTACAATTTACCCAATAGCTTCTCGTTGCGGCGTTTTTGCAAAAACAGATGTACAACCATTATTAAATGAAGGAGCTGCTAAAGAGGATATTGCAGTATCTATTTTTCAAGCTGTTGTTAATCAAACTATAAGTGGTTTAGCATGTGGAAGACCTATTAGAGGGAATGTTGCTTTTTTAGGAGGTCCTTTAAATTATTTATCTGAATTAAGAAAAAGATTTATAGAGACTTTAAACTTAACACCAGATGAAGTGATTGTTCCAGAAGAAGCACATCTTTTAGTTGCTAAAGGTGCAGCTTTAGACTCTATAGAAGAAGCAAAACCTATATCAGTGGAAAAATTAAAAAGTAAAATTCAAGTATTAAAAGTATCTCACGACGACACTTCTAACCCACTTGCCCCACTATTTTCAATAGATGCAGATTATGAAGAATTTAAAGCAAGACATGATAAAGACAAAGTAGAAAGAGCAAATTTAAAAACTTTCGAAGGAGATTGTTTTGTAGGTATTGATGCTGGTTCTACTACAACAAAATTAACATTAATTGATAGTGAAGGAAGATTACTATATTCACTTTATGGAAGCAATGAAGGAAATCCACTTCAAAGTGTTATAAAAATGCTTAAACAATTATATGCGGTACTTCCAGAAAAGGCCGTAATTAAATATAGTGGTGTTACAGGATATGGTGAAAAGCTAATTCAAACTGCATTAAACGTAGATTTAAATGAAATAGAAACAATTGCGCATTATACAGCAGCTAAGAAATTCATGCCAAATGTTACAAGTATAGTTGACATTGGTGGTCAAGATATGAAATATATAAAATTAAAAAATGGTGCAATAGATAATATTATGCTTAATGAAGCTTGTTCTTCAGGATGTGGATCATTTATTGAAACATTTGCAAAAAGCTTAAACTTGTCTATAGAAGAATTTGTAAAAGCTGCAATAGATTCAAGAAGACCAGTTGATTTAGGTTCAAGATGTACTGTATTTATGAACTCTAAAATTAAACAAGCACAAAAAGAAGGTTATTCCGTAGGAGATATCTCTGCAGGACTTTCATATTCAGTTATAAAAAATGCTATACAAAAAGTTATGAAAGTTAGAGATGTAAAAAAATTAGGTGCACATATAGTTGTTCAAGGTGGAACTTTCTATAATGATGCTGTTTTAAGAGCTTTTGAATTAATAGTTGGAAGAAATGTTGTAAGACCTGATATAGCTGGACTTATGGGAGCATATGGAGTTGCACTACTTGCTAAAGAACAATATGAAGCAAACCTAGATATGGAATATAGAACACATCTTAC
>CALXNM010000010.1 GCA_944389745.1 uncultured Clostridia bacterium | reverse complement strand
GACAACGTAGGACGAAGCTTTTCACTAAAATTTTAGAATTTGTAATGAGCAAAAGCCTTATTAGCTTCAGCCATTCTGTGCATATCTTCTTTCTTTTTGAATGCTCCACCGTTTCCAGCACAAGCATCCATTATTTCAGCTGCTAATTTTTGAGCCATTGTTTTTTCATGTCTATTTCTTGCATATGTAACTAACCATCTTAGTCCTAAAGTTTGTCTTCTTTCTGGTCTAATTTCGATTGGAACTTGATATGTAGCTCCACCGATTCTTCTAGCTTTAACTTCAAGAACTGGCATTACATTTTCAAGAGCTGCTTCAAATACTTCTAATGGATCTTTTTGTTCTTTTTCCTTTATAATATTGAAAGCATCATAAACAATTGACTGAGCAACTGTCTTTTTACCATCTAACATAACATTGTTGATTAATTTTGTAACAACTTTGCTATTGTATATTGGATCTGGTAAAACGTCTCTTTTTGCTATATATCCTCTTCTTGGCACTATTCTTCACTCCTTTTCCTGATATTTTTAATATCTTTTGGTATTTAAAGAAATACCTAAGTTACTCTGAAAAGATTATTCTTTTCCGTATAGTGCTATATATTCTATTATAAATTTAAGTACCTTAAATTAGTAATTTCATATATGCACCATTCACCTAAAAAATCTGTATTTCATTTATTTTATTATTTTTTAGGTTTCTTAGCTCCATACTTAGATCTACCTTGCATTCTGTCTTTAACTCCTGCTGTATCTAGTGTACCTCTGATTATGTGGTATCTAACACCTGGAAGGTCTTTTACTCTTCCTCCTCTTATTAAAACAACACTGTGTTCTTGTAGGTTGTGTCCTATACCTGGAATATATGAAGTTACTTCATATCCATTTGAAAGTCTTACTCTGGCAACTTTTCTTAATGCTGAGTTTGGCTTCTTTGGTGTTACTGTTTTTACAACTGTACAAACACCCCTTTTTTGTGGTGATCTCTTGTTTGTTAATTTTTTGCTTCTTGAGTTATAGCCATGTTGTAAAGCTGGTGCTGCTGATTTAGTTGTAGAACTTTTTCTTCCTTTTCTTACTAATTGATTGATTGTTGGCACTTAAATTTCACCTCTTTTCTTTTACTAAAATAAACCGCTAGTATAGCTATTTTACACTAGCGGTAATATTTTATCATTTTTTTATACTCATGTCAATGATTTTTGTGCTTTTTTTGTTGCATTTCAAATGAATTTTCCGGGATAATATACTACTTTCTTTTACTTCTTTAGCATTTTGTTTTTTTATGTTTTTTCGGCTTTCGACTTTCGGCTTTCACAATTTTTTTTAAATATTATTTATAATGTTTTTGTAACATCTTTGTAACGGAACAGTAACATAATTGTAAAACTTACAATTATTGACTTTTTCCCGCTTTTATAATATAATATATATTGTAATTTTAAAATCTAATGAAGGGAGGAAGTCTAAATTTTATATTTAGATGTAATGAACTATGGAAGAAAATGAAGAGATAATTACGATAAATAAAGAAGATTTGCAAAACATGAGTGTTGAAGAATTAGTAGACTTAAAAATAGAACTTGATGATATGCTACGTGAAGTAGAAGAATTAATAGCAAAATGTGATGATGTATTGGAAGAGGAGGTGTAAAGTACATAATATATTAATATTATGTATGAATTATGGAGTTAAACGAAATCAACAAAAGTTATAAAGAAGATGGAGCAAAGCTTGCAAAAGTTAATACTGATAGAGTAAAAAATAAAATTGTAGAACTTGAAAAAAGAGTAATTCATTTATCAGATGAATATCAAGATTTAAGCACAAAAAAAGCAAGAGCTGAAAGAGATAAAGATACAGCAACGGTCAAAGCCGTAGAAAAAGACATAAAAGCAAAAAATGAAGAAATTAAAAAAGCAAGTAGTTCTTTAACTAAACTTAAGGAGCAATTATTAAAAGCTCAAAAAGCTGTTGATGATCATGTTAAGTTAGTTGAAGAAATGGCTATGTCTAACCCAGAATTAAAAGCTCAATTAGATGCAGCTATAAAAACAAAATTTGAAAGAGCAGTAGCTAGAAATAATTCAGAAAAAGAAAAAATTGAAAAACAAGTTGAACCTTTAAAAATTATTAAAAATGCAGCTCAAAAAGATCCTCAAGTTTTTCATATTCTTTTGGGAATGGAAGAAGATTATAAAAATATGGAAATGCTTCAAGCAATTATAGCAAAAGGAAATAAATCTCCAGATGAAATAGATGATGCCCAAGAAAAAATAGCAGAATTTTCAAAACAACGTGAAGCAAAGAAGTCAAAATTAGCCGCCTATTTTAAAGGAACAATAAGTAAAGCAGATATAGATAGAATTACATATTTAAAAGATTTAGATAAAGAAATAAAATCTTCTGACAGAAAAATAGCTGGAATAGATAAACAAAATACTAATTATGAAACGGCCATAAGAAATATTGAAAGTAAAACACAAACACAAACACAAGCTACAAGTGGTGTTCCAGCAACAAAACCAAAATGGTGGCAATTTATTAAAAGATTTAAAAACTGGTATCATAAAAATGATTCTGTTAAAACAACAGATTCAGAGAAAGAAGAATCTCATGATTCTGACCCTACTCAAGTACTTGATAAAAATGCATTTAAAGATTCAATGAAATATGATGTTGTAAGAGATTATAAAAATAAACTAGAAGAACAATACTTAAAAGATGCTAAAGCTCAAAACAAGGCAGCAAAAGTAGCACAAAAAGATGAAGACGAAAAAAACGGACCAGAATTATAAAATTTAATATATAATACTTGATATAATTTAACATATTGCTAGGACAAGTAAAATGTTAAAAGAAAATAAAAACTTCAGGAAAACTGAAGTTTTTATTTTCTTTTTTCTTTATTATTATTACATTTATTTAATTTCTTTTATTTTCTCCTTACTATATATCACTATTTATATCATTATCAGCAACTTGTTGTTTCAACTCTGCTATTGCCCTATCTGCTAATTTTCCATATTTAAGCTTCTTATCTTTTATTCTTTCTACTAATCCTGGTAGTATTCCAAAGTTTGCATTCATTGGTTGGAAGTTTTTGTTAGGAGTTGCTATATATTTAGATAAAGCACCTATCATTGTTTCTTCAGGAAAAATAATTTTGCTATTATTGCTCTTTCCATTTTCGTTCAAATTTTCTTTATATTTAATAATAGCATTTAAACTTGCTACTAACCCTGATGCAATTGATTCTACATAACCTTCCACTCCTGTAATTTGCCCAGCAAAAAATATATTATTATTTTTCTTTAAGTTATATGTCTCATCTAATAATTCTGGCGAATTTATAAATGAATTTCTATGCATTACACCATATTTTGTAAAATCTGCATTTTGAAGTCCTGGTATCATTCTGAATACTCTTTTCTGTTCTCCATATTTTAAATTAGTTTGAAATCCTACCATATTAAATAAATTACCACTACTATTATCTTGTCTTAATTGAACAATCGCATATGGTCTTTTTCCTGTTCTAGGGTCTGTGAATCCCACTGGCTTTAATGGTCCAAATCTTAATGTATCTATTCCTCTTTTTGCCATAACCTCTATAGGCATACACCCTTCAAAAATTTCTCTTTTTTCAAAATTGTGTAATTCTACTACTTCTGCATTTACAAGTTCATTCCAAAATGCTTCAAACTCTTCTTTATTCATAGGAAGATTTATATATGCATTTTCTTTGCTATCTTTTATTCTTTCTTTCCAAACATCTATGTCTTCGTCTTTACCTCTCTCTTGAGCATATCTATCTCCCCAAAAAGCAATATTCATATCTATAGATTCTTTTTCAATTATTGGAGCTGCCGCATCATAAAAGTGAAACCCATCATTTCCTGTAAGTTCTTTTATCTCTTCAGATAATGAATCAGAAGTAAGAGGCCCAGTTGCAATAATTACAATTCCATCTTTAGATAGTTCTTTTATTGAATTTTTACCTTTATTTTTTCCCACTTCTTCTCTTATAATTTCTACATTATCCAAACTTTCTATTCTTTTAGTTATTTCTTCTGAAAACTTTTCTCTATCAACAGCCAAAGCTTGTCCAGCAGGAACTGATACATTATCTGCAGTTTTTATTAAAAGAGAATCCAGTAATCGTAACTCTTCTTTTAATAGCCCACATGCATTGGTATGCAAATTTGATTTAAAAGAATTACTACATACAATTTCTGCTAAATTTTTATTGGTATGAGCTGGAGAAAATTTTACAGGTTTCATTTCATAAAGCTTTACTTGTATACCTCTTTTAGCAATCTGATAAGTCGCTTCTGTTCCAGCCAATCCTCCTCCTATTACTGTTATATACTTTTGCATTTTTTATTCTTTCCCTTTCTATGTTCTCTTTTTAATTGAAACACTTTTTAGAAAATGCTATTTTGACTACTAATACTCTACTTACTGAAACAAAGCCATAATATCTTCCTTTGATAATTTATTTATAAATGTTGTTTCTGTAGAAAGCATAGTCTTTGCAAGGTTTTCTTTTCTTTCTTGAAGTTCATATATTTTTTCCTCAATTGAATCCTTTGTTATAAGTTTATATACTTGAACATTCTTCTTTTGTCCTATTCTATAAGTTCTGTCTGTTGCCTGGTTTTCGGCAGATAAATTCCACCATGGGTCATAATGTATAACCATATCTGCACCTATCAAATTAAGACCTGTTCCTCCTGCTTTTAATGAAATCAAGAAAACTTTTATATCTTCATTACTATTGAATTCATCTACTAGCTTAATTCTGTCTCCAACTTTTGTTTGACCTGTTAATTTAAAATATTTAATATTTTCTTTTTGAAGTTCTTTTTCTATTATTTCAAGCATACTAGAATAACCAGAAAATAGTAATATTTTATGTCCAGAAAGTATTGCATCCTTTAAAAGCTCTATGCATTGATTTAGCTTACTACTTTCACCTTTATAATTAGATATAAATAGCGATGGATGACAGCATATTTGTCTTAGTCTCATTAATAATGCTAGTATTTTTATTTGACTTTTCTCAAGTCCGTTTTCCTTCAATTCTTGTTTTACTTCTTTTCTAGCCTCTGCCATGTATGACATATATAATTTTAATTGTTCTTCCTGCATTTCATTATTTAAAACTGTTATTGTTTTATCTGGTAATTCTGTTAAAACTTCTTTCTTAGTTCTACGTAAAATAAATGGTTCTATTAATGTTTTTAATTTTTTCATTGCACCACTGTCGTTATCTCTTACAATTGGCATTTCGTAAAGTTCTTTAAATTTTTTATATCTAAATAAATATCCAGGCATTATAAAATCAAAAATAGACCATAATTCTGATAATGAATTTTCAATTGGTGTTCCTGTTAAGGCATATCTAGTTTCAGCTTCTATCACTTTAATAGCTCTTGCATTTTGAGTATTATTATTTTTTATATATTGAGCTTCATCAGCAATTATATATTTAAAACTATATTTAATTTCTTTATATACATCTATGTCTCTTTTTAATAAATCATAAGATGTAATAACCAAATTATATTTATTTATATTTTCTATTTGTTTCTTTCTTTCATCTGCATTCCCATGTATTACTAATGTCTTTATACTTGGTGCAAATTTATCAATCTCATTCTTCCAGTTAAGAGAAAGTGAACTTGGACATACAACTATACTTGGTTTAGCCTCTTTGTTTTTTTCTATATACGATAAAATAACTGCAAGTAACTGAATAGTTTTTCCAAGACCCATATCATCAGCAAGAATTCCACCAAAGCCATATTTATCTAAAATTTTTAGCCATTTAAAACCTGTTTTCTGATAACTTCTTAATTCTGATTTTAGTCCCTTGGGAAGTTTAATTTCATCATCAAATTCTTTTTTTGACACTTGATTTACTATCTTTTTATATTTATCGTCTTTTATAACATCTGAGTCTATATTTTGCAATATCTTGTCTAAATACATACTTCTAGATATTGGAAGTTTAAATTCTCCTTTTTTTATTTCTTCATAGCTTACATCTTCGCTTTCTATTAACCCTGATATAAAATCCATTGTTTCATTTTCTTCAAGACTTAAAAAACTTCCATCTTTTAATCTATGAAATTGCTTTCTTAAAGTATATCTTTTCATTATGTTTTGAATTTCTTCTATATCAAAACCTATATTTGATAAATTTACTTCCAATAAATTATTTTCAATCTTTACACCAATTGATCCTATTTTAGGTTTACGAATTTCTTTATTATTAAAATTATCTGTTGCTAATATTTCGAACTTTCTCATATACTCTTCTATGTCTTTAGATAAAAAGTTATAAATTTTTTCATCATCTGCAAGCACAAGTCTTGCTTTTTCTTTATCCAACATAAAACCTGTATCAACTAAAATGTCTAAATATTCATTTTCTTTTGCAACATCTCTTGCTACTTTTACTTGTTCGTTTCTTAATGGATTAAATTCTACATCTCCATACACAAATCTTAAATCTGCTGTAATATAATTATTCTCATCATAATCTAGATAGATTTTAACATATAATTCATCAGGTATATATTTATCTATTATTACACTATCTAATTTGTCTAATGATATTTCATTTTTTAATTTTGGATATATTAATGAACAAAAATTAGGAAATTCTTCTCTTTTAAATCTTATACTTGGTGTATAATTCTCTCTATATATATTTAACAATTTTAATGCTTTATTTTCAAATTCTTCATCACATCTATATAGAGCTTTTCCAGTTAACATATATATATATGATGTTCCTTTTAATATTTCATATGAAAACACATCTATATTAGGAGTAATTACATAATCTCCATTTTCCTCTTGCTCTATAGTAAAGATAATATCTGGATTTTTATCAGTAAATAAAACTGTATAATCTGTTGTATCTATTTTAAAAGAAACTTTTTTATCTTTTAATACATCAAAAATTTCGTCCAATCCGGTATTAGATATAGTTATATGTTCATTGCTCATAGTTCTCATATATTTACTATAACTGCCAACTGTTTCATTTGAATATTTTATTATTTCTGCATATTTTAAAACAAAATTTAAAAGAGGTCTGCATTCTTCTTTAAAAGTTTCTTTAGTATGTATAAATTCCA
This sequence comes from uncultured Clostridia bacterium, assembly GCA_944389745.1. GTDB lineage: Bacteria > Bacillota > Clostridia > TANB77 > CAG-508 > CALXVA01. The sequence continues at coordinate 47,129 of CALXNM010000010.1, read as the reverse complement.
ATTTGCTTCCATATTTGTAGTTATCATGGTTTAGCATTCTTTCGAAAAATTCTGGTAAGTTTTTTATTTTATAAAGTTGTGTATCCCCTATTCTAAAATCCGCTCTTAATGTTCTATTAAAAGTATCATAAATCAATTTAGGCTCTATTGTTAAATTATTTACTTTGCTTTGAATTTTCTTTTCTTTTTCATTGCTACTATGATAAAATGTGTGTACAATTTGTTTAAAAATTCTATATTGTTCTTCATTTTTGTTCATATCGTAAATAACTCCTTCTCATTTTTACTAGTAAAAAATTATATCACAAAAAGACCTATTTTTCAATAGGTCTTTTCCTTATTTTGCTTTAATATTATTTTGGTTTATTCCATGAAATAAAGTCACAAGATTTTGGATTGTTTTCACAAATATAATATTTTTTCTTTTTCTTTGATCTTCTTATTTGTATTTTTCCTCCACATTTTGGGCAAGGTGTATCAATTGTTTCAACATATGGTTTAGCATTTTTGCATTCAGGATAACCTGGACATGCTAAGAATTTACCATATCTACCATATTTTATTACCATCATTCTACCACATTTGTCACATGGTACATCTGATACCTCTTCTTTTAATTCTACGTGTTCTAAATCTTTTTCTACTTTTTCTACTTCTTTTTCAAAAGGTCCATAGAAAGTTCTTATTACATCTTTCCAATTTTCTTTTCCTTCAGCTACTTCATCAAATTCATCCTCTATTTTAGCTGTAAACTCCACATTAATAATATCTGGAAAGTTTTCTGTAAGAAGTTTATTTACCACTTTTCCAAGTTCTGTTGGAATTAATTGTTTTTGTTCTTTCTCTATATATCTTCTTTCTATGATTGTAGTAATTGTAGGTGAATACGTACTTGGTCTTCCTATTCCTTTTTCCTCTAAAGCTTTTACTAAACTTGCTTCTGTATATCTTGGTGGTGGTTCAGTAAAACTTTGCTTTGTTGTTATTTCTTTTTTTATAACTTCTTGACCTTCTTTTAAATCTGGTACAAAAGATTCCTCATCCTCATCTTTTTTGTTATCTGAAGTTTCAACATATAAAGTCATAAAACCTTTGAATTTTAAAGCTTGCCCTGTTGCTCTAAAATTATAATTATTTACATCTATATTTGCAGAAATTGTATCAAATACAGCTGATTGCATTTGACTTGCTAAAAATCTATTATATATTAATTTATATAGTTTATATTGATCTTTAGATAAACTTGTTTTTATTGCATTTGGATTTAAATCCACATATGTTGGACGTATAGCCTCATGTGCATCTTGAGAATTTTGTTTTGTTTTATAATACCTGTTCTCGTAATATTCTTCTCCATATTTACTTACAATTTCTTTTTTGGCTGCTGTTCTTGCTTCTTCAGAAATTCTAGTAGAATCAGTTCTCATATATGTTATTAATCCAACTGTTCCTTTTCCCTCAACTTTAACTCCTTCATACAGCCCTTGAGCTATAGACATTGTTCTTTTTAATGTAAACCCTAGTTTTCTTGAAGCTTCTTGTTGCATTGTACTTGTTGTAAAAGGAGGTGCCGGTGTTCTTTTCTTTTGTCCTCTTTTTACCTCAGTTACAATGTATTTACCATTTTCTATATTTTTTAATATTTCTTTTACTTCTCCTTCAGAATGAATTTCTATTTTCTTTTTATCTTTTCCATATAGTCTTGCTGTAAATGTTTTATCAGAATCTCTATCTAAAAGTTTAGCAAAAATATTCCAATATTCTTCTGGAATAAATTTTTCTATTTCTTCTTCTCTATCAACTATTAATTTTACAGCAACAGATTGAACTCTACCTGCTGATAATCCTCTTCTAACTTTTTTCCATAATACTGGACTTATCTTATACCCCACTATTCTATCTAATACACGTCTTGCTTGTTGTGCATTTGTTAAATTCATATCAATAGTTCTTGGTTTTTTTATAGATGTTTGAACTGCTTCTTTTGTAATTTCATTAAAAGTTACTCTACAAACACTATCTTCTGGTATTTCTAAAATGTGTGCTAAATGCCACGCTATTGCTTCCCCTTCACGGTCAGGGTCAGTTGCAAGATATACTTTTTTAGCTTTTTTAGCATATGCTTTTAATGATTTTATTAAATTTCCCTTTCCTCTAATATTTATATATTGTGGCTCAAAATCATGCTCTATATCTATTCCCATTTTAGATTTTGGCAAATCTCTAACATGTCCCATTGATGCTACAACTTTAGTATTTCCACCAAGGAATTTTTTTATTGTATTAGCCTTAGCAGGTGATTCCACTATTATTAATTTGTCTGCCATTGTTTATTTTAATGATAATAATTAACCTTTATTATCATTTACTCCTTTCTTAATTTTAAAAACTAATTTATTATTATATTGTTAATGTTTATCTTTAAAGTCTATATAGTATAATAACGTAATTTTTATTTTTTGGCAAGTCTTTAAATAATTTATTTAAGAAAATCAGTTTTGGATTAGTCCAAAACTGATATGTCTGAAATTACATCATCTACAGATACAGGTGTAACTTTATTTATCATTAAAATTTCTAACAATCTACTTATTGTATTTTCTTCATTTGATATATTGTTAACAATTTTCGTTTCTATATTAAATTTATCTTGTTTTACATCTCTCTTTAATACTTCAATTCCAAACTGCTTATCATCCTTTTTATTTAAATTATGAGTTTTGTAATATTCTAATTCTATTTTTTCATCTGCTTTTATTTCTTCTGAATCAGAACTATCAATTATTGTTTTGCCAAAAAAACTTTTTGAATACTCCATTAATTTTCCTCCTTTCTTCGCGTACTTTTTAATATATACCAAAGCCCTGTAAATGGCAAGCACTTTCGTATACACCGTTTCGACAAAAATCGACACATTGAAAAAAAGTATATTAAATATATAAAAAATAATATAAAAAGCGACAAAAAAATACAGAATATAAATTAAAATATTCTGTATTTTTTTGTTTTTTATTTTACTAATTCTTTTATTTCATTATATATATTTTCCTCTACATCTGGTATATATTTTTTTAATGCATTTTTTGACATTTCATTCAATTCTTTCTTGTTCTGAACTATTTTTGATATTGTACTACTCAATATTTCAGAATTTAAATCTTTATCTAAAATAATTTTGGCAGCTCCTGCATTCGCAAGTACTCTTGCATTATATTCTTGATGGTTTTCTGTTGCATATGGATATGGTATAAATATTGCAGGCTTACCAGTACAAGCAATCTCTGTTATTGTCATTGCCCCACTTCTACAAATTACTAAATCACTTGCATTCATTACTTCTTCCATGTTATATATGTATGGCACTATTTTTACATTTTCTATATTATTAATATCAATATTTAGTTCTTCTAGTTTTTCTTGTATTTTTTTATATTGTTCTGGTCCCGCAGCCCATATAATTTGATAATTTTTATTCTTTTTATTTACTATTATTTCTATCAAACTTCTATTTATACTTTGTGCCCCTTGACTTCCTCCAAATACAAGAACAGTAAACTTTTCTTCTTCTAATTCTAAATCTCTTTTTATCTTCTTCTTCTCATTTTCTGTTAATTCTAGTCTTTTTATTTTTATTGGATTTCCTGTAACAATTACATTATTGGCATCTTTTAATCTATCTTTTGCTTCTTTAAAACCAACTAAAATTTTATCAGCTTTCTTTTTAAATAGTTTTATAGTAACTCCTGGAAATGCATTACTTTCATGTAATACAACCGGTATATTTAATTTTTTAGCTGCAATTACAACAGGTACACAAATATACCCCCCTGTTCCTATTACAACATCTGGTTTTTCCTCTTCTAGTATTCCTTTTGCTACATTTATTGATTTATATGTTGCATATAAGTTTTTAAGATTTTGAATAGTAAGTTTTCTTTGAATTCCATATGCATCTATTCTTTTCAAATCATATCCAGCCCTTGGTACTAAATCATTTTCTAAGCCTCTATCTGTTCCTATAAATACCACTCTAGAATCAGGCTCTTTTTCCGTTATTTTATTTGCAATTGCTATTCCTGGATTTATATGTCCTCCTGTTCCAGCTGCTGCGATTATAACTCTCATTTATTCTTCAACTCCTTATACTTTTGATCTCGACTTTGATATATTGAGCAATATTCCACACATTGCTAGAAGTATAATCAAAGCTGTACCTCCAGCACTAAAAAATGGTAATGACATACCTGTATTTGGAATTGTATTTGTTACAACTCCTATATTAATTACAACTTGAATCATTACAAGTGAAGTTATACCTGTTGCAAGTAAGCTTCCAAACATATCTGGCGCCTTCATTGCAATTAATATTCCTCTCCAAATAAATAGAGCAAATAGCACAATTACAACTATACAACCAATAAATCCTAATTCTTCTGCTAGTATTGAGAAAATAAAGTCATTTTGTGGTTCTGACACATATAAGTATTTTTGTTTACTCTCTCCTAGTCCAACTCCAAATAATCCTCCTGAACCTATTGCATACAAACTTTGAATTGTTTGCCATCCAGTTCCTGTTGGGTCTTGCCATGGATCCATATAATTTAATATTCTTCCTAATCTAAAGTTTGCATCTCCCGCACTTTCTCCTGCTGATGATAAATATATAAATAAAGCGGCTATACCTCCACCACCAACAATTCCTCCACAAACTATAAAATGTAGTAATCTACATCCAGCCATTAACATCATAATAAATGTAATAGCACTCATTACAATACCAACACTTAAATGGTTTTGGATAAATAAGGCTATAGCTACAGGTGGAATTAAAAATGCAAGTGGTTTTAAAAATCCTTTTACAAAACTTCTTAATTCATTTTTATGGTCTGTTAAGTATCCTGCATAAAATACTATCATACCTATTTTAGTTAATTCTGATGGTTGGAATTGCGCAAAACCTAAATTAATCCATCTTCTTGCTCCACCACCTTCACTTCCTAATCCAGGTATTAATACTAATAATAATACTCCAATAGAAGCCCAATAAATTAGCCAATAAAACTTTTTATATATTCTATAATCTATTTTAGATACAAACCACATTGCTACTAAACCTATTACAGCAAATATAATTTGCTTTGTTACATATGTATAACTATCCCCCGTCTCTGCCAATGCTGATGGTGCACTTGCTGATAATATCATTACAATTCCAAATGATAATAATATTAGAATAATTATGACAAGCACAAAATCCACTTGGCTTTTTTTAGCTTTATACATACTATTTTTTGCTTTATTCTGCATTTTGCTTATCAATCCTTTCCAAAGTGCAAAATTTTATTCTTTAAAGTTTATCATAAAATTTCTTTTGTATAATTTTTCATTAAAATCTGATTAATTGTTTTTTTATCTACTTATATTCATCTATATGGCAAATAATCCTATCACGCAAAATACTAAAGTAATTAAACTAAATACTGATACAATTTTATTTTCTTTCCATCCTGAAAGTTCAAAATGATGGTGAATTGGAGTCATTTTAAATATTCTGTTTCCTGTTTTCTTGAAATATGCCACTTGTATCATAACAGATAATGTTTCTATTATTGGTATAATTGCTATAACTAATAGTAATAGTGGCATTTTTAAATAAATTGCTAATCCTGCAATAGCTCCTCCTAACATTAAAGAACCTGTATCTCCCATCATAACCTTCGCTGGATTCAAATTAAATAATAAAAATCCTAAACAAGCTCCAATTAATATAGAACCTACAGCTGTAACTTCTTTTACTCCAAATAATATAGAAATAACAGTTAAACATGTAAGTATTATAGTTGTTACACTTGTAGATAAGCCATCTATTCCATCTGTTAAATTAACTGCATTTGTTGTTGCAAGCATTACTAAAACCATAAATGGTATATAAAACCACAATGGAAGAGTAATATATTCCTTTACAAAAGGTATATAAATATCTGTTCCAATGTTAAATACTTTAACTAGTAATATTGTATAAGCAACTGATACTATTAACAATCCAAGCATTTTAGCTTTTGGACTAAGTCCTTTTGTATTTTTTAACACTAGTTTCTTAAAATCATCTATAAATCCTATAATTCCAAATCCCACTGCTACACCAATTAAGGGTAAAATAGCCTTTGCTGTTTCTGCTTGATCTATTCTATAGTCTAAATACACAAATGCTCCTACAACTATTAGTACAAGTATCATAATTATTCCACCCATAGTTGGTGTTCCTTGTTTCTTTAAATGTGACTTAGGACCTTCTGTTCTTTCTATTTGACCTACTTTTAATTTTCTTAAAATTGGTACAATTATCAATGCTAATATTACACTGACTGCAAATGACAGTAGTAATATTTTGTTTTGATATTGCATATTCATTTAATTTCCTCCTTAGTTATTATTTTTTGTTTTCTACCATTTCATCTATTATTGAAGTTACTATTTTGTTTTCATCGAATGGATATCTTTCTTTATTTATTTCTTGATATTGTTCATGTCCTTTTCCAGCTAGAACTATAATATCTCTTTTATTTGCTATAGTAATTGCCTTTTTTATTGCTTCTTTTCTATCAACTATAATTTCATATTTTCCTTTTGTTTTTTTCATTCCCTCTTCTATATCATCAACAATTGCTTGTGGTTCTTCTGTTCTAGGGTTATCAGATGTTATAATTGTATAATCTGCTACTCTTCCTGAAACCTCTCCCATCATTGGTCTTTTGTTTTTGTCTCTATCTCCACCACAACCAAACACACTTATTACTCTTCCTCTAGTATATATTTTCACTGAAGAAAGTATTTTTTCTAAGCTTTCTGGTGTATGAGCATAATCAATCATTATTGTTAAGCCTAATTTATTATCTACGAGCTCACTTCTACCAGGAACTCTTATATTAACTAGTGCCTCTTTAATATTTTCAGTACTACATCCAAATTGCATAGCTACAGCTATAGCAGCTAAAGAATTATAAACACTAAATCTTCCTGGTATAGAAACTTTTACTCTTTCATTTCTATCATTAATTTTAACTTTAAAATCTACATATTGGTTTGTTACTGTAATATCTTTTGCTAAGAGATTACAATAATTATCTATTCCATATGTTGTAAAACTACATTCTGGTATAAGTTTTGGTACCATTGCTGCATATACATCATCAGCATTAACAAGCCCCTTTTTGCACATTTTAAATAATTTTACTTTTGAGTTAAAATAATCTTCCATACTCTCATGCTCTTTTTCACTAATATGGTCTTCTGCAAAGTTTGTAAATATACCTATATCAAAATCACATCCAGCTACTCTATCTAATTTTAAACTTTGTGATGAAACTTCCATTACAACAACTTCACATTTTTCATCTACAAATCTTTTAAATATTTCTTGTAATTTCAAACTCTCTGGTGTTGTGTTTTCATTATTTGCAATTTTTTTATCTCCAACATATGATGCAACTGTTCCTATCAAGCCTACTTTTATTCCCTGTTTTTCTAAAATATTTCTTATCATATATGTAGTTGTAGTTTTTCCTTTTGTTCCTGTTATACCAATAAGCTTAAATTTTTTAGATGGATTATCATAAAAATTGCAAGCAGATATAGCTAATGCATATCTTGTATTTGGAGATAATACTAGAGTTACATTATCTGGAATCTCTTTGATTAAATTTTTATCTATTTGATCTTCTTGGGCTAAAATTGCTATTGCTCCATTTTTTATAGCTTCATTTATATGGTTATGTCCGTCTTCATCAAATCCCTTAATAGCCACAAAAAGGTCTTTTTCTTTTACGTCCTTAGAATTATTAGTAAGATTATTTATTTCTATGTCTAAATTTCCTTTTACTTTTAAACCTTCTAATCCTACTAATATATTTTGTAATTCCATAAATAAATTTGCCCCTTTCTCTCTTATAATAAAATATGCCTTTTACATTATATAACTAAAATCTTTTTTTGTATATAGTTTGACATTTTTTTCTTTTTTTATTTTTCATATTCTATGATGATTTTACTACCTTTATTAACCTTCATTCCTCCCACAGGCACTTGGGAAATTACCTTTTTATCTGAAATATTTTCTTCTGTTTCTTCATAATTAATATCTAGTCCCAAATCCTTTAATTTTTCTTTTGCCTCTGATATTGTAAACCCAACTATATTTGGTACTTCAACTTCTTCTTGTATGCCATCTTCTTCAGTGTTATCTTTTTGTACTTCTAAATATGGTAAAACTTCACCCAATACTTGAGAACCTATTGGTGCTGCCACACCTCCTCCTTGGTGCCCTCCTTCACCAGTTGGATTATATAATGTAATTAACACTACAACTTCTGGATCAGATACTGGGGCAACTCCCACAAATGAGGTTACATATTTTCCAGTGTTTACACCATCTTCTGATGTACCAGTTTTTCCTCCTATTGAGTATCCTTGTACTTGTGCATTTTTTCCAGTTCCTTCTGCAACTACAGAGCCCATCATACTAAGTACTCCTTCTGCAGTCTCTTTTGATATAACATTTTCTGTTTTCTCTGTTGGTATTTCAGTTATTTCTCCAGTCGTACTATCAACAATCTTTTTTACAATTCTTGGTTTAACATATGTACCTTTATTTGCTATAGTACTAACTGCTGTAATCATTTGAATTGGTGTTATTTCAAATCTTTGACCAAAAGATATTGTTGCAAGTTCAACAGGACCAACCTTATCTTCTTTTAGGAAAATACTATTTGCCTCTCCTGGTAAATCTATTCCTGTTTTTCTAAGTAGCCCAAATTTTTCTAAGTAATCATAATATTTACTAACACCAATTTCTTGCCCCAATCCTATAAATACTGGATTGCAAGAATTCATTAAAGCTTGCCTTAGACTTTCACTACCATGAGGTTTATAATATCTCCAACAGCTTATTCTTACTCCAGCTATTGTAATTCCGCCAGTACAACAAAACTCCCCTTCTTTATCAGTGGTAGTTATTCCTTCTTCTAGTGCAGCTGAAGATGTAATAAGTTTAAAAGTTGAGCCAGGTTCATATGTATCTGCTACAGCTTTATTTCTCCATACCTTCTGCATTTCTTTTATTTGATCTGTTTGTGACATATTATCCCAATTGGCTTTTAGTTCATCTATAGTTGTTTCATATGGTTCGTTTAAATTATAATTTGGATAACCTGCCATTGCTAAAATATCTCCAGTTTTTGGGTTCATAATAATTATGTTTCCACCATCTGTGCACTCATTATCTATGCATGCTTCTTTTAAATATTTTTCAGCAATTCCTTGAATAGTTAAATCAATACTTAATACCAAATCATCTCCATCTACTGCAGAAATATAATTTTCTCCTTCATTATCTATTTCTCCTCCTTGTGCATCTGTTACCTTAGTTATCCTTCCCTTTTCCCCTTTCAATTCATCTTCATATATTGCTTCAATACCATCTAATCCTTGATTATCATAACCACAAAAGCCAATAACTTGTGAAGCTAAGCTGTTATATGGATAGTATCTTTTTGTATCTTCGTCTATATTTATTCCCACATCAATCCCATTATCAGACATCCATTCTCTTAATTCATCAGCTTTTTCTTTTTCCACTTTTCTGGCTATTGTTTCTATTGATGTTTTTTTATTTACTTTTTTTAATACATCTTCATATTTTAATTCAAATATATTGCTAAGTGCTTCTGCTACTTTTTCTTTATTTTCTTTCGAAATATTTACTGGGTTTACTGTTATAGTATTTACAGTACTACTAACTGCCAATATATTTGTACCAGTTGCATCATATATTGTACCTCTTCTTGGATTTACTGCCCTATCCAAACTTTGTTGTTCAAAAGCCATTTCTTTCAGCCAATCTCCCATTACAAATTGAATCCATCCAATTCTTACTATGAAAAGTATAGCTATTAAAATTACTATAAATATCCACATTTTCATTCTTTTACGTCTTGTTATTTCTCCATATTTCTCATCTACTACTACTTTAGTTCTCTTTACTTGCTCTTTATATTTTTTATTTTTTCTATTTTCTAATTTCTTTTTCAATTTAGTTAAATTCTCATTTTTTTCTTTTTCGCCTTTTACTCTTTTAACAATTTTCTTTCTATCACTTAACTTATTTCCTAATCTTTTTTCTTTTGCTTTTGTCTCCTTTCTTCTTGTTTTCCTCATAACATTCTCCTAACAAATATTATCTATAAAATAATTGTATTCAAACACATAAAAAAAAGACTAAAATATATCTAATTATATTTTAATCTTTATTTTCCTAATAAAGTATTTAGTATTTTAGTAAACCAATTTTCATTATCTTCTATAACTACTTTCTCACTTGCTGGTTCAACATAATCTTTTTTATCTAAGCTCACATATACTTTTTGACTATTATCTAATTTTTGCATTCCTAATTTTTTCTCTGCTATTTTTTCAATATTAGTTAAATTTAAGCTATTTTCCAAATTAACTTTTAACTGTTCATTTTGTTTTTGTATTGAGGCTAAATTAGTTTTTAATTGCTCGTTTTCATTAAAACTTTCATTTATTAGTGAATTTCTATAACTTATAACAAACAAACTAGCAAAAATCACTAAAACATAAAATACAACTTTGATATGTGCCTTAAGTTGACCTTTTGGTCTTGAACTAGTACTTTTCTTTTTTACTGTAGTAGTCTTTTTTCTAGTATATGGTTCTTTAATTGGTTCATATTCGGGTTGTAATTTCCTTGGGCTAGTTTCATATTGGTATCTATTATACCTATAGTTCGCCATAAGTTTTTCACCTCATTTCTATTCTTTCTTTTGTCTTCTTTCAAAGATTCTTAGTTTAGCACTTTTGCTTCTACTATTTTCTTCTTGTTCTTCTTTAGTAGGTAATATTGGTTTTTTAGTTAATATCTTACCATAAGATGTATAATTACATACGCAATATGGTAAATCTTTTGGGCAAGTACATCTACCTTCTAATTCTATATATGCTTCTTTAACTGCTCTATCTTCTAATGAATGGAATGTTATAATAACTAATCTTCCACCTTCATTTAGCATTTTCCCTGATTCAATTACAGTATTATATAATGGCTTAAGCTCATTATTAACTTCAATTCTAATTGCTTGAAAAGTTCTTTTTGCCGGATGTCCATCATTTTGTTTAGATTTTGGTATAGATTCCCTTATAATATTAACCAATTCACTAGTTGTTTCTATTTTTGATTCTTTTCTCTTTTTGCATATGTTCCTTGCTATATTTTTTGCAAATCTTTCTTCTCCATATTCTGAAATAATTTTAAATAACTCTTCTTCTGAATAGTTATTTATCACATATTCAGCATCAAGCTTTTGGGTTTTATCCATTCTCATATCAAGTCTTGCATTTTCAATATAGCTAAAACCTCTTTCTTTTTCATCTAGTTGATAAGAAGAAACTCCTAAATCTAGTAATATTCCATCTGGCTTTCTTTCAATTCCTTCATCTAGCAATAATCTATTTATATCATCATGATTTCCATGAATGTATTTTACATTATCAAAATCTTTAAGTTTTTCTTTTGCAGCTTTTAAAGCTTCTTCATCTCTATCAATACCAATAAGTAACCCTTTTTTAGATAATCTTTTAACTATTTCTAAACTATGACCAGCGCCACCAATAGTTCCATCTACATATACACCGTCCGGTTTTATATTAAGACCTTCTATACATTCTTTTAATAAGACTGGTTTATGTTTAAATTCCAATTGTTACACCTCATAGCTAAAAAATAAATTATAGCATAATAAGTTGGTATATAATATACCAACTATATGCTTTAATCTTAAATTACTTATTTTCGTAATTTTTTTCCTTTGTTCAATTAGCTTTTGTTCTTTTTTTATTTTGTCTTTTGTGTTTTTTTCTTTTATCATGTGTTAAAGAATTTTATGTATAAACAATCAACATTTTATCTTTTGAGAATTAAAATATCTTTTGTTTTATTAAAGCTTTTGTTTTATTATATTATTTTTCCTTAGTGTTATTTATCTTTTGTTTACTTTCTCTTTAATTTTATTTTTCTTTGGTATTCTTTCAATTTTTTCTTTAGTTTAAGTTAATCTTAATTTTGTTTTTCTTTAGTTTTTTAACTTTTAATTTTTATCTTTTGTTAAACAAATGGGTTTGGCATCTTTTGTTCTTTTAATAATTTTTTCTTTTGTATTTTATATAAACTTTTTTAAAGTTATATACCTAACATTGTCATATTTTCAGCAATTGCATCAGCTGAAATATTTTCATCACTATTGTATTGTTTCCATTTATCTTTGTTCCAAATTTCAATTCTAGTACCTACACCAATTATTGCAACTTCTTTTTCCATTTCTGCATATTGTCTTAGGTTACCAGCAATTAAAAATCTACCTTGCTTATCAATTTCGCATTCTGTAGCTCCTGATAAAAAGAATCTTACGAAATCTCTAGCATTTTTATTTGTAAGTGGAAGTGTTTTTAATTTTTCTTCGAAGTTTGTCCATTCATTTTGAGAGAAACCAAACAAGCACCCATCAAGACCTTTAGTTATTATGAACTTTTCACCTATATCTTCTCTAAGTTTTGCTGGCATTATTAATCTGCCTTTAGCATCTAGAGAATGTTCATATTCACCTATAAGCACTTTGTTTCACCTCTCTTCAATTTTAAACCACTTTCTACCACTTCTCTCCACTTCACCTAAATTGTAATACAAGTATTTATAAATTGCAAGCATTTTTATTAATTTTTTTAACTTTTTTCTATTCTTTAGTCTATTGTAGTACTAGTTCTACCTGTTCCAACAACAGCTTCTTGTAGTGATCTCCAAGTATTACATCCTACTATGCCATCTACAGAAAGGCCTACTGCCTGTTGATACCTTCTAACTGCATTTTGAGTATTAGCTCCAAATATTCCATCTAATCCTCCTGTTCTATAACCTAAAGTATTTAAATCATCTTGTGCAATTAAAACATAATTACTTAAACTTCCTCTTTTTAATTGAGGAAATCCTCCACTTGAACAAGCTGGACTTCCGAATCTTTTATCCCAGTGCACCCACGTTGGAGTAAGTGATATTGGTTCCACATATGACCAAACTCCAGAATTATTAGCAGAATTCCAAAGTCTTGTTCTTTGACTTTGTGAAAGTCTTTGGCCTACATCAAAGGCTGTTCCTGCATAATGTTGACTTTGCGTTCCATGCCCTCCTTCATATGGTCTTTTAAAAGCAAACCCAACAGGTATACCAGAACCATAAATATATCTCTGACTATTCCAACTTTGCATTGTTCTTTTTGTTGTCCAAAGAGTTGGCGATTTACTTGAGCCTCTAAACTCTCTAACCTTTAAAGTAGAATTTGTGTTATATGGCATTGGCTCTTCCTCACCCCTGTAATATACTTCCATTCGGTCGGTATCATTATTAAAAACTATTATCTTAGCCACTATATTTCCCCCTTACTCTCCTACTATTTTATATATTATATGTTTTAAACAATTTTACGTTACAATTTTTTGTAGATATAAAAATTTTTATTTATCTGCATATTAAACTTTTTTTATTATATGTTATAATGTGGTTGTATTTTTTATTAGATTTACAACTTAGGAAAGGAATGTGGTAAATATGGAAAATGGCATAGATGACTTGTATGAAAATAGGCATTCTATTTATTGTTATTCAAATACAAATATATTGATAAATAAGTTAAACATTAAAGATATTGAATTACTACAAAAATATGAGGCCAAGATAACTGCTGCAAAATTACTATCATTAAGACAAAAGGGAATTATTGGTAATTTCGATGTAAAACATGTAAAAGATATTCATCTATACCTATTTGAAGATATCTATCCTTTTGCAGGTAAGTTTAGAACTGAGAATATAGGAAAAGGTGAATTTAGATTTGCAGAATGGCAATATATTGAACCAGAATTAAATAAATTATTAGAAAAATTAAAAACAGAAAATTACTTGTCAGGTTTTGATAAAGAAAATATGGCTCAAAGATTAGCATATTATATGTCTGAACTTAATGTATTGCATCCTTTTAGAGAAGGTAACGGTCGAACTATAAGGGAATTTATTAGAGAATTAGCACTTAAGAATGATTATATTTTAAATATAATGAATGCAAATCCTTCAGAATTTCTTGAAGCTAGTATAAAATCAATTGTAGAAACTGATGATTTATCTGCTTTAATATTTGACTGTCTAGAAAAGCAATAATTATTTAAATAATTACCAAAAAGGCCTAAAATCAAGGCAGAATTATCTTCAAAAAAATCGTTAAATCGCTTGAAAATACTGGACTTTTTGCCGATTTTGTGGTATAATATTTATATAAGTTGTTTAGGGTATTTTGTTTAAAATTTATATTATTTGGAGGATAAAAAAATGTTTAATGAAGAAATTTTTAAATTTGATATAGATAATATAAAAAATGATTTAGCAATCGAAGGAATGTCTATTTCTGATGAAGATGTAAATCTTTTTAAACAATTCGCAAGTGACGAAATTGATATGCCAAATTTAATAGCAACTATAAAAAATGAACTTAATTAATTGTTTTTTATATATCTATATAAAGACAAACCATTTAAAATGAGATTACAAAAATAATAATAAAAAAACAAATTGAGATTTCTTCTCAATTTGTTTTTTATATGTATTTAATAAACTATTACATTTCTCTACATTTTACAATTAATCTTTGTGTACCATAATTAGTACATGTAATAAGTGTTAATTCTCTAAAAGTTAAAGGTTTTCCATTTGCCCTTTGGCTAGTACAACTTGTATCATCTGGTTCTACAACATATTTTCTATATACTTGATATTGTATTGTTCTACCTGTTGTATCTTCTATTTGTACAATATCTCCATCTTCTAACTCTGATAATCGACCAAACATTTTTCCATTTCTATAATTATGTCCTGCTATACAATAGTTTCCAACCTCATTTGGTTCTGGTCCCCAATATTTATTTACTGATACTTCAAGTAATTCATCTGATGTTTCAGATAATACTGGATAACTAATTCCTATTTTAGGTATTGTTATAACTGATTCTGTAGAATATGTAATACCATTTATAGTAGTTGTTCTGCTTGCACTTTCCACTTCCATTTGCTCATCTGTAGCTTGCTGGTTCGCTTCAGTTTCATTTAAAACAATTATTATAGGATCTTTATCAGCCGATTTCGTTGTATCATCCATTGTTTGAGATAAAATCTCTTGAGAAACTTCTTCTGTTTTATTTCTATCATATTCTGCATATATGTAATATGATGAAAGTAGGCATACTAATAGAATAGATATAAAGAATTCAATTTTATATAATTTCTTTTTTCTTTTTAGTTCTGGTGTTACATAAAGTTTTTCAGTAACTAATATCTGATTCAATTTTTTGCCTCCTTTTCATAATAGTTTACATATATATTATATTATATCACATTTTTTATGATTTTGAAATAGTTTTATATACTGAATTTGATAAATTTGCAAATTCTTCTAAGGTTAATTTTTCTCCTCTTATGTTCGCATCTAATCCTATTCCTTCTATAATTTCTTTAATCTTTTGTTTATCTTTTATTATTCCTGAATTCATTATTCCATTTATTAAAGTTTTTCTTCTTTGCATAAAACTTGCTTTTATAATTTTAAAGAAAGTTTCTTCATCTAATAATTCTACTTTAGGCTTTTCTCTTATGGTTAATCTTATAACTTCTGAATCTACTTCAGGAGATGGTATAAAACTTTTTTTATCTACAAAAACTATTTTTTCTGCTTTGGCATAATAATCTACACTATATGTAATAGCTCCAGATAGTTTGTCTCCTGGCCTTGCAGTAATTCTATCTGCCACTTCCTTTTGAACCATTACTGTTATGCTTTCAATATTTAACCTATCTTCTAAAAGCTTCATAATAATTGGTGTAGTTATATAATATGGTAAGTTTGCTACTATTTTTACTTTTTGCAAATTTGATATGTTGTCTTTAATTAATTTTTTCAAGTCTACTTTTAATATATCTTGATTTAGTAGAATAAAATTATCATATAATTTAAATCTATCTTCAAGAATAGTAATCATTTTTTTATCAAGTTCTATTGCAATTACTTTTCCTGCATTTTCAAGTAGTTTAGAAGTAAGAGTACCAAGTCCTGGTCCAATTTCTATTACTAAATCGTTTCGGTTTATATTTGATGCTTCTACAATGTTATGTATAACTTCATCATCAATTAGAAAGTTTTGTCCTAATTTTTTATTTGCTGTTATTTTATATTTTTTTAATATAAATTTAGTATCTTCTAAACTACTTTGCATTTTTAGTCTCCTATTCTTGAATTTCTGTTTTAAGTACTACATTAATTACAGTACCCTCTTCTACTGATGTGCCTGCTGTAATATCCTGACTTATAACTTTTCCACTTCCTGAATATTTTATATTCAAGTTTTTATTCTTTAATGCTACTTTTGCCTCAGATAAACTCATTCCTTTTAAATCTGGAACAGTTTGTGATACTCTTGTATCATTATCTTCAGTATATAATTTTATTATTGAGTCTTCTAATAGTGATGTTCCAGCAGCCGGCATTTGTTCAGTAACTATATCGTCTTCATTTCCGGATATTTCACAAACAAAACCTTGTTTTTCTAATATTTTCTTTGCCTCTGCTACAGTTTTATTTTTTACATTTGAAAGTGTTATAGTTTCTTCAGAAGAATCACTATCTGTTGTATCTGAAGGTATTCCTAAATATGGTAATACTTCTGATAATATTTGTGATACTACTGGTGCTGCTACTGTACTTCCACTATGATTTTCTTCATATGGTAATCCATACATTGTAACTAAAACCACAACTTCTGGACTTTCTACTGGAGCAATTGCTGCAAATGATGCAACAAATCCGGCATCTTCATCTGCATAATCAGGTTCAGATGTTCCTGTTTTTCCAGCTATGCTATATCCTTTAACTTGAGCATAACTACCTGTTCCACTATCAACAACTGTTTCTAGCATATCTAATAATTTATCAGATGTTTCTTCTGAAATTACTTGTCTAACTTCTTCTGGTTCTATTGTTGTAACTGCTCCTGTGTCAGTATTTTTAATTTCTTTTGCTATTCTAGGTTTCATTAAAACACCATCATTTGCCACTGCTGAAACTGCACTTATCATTTGAATTGGTGTTATTCTAAATCTTTGACCAAATGACATTGTTGCAAGTTCAATATCTCCTACATTTTTTAAATCCCAAAAATATCCTGTTGCTTCACCTGAATTTTCTGAACCATCTATATCAGCATACCCTGTTGGGCTAAAGAATCCAAACGCATCATAATATCTGTATAATGTTGAAGCTCCTATTTTTTGCCCTAATTGTATAAATGCTGGGTTACAAGAATATTTTAGTGCCTCTCTTAAACTTAAACTTCCATGTCCAGTTTCATCTGAACAATACATTCTAACTCCTGATATTTCCTCAAACCCTTTACAGTTAAACACATTTGCTTTATCTGGCTCTACTATATCTTCTTCAAGTCCAGCTGCTGCTGTAACTATCTTGAATACAGAGCCTGGTTCATATGTAGAAGAAACTGCTCTATTGCTCCAAGTTTTTTGTTGCATCTCATACTTTTCTTCATCAGACATCTTTTTCCAAGTTGATTTAGGTACGTAATCTAATGTATATGGATCATTTAAGTTATAATCTGGATATGTAGCCATTGCTAATATATCTCCAGTATTTGGATTCATTATAATTACATTTCCACCATCATTTTCTGGATTTTCTTCACATGCTTGTTTTAAATATTTTTCTGCAATACTTTGTATATTTGCATCTATTGTTAAAGTAATATCATTTCCATTTTGTGGTGCTATATATGTACTATTCTCATAAGGTATAAAATCTTGAACTGCATCTTGAGCAGATGTAACTTTTCCTGGAGTTCCTGTTAATAAATTATTCCATTTTAATTCTAATCCCCATAATCCTTGGTTATCTGTACCACAGAAACCAATTAAATTTGAAGCTAAATTATCATATGGATAATATCTTTTTGTATCTTCATCTATATTTATACCGCTATAAATTTCATTTTCTTCCATCCAGTTTTTTAATTCATCAATTTTATCATTTTCTACTTTCTTAGCTATTGTTACATTGCTTGAAGTACTAGAAACTTTTTCTAATGTTTCATCATAATCTAAATCAAATATATCTGAAAATGCTTTAGCAACTTTTTCTTTTAAAGCTTTTGTTAATGTTTCTGCCTTTTGTTCATCTTCATCCTCTACTACAATTTTAGTAGGATCAATACTTACTGTGTCAACTTGAGCACTAATAGCTAATGCCTTTCCTGTAGAATCATAAATTGTTCCTCTTTTAGGACTAATTGTTTGACTAGTAGTAAGCTGTCTATACATCTGTTCTTTTAAGTCTGCGCCCTGTACTAGTTGAATCCATCCTAATCTTATAATTAACAAAATTAAAAGAAAGAAAAATACTAATAATATTCTTTTTAATCTATCATTTATTGAAATTACTTTTCTAACTTTACTTGAGTTAGAATAAGATTTTCCTTTGTTTTTATTCTTATTTTTATATTTATATATATTGTGTCTATTGTTTCTTTCCAATTTTACACCTACTTTTCATTAGATTTACTTTTTTACATAATTAGCCTATTTTATGTTTATAATTTTATATTAGAGACACTAAAAAATCAATACTTACAGCAAAAAATTCTCAGAAAATTCACAAACAAAAAAAGACTGTTGTGCTGTTGGTGGTCGGAAACAAAAAAGAAAAACATAACTAATCTGCTATATTATAATTACAAAAAAATGACGAATTGAAATAAATCCAATTCGCCATTCTTTTTGAATTAATCAATTTAATTTTCATTAAATATAGCATCAAATTCATCGCCATCAATTTTCTCTTTTTCAAGAAGAACACCTGCAACTTTATGAAGTTTATCCATATGTTCTCTTAAAATTGTTTCGGCTTTATTATATGCTGAGTCGATAATTCTTTTTACTTCTTCATCTATAATTCCGGCTGTTTCTTCTGAATATTCTTTTGCTTGAGCAAAATCTCTTCCTAAGAATACTTCTTCTTGGTTTTGGCCAAGTGTTATTGTTCCTACTCTATCACTCATACCATATTTTGTAACCATTGACCTTGCAATTTTTGTTGCTCTTTCTATATCATTACTTGCTCCTGTAGAAATATCATCTAAGATAAGTTTTTCTGCAACTCTACCACCAAGTAATGATACTATATTTTCTATCATTTCTGTTTTAGACATAAATGATTTATCTTCAGTTGGTCTATACATTGTATAACCACCTGCCATACCTCTTGGCACAATTGATATTTGATGAACAGGGTCTTGTGTTGGTAAGAATCTACTTACAACAGCATGACCTGCTTCATGATATGCAACTAGTTTTTGTTCTTTGTCGCTTCTTACTCTTGTTCTTTTTTCAGGTCCCATTGTTACTTTAACCATGGCATCTTCTATTTCTTGCATTCCTATTTCTCTTAAATTTCTTCTAGCTGCTAAAAGTGCAGCTTCATTTAACACGTTTTCAAGGTCTGCTCCAGAAAATCCTGAAGTATTTTTAGCAATTGTTTTTAAATCTACATCTATTGCTAATTTTTTCTTTCTACTATGAACTTCTAGTATTTGCTCTCTTGCTTTAACATCTGGACTTGATACAACAATTTGTCTATCAAATCTACCAGGTCTTAA
This sequence comes from uncultured Clostridia bacterium, assembly GCA_944389745.1. Lineage (GTDB taxonomy): Bacteria > Bacillota > Clostridia > TANB77 > CAG-508 > CALXVA01. Next base: position 27,305 of record CALXNM010000010.1, on the reverse strand, counting down.
TAATGCTTTATCAAGTACATCTGGTCTGTTAGTTGCAGCTAATACTATAACACCTTCATTTGCTGAGAAACCATCCATTTCAACTAATAATTGGTTAAGTGTTTGTTCTCTTTCATCATGTCCACCACCAAGGCCTGCACCTCTTTGACGTCCAACTGCATCAATTTCATCTATGAATATAATACATGGAGCTTTTTTCTTAGCTTCATCAAATAAGTCTCTTACTCTTGATGCACCAACACCAACAAACATTTCAACGAAATCTGAACCACTTATTATAAAGAATGGAACTCCAGCTTCACCAGCTACTGCTTTTGCTAATAGTGTTTTACCAGTTCCTGGTGCACCTACAAGTAAAACTCCTTTTGGAATTCTGGCACCCATATCTGTAAATTTCTTTGGATTTTTTAAGAATTCTACTATTTCTTCTAACTCTTCTTTTTCTTCATCTACACCTGCTACATCATCAAATGTAACTTTATTTTTATCTGTTGGACTAAGCATTCTTGCTCTACTTTTTCCAAAAGACATTGTTTTATTTCCACCATTTCCTTGGTTACTTGTCATAAACATAAACCAGAAAATTAAGAATATTATTAATATTCCGAATGGAGTTATTAAACTTAATATAACCATAAATAAAGATTCAGAAGCTCTAGTAACTGTTATACTGTTTTCTCTCATATTATCTTGTAAATTTTCCATTAAATTATCTATACTTGGAATATTTACTTTTTTAGGGAAGTTTTCATCTTTTAATGTAACTTCAGCACTTGTACCATCTGATGATATTTCTACTTCTGTTACCTTTCCTTCTGCTATCTTTGAAATTAATTCTGAATATGATAATTCATTATTACTGCTATCCAGCAAAGATGTTAAAACTACTACAAATATAATTCCTATTATTAACCACATGGCTAATGTTTTAATTCCACTTTTCAAAATTATATTTCCTCCTCTTTATTATTTTTTAACTTATAATTTGAACTTCACCTTTGAACTATACCATATATATTTACTTATTTCAAGGAGTTTTTCAAAACTTTTTTTACCTAAAATTATTCCTTTTACGGAAAGTCCACTTAGGCAATAAAAAAAATTTTTCCCTTCTTCACATATACTTTAATCCCCTTTTTAGGAACTAAAAATTTATTTCCTATGTTATTTTTACATAGTTTAATTATGTCATCAACATGTACTTTTTCTATTCCCGTAGTGCTTCCGACTACTTTTGATATTGCATATAACACTAATTTTGACTTTATTACATAGTCTAATATATTAAATTCTTTCATATTTAATACTATTTCTTTTTTATTATCTTCTCTATTATTTACACTAATTAGTAATTTTTTATACTCTGTTTCCACAATTTTGTTAATAAATTGTTCTTCTTCAAAAGCAATATTTGATAATCTATTTATTCCTTCTATAATATTGGGATTAAATTCTTTTTTTATAAAAGGAATTAATAAATTTCTAATCTTATTTCTAGTATAAATATTTTCTAAGTTTGTCTTATCATATCTTGGATTAAGATTATTTTCCTTGCAGTATTCTTCTACCTCATCTCTATTACATTCAATTATTGGTCTTATATATTTTCCATCACGAATTTTCTCAATTCCTTTTAGGCCAGATACCGATGTTCCTCTTATAATATTCATAAGTACTGTTTCCGCATTATCATTACTATTATGCGCAGTTGCAATTTTATTAGCTCCTACTTTATTTAATATCTCATCAAAAAATTTATATCTAATATTTCTTCCAGCTTCTTCAGTTCCAATTTTTAACTTTTTAGCTTCAGATTCAACATCTATTCTTTTATAGAAAAAATCTACTCCTATTTTCTCACAAAATTCTTTTACATATTCAGTTTCTTCATCAGCTTCTTCTCTTATCATATGATTAACATGTGCAACATATATCTTTATAGCCAATTTTTCTTTTAAATTATTAAGTACATTCAAAAGAGTCATTGAGTCTGGTCCACCAGAAACTCCAATTACAACTTTATCATTTTTATTAATCATATTATATTTATTAATCGTTGCTAACACCTTATCTTCTAACATTTTTTCACCTCTTAACTATTAGAATATCTTATCATAATTAGTGTAAACTTTCAATAGTAAGAAAAATGGCAGGGGAATTATTACTCCTCTGCACTTTTTCATTCTCTATATTTATCAATATTTGCAAATTTTGTATAATTACCAAGCCATAATAATTCAACAGTTCCTGTAGAACCTGCTCTATGCTTTGCTAAAATTACCTCGGCAATATTTTTCTTTTCACTATCTTCATTATAGTAATCATCTCTATAAAGAAACATAACAATATCTGCATCCTGCTCTATTGATCCAGATTCACGAAGGTCTGAAAGCATTGGCCTATGATCTGGTCTTTGTTCTGGTGCTCTTGATAATTGTGATAATGCAATTACTGGAACTTCTATTTCTTTTGCCAAAATTTTTAAAGACCTACTTATTTCTGCAATTTCTTGCTCACGGCTTGCTCCTCTCTTGCCACTACCTTGTACCAATTGCAAATAATCTATTACAACAAGTCCTATATTTTTTTCAAGTTTCATTTTTCTACATTTTGCCCTAATCTCCATTATAGAAATACCTGGTGTATCATCAATATATATTTGAGATTCTGAAAGAACTCCTGAAGCTTCAGCAAGTTTTGCCCAATCTTCATCTTCTAATGTTCCTGTTCTTACTTTATTGCTATCAACCATTGCTTCTGAACAAAGAATTCTATTAACCATTTGCTCTTTAGACATTTCCAAACTAAAAATTGCTACTGGTACATTTGCTCTTACTGCTGCATTTGTTGCTATATTTAATGCAAATGCAGATTTACCCATTGCAGGTCTTGCAGCGACCAATATTAAATCAGATTTATGAAGTCCTGCTGTTTTATAGTCTAAATCAGCAAATCCTGTAGGTACACCTGTTATATGTTGTTTTCTATTATATAATTGCTCAAGTTCTGTAAATGTATCTACTAATACATCTTTTATAGAACTATATCCCTTTTGGTTCTTTTTTTGCATTACCTCAAAAATCTTTTTTTCAGAGTTATCAATTATATTTTCAACTTCTTGTGTAGGATCATATCCTAGAGTTATTATATCATTTGCAGTTTTTATCAAATTTCTTAACAGTGATTTTTCTTCTACTATTTTTATGTATTGCTCTACATTAGATGTTGTAGGTACTTTGTCTGGAAGTTCTGCAATATATTCTAGACCTCCAACTGCATCTAATTTTCCCATTGATGACAATTCTGATTTTAATGTAATTATATCTATAGGCTCACTTCTATTATATAAATTTAATATTGCTGTATATATAATTTTATTATCTTCTCTATAAAAATCATCTTCTTGTAAAACTTCTATAGCTGATGCAACAGCATCTTTATCTGTAAGCATACTTCCTATTACAGCTTGCTCTGCTTCTGTGTCGTTTGGTGGTACCTTTCCTAATTCCATTACTACAGCCTTCCTTTAATTTTAGATTTTACTCGCTTATAACTTCTACTCTTAATTTTGCTATAACACCTTCAAATAATTTAATATCAACATTAAATTCTCCTAATGTTTTTATAGTTTCTTTTAAATCAATTTTCTTTTTATCAACTATAAAATTATATTGACTTTTTAAATTGTCTGATATTTCTTTGTTAGTTACTCCTCCAAAAATTTTTCCATTTTCTCCAGCTTTAACTTTTATTTTAAGCATTATCCCTTTTAATTTTTTAGCAAGTTCTTCAGCTTTTTGCTTCTCTACATCTTTTCTATAACTAGCTGCTTCCTTTTTATTATTTAATTTACTTAAGTTCTCACTATTTGCTTCAACAGCTAACTTTTTAGGTAATAAATAATTTCTTGCATATCCATCACTTGCATTAATTATCTCATCTTTTTTACCTACGCCTTTTATATTATCTAATAAAATAACTTTCATTGGAATTCCTCCTTTTTTATTGACTAAACATTACATTTGCTCACTAAAATACTCATTAATACGATTAACCAATTCATCTTTTGCTTCTTGTATATCTACTCCTTCAATTTGAGCTCCGGCTAGAGTTATATGACCTCCTCCGCCTAGTTTTTCAAGTATTACTTGAACATTTATATCTCCTATTGAACGACCACTTATACATATTTTATCTCCCATTTTTCCAAGTACGAATGATGCTGTAATATTACTAATTGTAAGTAATTCGTCTGCAGCTTTTGCGCACACAATATTTGCATCTGGATCTTCATCTTCATATAAAGATATTGCAATACTATCATATACCATTTCTGCTTTTGCAATTATATTTGATATTTTGTTATATGTGTCTAAATCACTTTGGAACCATTTCTTTACTTTTATTATGTCTACACCACATTTACGTAAATATGCTGCTGCCTCAAATGTTCTAACACCTGTTTTAAATGTAAATGATTTTGTATCCATCATGATACCTGCATATAGTGCTTCTGCTTCTAAGCTTGTTAGTGAAACTTCTTCTTGTGCATATTCAACAAGTTCTGTTACAAGTTCTGATGCAGATGAAGCGTAAACTTCATGAAATGTAAGTGTTGCACTTTCAATATAATCAGGACTTCTTCTATGGTGATCTATAACAACTATTTTTTTACATTTTGCCAAAACTTCTGGTGATTCTACATAATTCTTTTTGTTTGTATCTACAACAATTAATAAAGTATCATCATCAATTTCATTTAATGCATCTTCTGGCTCCTTTATTAAATCACTATAGGTATCATCTTGTTTTATTTCATTTAAGAATATAGTTAAATTATCACCTTTTGGATCTAAAACTATATATGCATCTTTTCCTAGAGTTTTTGCTAACCTGTAAATACCCATACTTGCACCAATACAGTCCATATCAGAATTACTATGCCCCATAATCATTACTTTACTAGATTCTTTTATCATTTCTTCTAGAGCATGTGATATAATTCTTGCTTTAACCTTAGTTCTTTTTTCTAATTCTTGAGTTCTACCTCCAAAGAATGTAAACTTATCATTTTCATGAATTACAGCTTGGTCACCGCCACGTCCTAAAACTATATCCAGTGCTGCTTGGGCAGATTTATATTTTTCTAAATTAGTATTTCCTTCATTAGATATTGCAATACTTAATGTAAATTGCATTTTATCAGAAGGTTGTAATTCTTTTATTGTATCTAATATATCAAATTTCTTTTCTTTAATCTCTTTCATATATTGTTTTTCAAATATACATACAAAAGTATCTCTTTCTGATTTTAAAATAACTCCTTTAAACTCAGATGCCCAGTTATACAATGCTTTTTCAATTTCAGCCATTAATTGTGGCTTCTCACTGTCTGGAATTCTTTGTATTATTTCTTCATAATTATCTATCATTATTTGACCAATATAAATATCTTTGTTATCAAATAATGTTTCTAATTCAACTAATTTTGTATCATCAATGAAATAAATAATAATTATATACTCGTCTTTTAAAGGCATATAATCTCCATATAACTTATATGTCTTTTTTCCTATTTTTATTTCATCATTTATTTTCTCTTTTTTATCATTGTTTTTTATTTCTAGTTTTACATCATTTAATATATTAGTTAAATAATTATTGATATCAATATTTGCAAACTCTTGGTTAAATTTAGTGTTTCTAAATATTAAATTTCCATTTGTCTCAGCTATAACTAATGGGAAAGGAGAATTAACTAAAGCAATCTTAGCTACTTTATCTAAACTAAATGTTATATTTTTTATATGTTCACTTAATTCTTCTTGTCCTTTATTATTAGTCCAATAAGCATATGCGACAAGTAATACAAATACTATAATAGATGGCAAAATAAGCATTCTATTATAAAAACATATAACTATTAATAGAATTGCAATTATTGCCAAATATATTTTTGTTTTTGAAACTATTTTTTGAAATACCTTTTTATTATGGTTCATAAAAACCTCCATTTAAACAGTATATATTTTACCTTCTTTATACCATTTTGTCAAGGTAACATAATTTTACAATTGGGGAATGGGCTTGTTTTACAAAATCTATAACAAGTAGGCATTACATTTTAGAAAAAAGAAATTAAACATGGCCTTTGAAAGTAATTTTAGTATAGAAATTGTTTTAAAATTGAATTTTTATAAAATGTAGTGCCTGACAATAACCTAAAAAATTTACAAAACAAACACGTCTCCAATTGCAAAAAGTAGACCAATTTATAATTGATCTACTTTAAGTTTATATAATTTATTTTGCTTCAGATGTTTCTTCTTCTGCTGGTTGATTTTCTGTATTAATATGAATGTCTTTATATGCTGGCATACCTGTTCCTGCTGGAATTAGTTTACCTATAATAACATTTTCTTTTAATCCTATTAATTCATCAACTTTACCTTTTACTGCAGCATCTGTAAGAACTCTTGTTGTTTCTTGGAATGATGCAGCTGATAAGAAGCTTTCTGTTGCAAGTGATGCCTTTGTAATTCCAAGTAATACACGTTTATATGTTGCAGGTCTCTTTCCTTCTGCTATAACCTTGTCATTTGCATCTTCTACTTCATAGATGTCTACAAGTGATCCTGCAAATAATGGTGTATCTCCATTATCTTCTACTCTTACTTTCTTAAGCATTTGTCTTGCAATTACTTCAACGTGTTTATCATTGATATCAACACCTTGATTTCTATATACTTTTTGTACTTCTTGTACTAAGTATAGGTAAACTCCATCTGGACCATTAATTGCTAGAATTTCATTTGGATTTATAGATCCTTCTGTAATTGGAGCTCCAGCTTTTACTTCGTCTCCTTCTCTTACACGAAGTTTTGAACCAAATGGTATTGTATATTTCTTGCTATCATCTTTTCCTGTAACAATAACTTCTTTTTTGTTCTTGTCATCTGAAATACTAATTTTACCATCTATTTCTGAGATTATGGCAAGTCCTTTTGGTTTACGAGCTTCAAATAGCTCTTCAACTCTAGGAAGACCTTGTGTAATATCTGCAACACCAGCAACACCACCAGAGTGGATAGTTCTCATTGTAAGCTGTGTACCAGGCTCACCAATTGATTGTGCTGCTATTATACCTACTGATTCTCCTATATTTACTTCTTCACGTGTTGCTAAGCCCATTCCATAACATTTAGCACATACACCATGTTTTGTTCTACATTCAAGAACAGAACGTACTTTAACGCTTGTAATTCCTGCTGCAACTATTTTATCTGCAATATTTTCGGTAATTAATGTATTTGTATCCACAATTAATTCATTTGTTTGTGGATTATATATATTTTCTAATGGATACCTACCAAGTAATCTTTCTTCCATTTTTTCGACTACTTGATTTCCATCTTTAATATCAGCTACTTCAATTCCATGTGTTGTTCCACAATCATGTTCTCTAACAATTATATCTTGTGATACATCAACAAGTCTTCTTGTTAAGTATCCAGAGTCTGCTGTTCTTAAAGCAGTATCTGCTAGTCCCTTTCTAGCACCATGTGCTGAAATAAAGTATTCTAGTGGGTCAAGTCCCTCTCTGAATGATGATGTGATAGGGATTTCAACAGTTTTACCTGTTGTAGATGCCATAAGACCACGCATACCTGCAATTTGTCTTAATTGGTTTAAGTTACCTCTAGCTCCAGATTCTGACATCATGTAAACTGGGTTTAATGTATCAAAATTATCTTTCATCGCATCTGTAACTTTGTCTGTTGCATCTTCCCAAATCTTAATAACTGAGTCATATCTTTCTTTATCTGTTATTAAACCACGTCTATATTGTTTTGTTACATTATCAACCTGATCTTGTGCATCTGCTAATATTTGTTTCTTAGCTGGTGGCACTTTAACATCATCAACAGATACTGTAATACCTGCTGTTGTTGAATATTTGTATCCTGTTGCTTTAATATAGTCTAGTAACTCAGCTGTTTTGCTTAATCCATGTTTATTTATGCATTTTGCAATTATTGTTCCAAGATTTTTCTTCATTACTGTGAAGTTTAATTCTGGTTCAAATGCATTTTCTGGATCAGATCTATCAACAAATCCTAAATCTTGTGGTATTCCTTGATTATATATTAATCTACCAACTGATGTTTTTACGAATTTGCTCTTTTTAACCCCATCTATTTCTTTTGTAATTCTAACATTAATCATAGCATGCATTCCTAAATCATGATTAAAGTTAGCCATTATTGCTTCTTCTGGTGAAGAATAATATTCGCCTTCTCCTGGTTCTCCAGGAACTTCCATTGTTAGATAGTAAGCACCAAGTATCATATCTTGTGTAGGTACTGTTACTGGTTTACCATCTTGTGGTTTTAATAGGTTGTTTACAGAAAGCATTAAATATCTTGCTTCTGCTTGTGCTTCTGGTGATAATGGTAAGTGGATAGCCATTTGGTCACCATCGAAGTCAGCATTGAATGCTGTACAAACTAATGGGTGAAGTTTAATTGCTCTACCTTCAACTAATACTGGCTCGAATGCTTGAATACCAAGTCTATGAAGTGTAGGAGCACGGTTTAACATTACTGGATGATCTTTTATAACATCCTCTAATATATCCCATACTTCTGGACGTAATCTTTCTACCATTCTTTTTGCATTTTTTATGTTGTGAGCAATTCCACGTCCTACTAATTCTTTCATAACAAATGGTTTGAATAATTCAACTGCCATTTCTTTTGGAAGACCACATTGATAAATCTTAAGTTCAGGTCCAACAACGATAACTGAACGTCCAGAATAGTCAACACGTTTTCCAAGTAAGTTTTGTCTAAATCTACCTTGTTTTCCTTTTAATAAATCTGATAATGATTTAAGAGGTCTATTTCCTGCACCTGTAACAGGTCTTCCACGTCTTCCATTATCTATTAGAGCATCTACAGATTCTTGTAACATTCTCTTTTCATTTCTTACAATTATTTCTGGTGCACCTAATTCAAGTAATCTCTTTAATCTATTATTTCTGTTTATAACTCTCCTGTATAAATCATTTAAGTCTGATGTAGCAAATCTACCACCATCTAATTGTACCATTGGTCTTAAATCTGGTGGTATAACTGGGATAACACTCATAACCATCCATTCAGGTCTATTTCCAGATAATCTAAATGATTCAACAGTATCTAATCTTTTCACAAGTTTTGCTTTCTTTTGCTCACTTGCTTTTTCTAATTCTTTTCTTAATTTTGCTGATAATTTATCTAGATCAATTTCAGCAAGCAATGTTCTTATAGCTTCAGCTCCCATTTCAGCTTTGAAAGAACCTTTTCCAAATTTTTCTTCTGCATCATGGTATTCTCTTTCAGATAAAATTTGACCTTTTGTTAAAGTTGTTTTACCCTTATCAAGTACTATATATGAAGCAAAATATATAACTCTTTCTAGGCTTCTTGGTGATACATCTAGCATAAGTCCTATTCTGCTTGGTATTCCTTTGAAATACCAAATATGTGCTACTGGTGCTGCAAGTTCTATATGTCCCATTCTTTCACGTCTAACTTTTGCCTTAGTTACTTCAACACCACATCTGTCGCAAACTATTCCTTTGTATCTTACTCTTTTATATTTACCACAATGACATTCCCAGTCTTTTGTTGGTCCAAATATTCTTTCACAGAATAAACCATCTTTTTCTGGCTTTAATGTTCTGTAGTTTATAGTCTCAGGTTTTTTAACTTCACCTTTAGACCACTCTCTTATTTTTTCATCTGATGCTATACCTATCTTGATTTTATTAAATTCATTTAATTCGTCCACGCGGTTTAGCCCCCTTGATATTTTATTTTTGTGTTTCTAAAGGATTTTTTAATTATACACCGCTGCACAATTCCCTAATTTAAATCTAAAAACCCTTTTCGAAACTATTCAGTTAAATTTATATATTGGCAAAATATTTATTTATCTTCGTCATCATCTATAATATCTTCATCACTTATTATGCTGTCTTCGTCAACATCGCTTAATTTTATTTCATCATCTGATAATTCTTCAAATAAATCTTCATCATCTTCATCTTTTTCATCAGCTTCAACAACTTCTTCTTCATAGCCATCATGTAAATCTTTTTGATCTAAAACATCGCTTCCAACTTTTTTATCTTCTATGTTAAAGTCTATTCCGTCATCTATATTCTCTTTAAGCTCTAGTTCTTGATTATCTGCTGATAATAATCTTATATCTAGACCTAAACCTTGAAGTTCTTTAACAAGAACCTTAAAGCCTTCTGGAACACCAGGTTTTGGAACATTTTCTCCTTTAACAATAGCTTCGTAAGTCTTAACACGTCCGACTGTATCGTCAGATTTTACAGTAAGCATTTCTTGTAATGTATAAGCTGCACCATATGCTTCAAGTGCCCAAACTTCCATCTCACCAAAACGTTGTCCACCAAATTGTGCTTTACCTCCAAGAGGTTGTTGAGTAACTAATGAGTATGGTCCAGTTGAACGAGCATGAATTTTATCATCAACTAAGTGGTGTAGTTTTAACATGTACATAACACCAACTGTTACTGGGTGATCAAATGGATCTCCTGTTCTACCATCATATAATGTTGTTTTTCCATCTTCTCTATGTCCAGCTTTTCTGAATAATTCTCTTATTTCTTCGTCTGTAGCACCATCAAATACTGGTGTTGCTACTTTCCAGCCTAATAATTTTGCAGCCATTCCTAAGTGAACTTCTAGAACTTGACCTAAGTTCATACGAGAAGGAACACCAAGTGGGTTTAAAACTATATCTACTGGAGTACCATCTGGCATAAATGGCATATCTTCTTCTGGTAATATTCTTGAAATAACACCTTTGTTACCATGACGTCCAGCCATTTTATCGCCAACAGATATTTTTCTCTTTTGAGCTATATAGCAACGAATTATTTGATTTACACCAGGTCCTAATTCATCTGAATTTTCTCTAGTAAATATCTTAACATCTACTATAGTACCTTGCTCTCCGTGTGGAACACGAAGTGATGTATCTCTAACTTCTCTTGCTTTTTCTCCAAATATTGCACGAAGTAATCTTTCTTCAGCTGTAAGTTCTGTTTCTCCTTTTGGAGTAACTTTACCTACTAAGATATCTCCTGGTCTTACTTCTGCACCAATTCTTATAATACCGTTTTCATCTAGGTCTTTTAATACATCATCACCAACATTTGGAATATCTCTTGTAATTTCTTCTGGTCCAAGTTTTGTATCACGACATTCACAATCATATTCTTCAATATGGATTGATGTATATACATCTTCTTTAACAAGTCTTTCACTAATTAAAACAGCATCCTCATAGTTGTAACCTTCCCAAGTTGTGAATGCTATAAGTACATTTCTACCAAGTGCCATTTCTCCGTTTTTAGTTGCTGGTCCATCCGCTAAGATGTCACCTTCTTTAACTTTTTCTCCTCTAGAAACAACTGGTCTTTGGTTAATACATGTACCACCATTAGTTCTCTTAAATTTTCTTAATTTATATGTATCTAATTCATCTTTATTATTTCTAACCGTAATTTCATCACCAGTTACTTTTTCTACAACACCTGCATTTTTAGCTGTAACTGTAATTCCAGAATCTCTAGCTGCCCTATATTCCATACCTGTTCCAACTATTGGAGATTCAGGCATTAATAGAGGAACTGCTTGACGTTGCATGTTAGCACCCATTAATGAACGTTTAGCATCATCATGCTCTACGAATGGAATCATTGCTGCTGCAACAGATACAAGTTGTTTTGGAGAAACATCTACAAAGTCAACTCTATCCTTATCAACCATTGTAATTTCTTCTCTCATTCTTACTTTTATCTTGTCATTTACAAATCTTCCATCTTTATCTAATGGTTCAGATGCTTGTGCAATTATGTATTTATCTTCTTCATCTGCTGGCATATATACAACTTCATCTGTAACTTTTTCTGTTTCATGATCTACTTTTCTATATGGTGTTTCAATAAATCCATATTCATTTATTGTAGCAAATGATGAAAGTGCTGATATAAGTCCAACGTTAGGTCCTTCTGGTGATTCTATAGGACATAATCTACCATAGTGAGTATAGTGAATATCTCTAACCTCGAATCCAGCTCTTTCTCTTGAAAGACCTCCAGGTCCTAATGCTGAAATTCTTCTTTTATGTGTAAGCTCAGATAATGGGTTTGTTTGATCCATAAATTGTGATAATTGTGAGCTTCCAAAGAATTCTCTAATTGATGATGTAATTGGTTTTGTATTAATTAATGTTTGTGGTGTTACAACATCTAAGTCTTGAATTGTCATTCTTTCACGAACAACTCTCTCTAACCTTGTTAAACCAATTCTAAATTGATTTTGTAATAATTCTCCAACACATCTAATACGTCTATTTCCTAAATGGTCTATGTCATCAATTACTCCTAGTCCATGATCTAAGTTTAATAGGTAACTTATTGAAGCAATTATATCTTCAGTTGTTACATGTCTTGGAACTAATTCTTCATATCTTTCTTTTATAGCATCATGTAATTTATCTTCTTCAGTTGAATCTATGATTGATTTTAGTACATTGTAATTTACATATTCTTTAATATGAATATCACTTACATCAACATTTGGTAAATATTTATGAATATTTACTGTACCATTACCAATAATTCTTACTTTTTTATCTTCTACTTTAACATCAACTACATTGATACCAGAATTTTGGATATTTTCAGCAACTTCTTCTGATATAACATTATCTTTTTGAACAAATACTTCACCTGTTTCAGGATCAACTATATCCTCAAAAGCAACTTGTCCTGTAATTCTAGTAGCTAAACTTAATTTTTTGTTGAATTTATATCTTCCAACTTTTGCTAAATCATATCTTCTATGATCAAAGAATAATCCATTAAATAAATTTCTAGCAGCATCAACTGTTGGAAGTTCTCCTGGTCTTAATTTCTTATATATTTCAATTAAAGCTTCATCTTGTGTTTTTATTGGATCTTTTTGGATTGTTGCTGCAAGTTTTGGCTCTTCACCAAATAATTCTACCATTTGCTCATCTGTTAGTACCCCTAAAGCACGTAGCAAACATGTAACAGGTATTTTTCTTGTTCTATCAACTCTTGCCCAGAACACATCATTTGCATCTGTTTCATATTCTATCCAAGCACCTCTTAAAGGCATTACTGTTGATGTATAAATTTTCTTTCCTGTTTTATCATAACTTGAATCAAAATAAACTCCTGGTGAACGAACTAACTGGCTTACTACAACTCTCTCTGCTCCATTAATTATAAAAGTACCACTATCAGTCATAAGTGGGAAATCTCCAAGATAAATTTCTTGTTCTTTTATTTCACCTGTCTCACGATTAATAAGTCTTACTTTTACATGTAATCTTGTTGAATATGTTGCATCTCTTTCTTTTGCTTCTTCCACTGTGTATTTTGTTTTGTCTTCCATGTAGTAATCAAGGAATTCTAGAATTAAATTTCCTGAATAATCAATTATTGGAGATATATCTCTTAAGATTTCTCCTAGTCCTTCTTCTACGAACCAGTCGTATGAATCTTTTTGGACTTTAATTAAGTTTGGCATTTCGATTGAATCACCGATTTTTGCAAAAGTCTTACGAGAACATTTCTCGTGTTTAATTTCTTTTACCAAAGAAAATCACCCCTAAAAAAGATTAAGCAGAATTAAAATATATATATGATTTATAAAGAAGTCCTTCTTGTCATCAATATTATGTATACGTTTTTATTGGTCTACTGCTCTCTAAACCCTTATTCCCGTATATAATATTGAAGCAATTCCTCTTCTTTCTAAATTAACATAACGATTGAAAAACGACAATAAAAAGGCAGGTTGGTAACTTAACTTTTTTACCAACTAACCTTCTTCTGTTAAATATGTTAAAATTTATTCTCTAAAATTAACTTTTTAATTTTAATCACCCTTAGTTTTTATTTAAGAGTTACTTAAGTTTTACCCCGTCGTCCGATAAAACTCCTATACTATCATAGTATATAATATTTTGCACGTGCTTGTCAATATTTTTTTATGATTTTTTTGGAATTTTTAGAGGCAATTTTTATACCTTATCTTCTCTTCTTTTAAAATAATTTGCTTGAACTTGCTCAATATAGCCATCAAGTTCCATCATTATTATATTAGGCGTTATTTCTTGAATTGATTTATTTAATTTAATAGCAATTTCATTAATATGCATCGGTACATTAGAAAGCAACCTATAAATTGGTAAATAATCTTTCTTATTTAAGATATTTTCATTTTCTGCTACGTCTTTCTCATCTTTTTCTATTAAAGCTTTGTTCAAAACAGTTTTCTTATGTGACTTACCGTGTGCTATCTCCGCATTATTTTTATCAAGGTACTCTTTATCATTTGGATTGCCCAACTTATTTGTGTCACTTTTTTCAGTCTCGCCACTTTTGTTCTTTTCTTTAACTGCTTCTATAATTTGCCTTGGCTTAGTTGTTAATATTGCACCTTTTTGAATTAAAATATTAGTCCCAATTCCAGTGTTTTCATATATATTATTTGGAATAGCAAATACTTTTTTACCTTGTGAATATGCATGCTTTGCAGTAATACTACTCCCGCTTCTAAACGTTGCTTCTACTACAAGCACTGCATCTGAAAGTCCACTTATGATTCTGTTCCTATCAGGAAAGTATTTCTTTTCTACTACTGTATCTGGTGAATATTCTGAAATAACACAACCATCATTTTCTATTATTTTATAAAAAAGCCATTCATTTTCTTTAGGATAAATATGATTAAACCCTCCTCCTAAAACAGCAATAGTCCTTCCTTCTTTTTTGGCAGCTGCATCATGCGCCATCCCGTCAATTCCTAATGCCATACCACTTACAATACAAATTCCCTTTCTGCTCATTTCACTTGCAAATTCCTTTGATACTTTTCTACCATAATCTGTACAATTTCTAGAGCCAATTATTCCTGCAGTAAATTTGGTATTTAACAAATCAATATTTCCTACAGCATATATTTCAGTTGGAAAATTTCTTATTTTTAATAACCTTCGTGGGTATTTTTCATCCTCTATATCAATTTTAAAATACTCTATATTAATACCACCTTTCAAAATTTTCTATCAAGACTCCTATACTGAATTGCCTCAGCAAGGTGATTTATTTCAATGTTTTCCTTGCCTGCTAAATCAGCTATTGTTCTTGCAACTTTAAGTATTCTTCCATAACCTCTCGCACTAAGACCTAACCTTTCGAAAGCATCTTGTACAAGTTTTTTAGACCCAGCATTTAACTTACAAAATTTCTCACTTAAATTTGGAGTTAATTCACTATTAGAAAAAATGCCATACTTTTTATATCTTTTAATCTGTATTTTTCTTGCTTTATCTACCCTTTTCTTTATTTCTTCAGAAGTCTCAGCTCTGCTTGTAGTTTCAAGCTTTTGGTATTTAACAGGAGTAACCTCTATTTGAATATCTATTCTGTCTAAAAGTGGGCCACTTATTTTGCCGACATATCTAGAAATAGCTTCTGGTGTACACGTACATTCTTTATTTTTTGAACCGTAAAAACCACATGGACACGGATTCATAGATGCAACAAACATAAAATTACACGGATATGTAAAACTTGCATTAACTCTACTGATTGTAACCTCTCTATCCTCTAAAGGTCCACGCAATACCTCCAAAGTATTTTTATTAAATTCTGGCAATTCATCAAGAAATAAAACACCATAATGTGCTAAACTAATCTCTCCAGGTTTAGGTATTTTTCCACCGCCAATCAATGAATTAATTGTTATTGTATGATGTGGTGCTCTAAACGGCCTTGTTAAAAGAATAGATTTTTCCTTTGATAATAATCCTGATATACTATGAATTTTTATAACTTCTAAAGCTTCCTCAAAAGTTAAATCTGGTAATATAGTAGGTATTCTTCTTGCAAGCATAGTCTTACCGTGAACCAGGAGACCCAACCATCAAAACATTATGCCCACCAGCAGCTGCAATTTCTAAAGCTCTTTTAATATTTTCCTGCCCCTTCACATCAGAAAAATCAAGCATATATTTAACTTTATTGTTAAATATTTTACTTACATTATTTTTTGTAGGAATAATATCTAAATTTCCATTCAAATAATCTACAACTTCAGATAAATTATTTACACCAATTACTTGTATACCTTTAACTATAGCCGCTTCTTTTGCATTATCATTAGATACAATAACTTTTTTAATACCTAACTTCTTCGCTTCAATACACATAGGTAAAATACCATTTGTTTTATTAACATTGCCGCCTAAAGACAACTCACCTATAAAAACAGTGTCACTTAAATCTTGACTTTTAATTATTTGAAAATCTATTAGAATACCAACAGCAATTGGTAGATCAAAAAATGCCCCCTCTTTTCTCGTATCAGCCGGTGCTAAGTTAATAACAATTCTTCTGCTAGGAAAATCAAAACCAGAATTCTTTATAGCTGTTCTAACCCTTTCTTTAGATTCTCTAACAGTAGCATCTGGCAAACCAACCATTTCTAAGCAGGGCATTCCAGCAGACACATCAACTTGAACATCAACAAGAATTCCATCCAATCCTTGTAAACACATACTTTTCACAATAGCTAACATATTATTCCCTCTTTCTTAGGATATTTAGATTTTGAATAAAATCTTTTAGAAATAAATTTTTAGAAATTACAAAATCACTTTTTTAATATGATTTATTTTGAAATAACCATTTTTAATATACACTTCAATGATATCAATTCTTACAAAATTATTTTCAAGCTTATTTCTATACAAATAATAATTTATTACACTTTTCAAATGTTTTTGCTTCAGCCTATTCACCGCTTCGACAGGTTTTCCATACAAAAAATTCGTTCTACTTTTTACTTCTATAAAAACAATTTCATTTTTATCTTTTGCTATAATATCAATTTCTCCTTGCCTAGCAACAAAATTTCTTTCTAATATCTTATAGCCTTTATTTTTCAAATAACTTACTGCTAAATCTTCACCTATTCTGCCTATCTCACGTTTTATATACATATTAATATAACCAATACCTCCTAATTAGTATTTCACTTGGATTTTAGTTAGATGTTAATTTAAAAGAATTAAAATTTTTTGAAATTTTTTTGAATTAAAACTAGAGATATAATAATATAATTTCCATATTTTGTCAATGCTTTTTTCTTATTGTTTTTCCTATTACATAAAAAATGCCTATAAAATAAATAACTCTATTTTATAGGTATTCCTTTAAATTAATTGTTGTAAACTATATTAATTCGTTAACTTCATAATCTGTTATCATATATTTTTCATCTTGATAATTTACTGTTAATGTAATTTCTTCTGTTTTTGTATTTGATATAACATTATAGTTTTCAAGTAATATCTTATAAGTTGTGCCGTCTGAGCTTATTACTTTAGCCTTATCATAATCAATCTCTGGACCATCTCCAACTCCACCTGATAGCCAATATACTTTTCCTTCATACTCTTCTAAATACTGGTCAAATACTGGATTAGATGCAAGTTTTGAAATCACATCAGATGCCATATATGCTTGTAAACTAGTTTTTAAATCATTTATACTATTAAGTCCTACCAATTCATATGTCATCATATATTGTCCTTGACCTGGTATTGAAACTTCACCTGTTACATCTTTATATTCATAAACATCTCCCCAACCATATGTTGTACCTAAATATGCAGATGTAAACCATTTTAAATTATCACCTATTCTTGTAGCAACATTATCAGTTGTTAATTTTGCTTGTTCTATTTCTTCTTGTTTTTTCTCTTCCTCTTCTGCTTTAGTTATTTCTTCAACCTTTAAAGAAACATTTTGTTTTATCTCATCAGTTGCAAGTTCTTCATCAGTTTTATAACCATTTACCGCATTTTCAATTGAATTTCTATAATCAGTATCGTTTGAATTTAAATCTAAACTAATCTTTCCATTATTTGATAATCCTGTTTCAACAAACACTTTATCAAAATCAGAAACATTCATATTTTCCTCATTTCGAATAAAACTATCTTGATTAAATGAAACTGTATCTGTTTCTATACTATTATCTGAAAATCCATTAGTAATATTATCTATTGATTGATAGGTTTGTATATCATTAAACTTTTGATGTAAATACCATGAATATTCTGACTTCTCTATATTATATAAATACTCCACAGAACTTGTAACATAATTTTGGGTAAAGCTTACTCCACCTAATTCATTTGCATAATATATATTTGAATACTCTTCATTATCTTTTTGGTATGACATTACCATTACTGGATTTTTATCTTCAGAAGCTTGAATGAATTCCACTGATACATTATTTATATCTTGTTCTAGCCCGTATTGTGTTTTATCCTCTGCTGTTTTTATTTCTTTTAGATATGCATAATATGTATCTCCCCATGTAGATCCTACGCTCTCATTTAAACTCATATTTCTAATTACAATATATCCAACTATAGCAAGTATGGCAATTAATACTACAACAGAAACTACGATAATAATTGTTTTATTTTTTTTAGACATTTTCCCCCTCCTATTATTAATTATAAATTTTATTTTAAAATCCAACTGACTCAGCACCATATGAAGCCTGAACATATGTAAATCCTTCGTTTCGTAATTGTCTTATCAAGTCTTTCTTTGTAAAAGACTTAATACTCATATACTCCTTTGCCTTTAATGCTGCTTGTTTTTCCCAGTTAGCCTTACAATTTTCTACACCATAACTTGCTTCAGAACTAGAAAATCCTGCATTTCTTAACTGATATCTCAAGCTAGATTCTGAAAAAGCTGTTATTTCTAAATATTCTTTTGCCTTTTTTACAGCTTGACTTTTCCAATTAGCTCCACAGTTGTTAACTGCATAGCTAGCTTGCGAAACAGTATACCCTTTATTTCGTAATAGCTTTTTCAAACCAGACTTTGAAAAAGCAGCTGACTTCAAATATTTTTTAGCTTGTGACAATGCTTTTTTCTTTCCTTCTGAAACGGTTGAGCTAGATGAATTATTTTTCTTTGTAGATTTATTTAAATTTGACACTTTAATAGAAGTTGAACTTGATGAATTTTTATTTGATGTTGACTTATTTGATGAATTACTTGAAGTTTTTTCATCATCATTGCTTGAATCAGTTTCTTTCTCATCGCCGTTTGCCTCTTCAGCTACTGTTCCATTTGCAATTACCGTTTCACCATTATTTTCTGCATAACTTCCCACTATATTTTCAGATGATAAGTTATCTCCAGTGTTTTTTGCCCTATTTAAATACCAAATACACACAACAATAATCGCAATTAAAACTATTGCAAAAACCGGTCCACCCCATGATTTTCTAGCTTTTTCAGCCTTTCCTTCGATTGTTTCGCTTACTTTGCTTGTTTCGCCTGCTTTATTTGTTTCAATTGCTTTATTTGTTGCGCTGCTTTCAGCCTTTGAATTTTTCTCGTTGACCTCTTTTTCCTTTGCATTTTCGTTCTTTGATTTTTCCTCAATACTTTCATTCTTCTTGTTCTTTGCATTTATTTCTTTTTTTACGTTATTCACATTTTTTTCATTTATCTCATTTACTTCGTTATTCTTATTATTCTCCATAAAATCCCTCTACATATTATTAAATAATACTCGTTATAAGAATGCTCAATTATCTCTTGAAATCTTCATATATTTTAATACTCTCTCTATAATATATCATATTTAGTATGAACTATCTAGTATCTTCTATTAATTTCTAATATTTTCTAAAATATCACTTTTCATTTACTTTTCTCCCTCTTTTTGATATTATTCTTATTGTACAAATTCTTCGGAGGAATTTTATAAAAGAACTCCATTAAATACTTAATTTAAAAGAGGTAAAACGTGAATAATATAAATGCAGAAAACAAAGAAATAAATAGATACAACCATTTAAATAAATATTTGAAAGAAAAATTCGGAGAAAGAACTCTAAAAATATGTATTGACGGCAACTTTACATGTCCAAATAGAGATGGCACAAAAGGAATAGGCGGATGCATTTTCTGTAGTAGTAAAGGATCTGGAGACCATATACATAAAGACAGTATTTCTAATCAAGTAAAAAACTATTTTAACAGCTATAAAGCAGAAAGAGCAAATAAATTTATAGTATATTTTCAAAACTATACTAACACATATGACACATTAGAAAATTTAAAGAAAAAATATAACGCAGCATTAATAGATGATAGAATAGTTGGACTTTCTGTTGCAACAAGACCAGACTGCATTAATGAAGAAATAGCAAAGCTTTTAAAAAGCTATACAGATAAATACTATGTTTCAGTCGAAATAGGATTGCAAACTGCAAATGAAGAAACTGGCAAATTAATTAACAGATGCTATACAAATAACGACTTCACAAAAGCAGTAGAAATACTAAACAAATTTGGAATTGATGTCATTCCACACATTATGGTAGGACTTCCAAACGAAACACACGAAGACATACAAAACACAGTAAAATTCATAAACAAACATAATATTCAAGGATTAAAAATACATTGCTGCTATATTGTAAAAGATACTAAACTAGAAGAAATGTATACAGAAGGGAAATATATCCCACTAGAATTAGATGACTACTTAAATTCTTGTGCATATATTTTAACACACATTAGTCCAAATATTATCATACACAGAGTATCAGGTGATGCTCCAAAAGATTTACTTGTTGCACCTCAGTGGAACTTTCATAAGAAATGGATTATCAATGGTTTGGATAAACTAATGAGAGAAAAGAATTTATGGCAAGGAATGGAATATAATTGACATATTTGCTTGAAAATTACTATACTGTTATTAGGCCTCGATACAGTGACAAATCCCGTACCTTGGTCTATTTTTTTGCAGATTTTTATTCAACCTCACCCTTGTTTTTTCGAAAATTATATGCTACAATAATATCACAATTTAAATATTCAAAAACCCTCGGGTTAGTACATGGAAGATTATTAAGAATCTATTATCGAAATGTTGTATTTTGGAGGTGTTTTTTTTATGGATAAAAAAATCTATGAATATTTAAATTGTAGTAAATCAAAGAGTTTTAATGAAACACTTTTCTATTTTATAGATAAAAGTGGTCAAAAAGATTCTGAAATTTACAAATCTGTAGATATTGATCGTAAGTTGTTTTCTAAAATAAGATGTAATAAAAATTACATTCCCAGAAAAAATATAATAATCAAACTCTGTTTATCTTTGAGATTAAACAAAACAGATTTTAACACTTTGTTAAACTCAGCTGGTTACTCTCTTAGTTCAAACAAATTTGACCTAATTATATCTTTCTGTATAGAAAATAACATTTATGATTTAAATATCATAAACGATTATTTATTTACATACTGCAACGCTATTTTGTAGCGTTATTTTTTTGTCGCTTTTTATGCGACCTTTTTTTGTTTTACCTGCCTTATAATAAAAATAAATCAAGGAGGTAATAGAAATGAAAATAAATTTATCAAGTTTAATGTCTTTAATCGAAGAAAAAGAAAAACAATACATATCATTATTTTATTCACTAAGAGAACACGTCTTTAACACTACAATCCAGGAGTTAAACGGTACTACTAATATAATTGAAGACAACAAGAAAGACTTTCAAGAAGAATATCTAGAGGTTCAAAAGTTAACAAAAGAAATAACATCATTAAAAACAATACTTTACGAAAAAAATAATTTATTTAAATTATCTAACGGTCAAACAATTCAATCAGCCATAGTAGAAAACACTAATTTAAGAAAGCTAAAAAATAATTTAAATACTTTATTAAATCATCGTAGTTCTAAACAAAGAGTAACAGAAGTAAATAACTCATACTTTCAAATTCAAGACATCAATTATAATCCTGATGAAATAAAATCTAAAATATTACAACTAGAAGAAAAAATTAGACAAACAGATTTTGAAATTTCAAAACTAAACAGCATTGAATTTGAAATCAAATTATAAGGAAAGTGGCTTCGCCATATGTGCAGATTGCTAAGCAATCGCACAGGCGTGGGTAACTTAACCTTGTTACTCCGGAAAAATCTATCGATTTTCCTACGTAATAAAAAAATGGGTCTTGTTAAGTTATTTTACAAGTTAAATTAAATATAAAGTTTTAAGCCCACTACCTTTTTATAACTATTATCATATGAATATTATATTTACAATTTACATTTTATATAATGGTTTTAAGTTACTATAGTTAATAATGATTAAATTATTTATAATTTATATATTAAATTTTTTAAAAGTTATTGTGTGTAAAAGAAGATGAGGTCGTGAAATTTTTAAATAGTTATAAAAAGGTGGAAAAGTCTAAACTATTATGGTAAGAGGTTAACTACGAAGTTATATTCGTCCTTAAATTCTTACCATATAGTTTGATATTTATAAATTAAGATCTAATGAAATCGCATAAATTCTTTGCATCATCTATACTTAACTCTGAAATATCATTCTTCAATAATCTATTATAATTTCTTCAATATAAATACATACTCATGAGCTAATAAATAAAAATCAATGTTTTTATTTTTCCAATATTCATTCATTTTACAATTGTGTTGTTCTTTTATTATTATTTCTTTTAATTTGAAACCTGTTTGAATAAAAATATCCATGATATAAAATCCTAATGGAATAACATTTCTATTTTTTCTAATGTCTCCTATTAAAATTGAACATACTTTATCTTTTTTTAAGATTCTAAAACATTCTTTTGCAAATAAATTCATTTGATTTAAAAATTCTTGTAGATTAAGCCTTGATATATCTTCTTTTATATCTTCACTATATTTTATTGCATCTGCATATGGCGGATGTGCAAATATAAAGTCTATTTTTTCATTTGGAATTATACTTTGTAAGTTAGTTGAATCTGCCCTTATTAATTTTGGTTCATATACTGTTTTGTATTTGAAGTTCAATCTGTTTTTTGCCAGTATCAAAGCATCTACGCTTACATCTATACCAATTCCCTTTCTATTTAATAGTTTGCATTCTATCATTGTTGTACCACTCCCACAAAATGGGTCTAATACAATATCTTTTTCTCTTGTATATTTTAATATTAAATTTCTTGGCACTTGTGGTGGGCAATTTCCTCTATAATCTCCTTTATGTGTAGCCCATTTCCCCCTTTCTTTAAAACTCCACAATGTCGTTTTTTCTAAGTCAAATCCTTCTGGGTTAAATATCAATATGCACTCCTCCTTTATATTATAAGAAAAGTGGCTTCGCCACATGTGCATTTCGCTTCGCGAATATGCACAGCCCAAGGTAACTTAAGCTTGTTATATAGCAAAAATCTGTCGATTTTTCCTATATAATAAAATAAAGAGCAACCTAAAAAAAGTTGCCCCCATTTTATATCTCTATTTTTTTATATATTAAATTAAAATATCTTACTCATTATGTTTTCTTTCATTTCTTTAATATTGTAAATATCTTCCATTTCATTAAAAGTTTCTTCTAGATTTCCTTTTGCACTGTTCCAGCCTTTGCCATCTGTGAACCATACAAATTTTACTCCTTTTATTTTTTTCAATTCTTCATTTAACATTTTATAGCTTCTAGCTGTTTCATTTAACTTAGAACCTTGAGAACCATAAAAATTTGTTTCAATTAGATACAATGTATGATTATTTTCTATAACAAAATCAAACCTTTTCTCAGCCATTTTTACTTTTTTATTATTGGTTGATGCATCTATATTTTTCAATATTTCTTTTAAATCTATATTCCATTTTTCTTTTAATTTTGTAGATGTTACTTCTTTATAATAATTGTAGTCCTTTACGAATCCAGCCTTTACTATATAACTTTCTACTAAATCTTCCATTGCATCGCCTGTTCTATTTTTTCTCGCATTAGTGTCCATTCCAACTTCAACGCCAGTAACATAGTCATACAAATTTGATACTAAATGATTTTCTAATAAATCAAAAATTCCTGTCTTTCTCATAAACAATATGTAATCATCTATTGAATAATTCATTTTATTAAAATTATAATAATAGTCTTGTATTGCATCTTTTATAATAACAATATTTTCTCTTTTAGCTATTAAGATTGGTATTGCTTTTAATACATTAGGATATTCATTTACTAAATTTTTAAAATCTTCTTCAATATTCTTGCTTCCTATTAATCCATTTAGCAAGTTAAGTTCGTTTTTAATTTTATTTACATTGTTATATACTTTCTCAAAATCAGTATAATATTTCCAGCTTGCAATACTATCCTCAAATTCTGAAATCCAATCTTTAAAATTTCTAGACATTCTTTCCTCCTCTAATTCTTCATATCTTCTTATTGATAAATCTAAATATTCTTTTGAATTATCTATTCCTATATAGTTTCTCTTATGTTTATTAGCTGCTATTCCTGTAGTACTACTTCCGCAAAAGGGATCTAATATTATATCATGTTCTTCAGTCGATGCTAATACTATTCTTTCTAGTATTTCCAACGGTTTTTGAGTTGGATGCTTTCCTTGCTTTTTTTCAGACGGTTTTGTTAATGAAGTAGTCCATACATCTTTCATTTGTTTGTTATTGTTCATTTGTTTCATTAATTCATAATTAAACTTATATTTAACCTTTGATAAATTCTTTTTGGCCCATAAGATTGTTTCAGTAGAATGTGTAAATGTTTTGCAAGCTAGGTTAGGTGGTGGATTAGATTTTTGCCATGTAATATTGTTTAAAATTTTAAAGTTTTCTGCTTCCAAAGCCATACCTATAGAATAAATATTATGCAATGTTCCACTTATCCATATAGTGCCTTCATCTTTTAAAATTCTAAAACATTCACGAATCCATTTTTTATTAAACTCATATTTTTCCTTTGCTGATAAACTTTTATCCCAATCACCTTTATTTACACTTACCATTTTTCCACCACTACAAGTAATTCCTCCACTCGATAAAAAATATGGTGGATCCGCAAAAATCATATTTATACTTTTATCATCAAATTCTTTTAAAGCATCAAAAGTATCGTCTTCTATCAATTTAAAGCCGTCTTTTGAAAAATAGAATTTTCCTGAATACATTCTTCTGTCTCCTTGTAATTTGTAATAAGCAATTCTGATATTTCTCCTCTATCTTTAGCATTAGCATTAATCATTCTTTTTGCATATATCTCATTGATATTAAATCCATTATATAATTTTTCGAAAAAATCATCGTTTTCATTTGTATTTTTAGGATTAGAATTAGATAACATTAATTTTGCACCTTTTTCATTTAACTCTCTAAAATATTGTGCAAGTTGCTTTTGATTCTCATCATTAAAATCCTCTTTAGAATAAGAAGTAAATCCAGATGTATCTGATAAAGGTCTATATGGAGGGTCAAAATATACGAATGTATTGTTATCAATATACTTTTCACTCTCTTTATAATCCCCACATTGAAATTGTACATCTTTTATTAGATCTGATAAACCTCTTAAATTATCTTCATCACAAATTGTAGGATTTTTATATTTGCCACATGGCACATTAAATTCGCCTTTTTTATTCACCCTATATAATCCATTAAAACATGTCCTATTTAAAAATATAAACTCTGAAGCCCTTTTTATATTTATTTCCTGCTCTTGGATTGTATATGAATTGTATTCTTTTCTAACATCATAGAAATAAGCACTTCTTTCTTCCATGTTTAATTTTAAGAACTCATCTTGTTTTGTTTTTAATTCATCTATTAATTGCTCGACATTATTTTTTATTACATTGTAGCAATTGATTAAATCAGCATTAATATCAAAGACATAAGCTTCATGCACATTATATTTTTGTAATATATTTATTAATATAGCTCCTCCTCCAACAAAAGGCTCTACATATCTATTTATTTCATTATTTTCTAATTCAAATGGATAAAAATTTCTTAATTGTGGTATTAAGTCTCTCTTTCCACCAGCCCATTTTACAAAAGGCCTAATATTTTCCATGTTCTCCTCCGTTTAATTAAAGATCTACTATATTTTATATCACAAAATGTGGTATTTAACAACAGTTATTACCACATTTCACAATATCACTAGTCTAATAATATCTCTTGCCATCCCGCTTCTCTAAATCCAATTAATATTCCTTTATCACTTATCAATATAGGTCTTTTTACAAGCATACCATCACTAGCTAACAATTTAATTTTTTCTTCATCTGTCATATTGGGAAGTTTTTCTTTTAAATTCAAAGATTTATACTTTAAACCACTAGTATTAAACCATTTTTTTATTTCTTTGCCACTTGTTTGTATCCATTCTGTTAATTCTTTTTCTGTTGGATTATTTTCTACTATATTTCTATCCTCATATTTTATATTGTTAGCTTCTAGCCAATTCTTTGCTTTTTGACATGTTGAGCATTTTGGATATTCAATAAATAGATTATTCATAATGTTCCTCCTTTTATATTATTTTTTTATATTATAGCAGATATTGGGTTAATGAGCTAGTGCGTTCCAGTAAGACCTTCGGGTTATGAGGGTATTATCAGCAATTTTTGAATTTTATTGAAACTGATAGTTTTTGCTTATATTTCAATGGTTTTATTGATTTATAAGTTATGTGTTTTTAAGTGATTTTAAGTCAATTTTGGGTACTTTTGTCCCCATTGTGTCCCCAAAATTTTAAATTTTGTATATCACATTGACTAAAAGTTCACTCATTATATCGTTTTGATATATATATTATTTTTATAAAATTGGAGGATTGTTATGAATAATTTTAGAGAAGTAAATGATGATATTTTAAGAGAATGGTTAAGTTATAGAGAGGAAACTGAATTAGGATATTTAACTGAAGAAGATAAAAAACATAATATAAATTTTGACGAAATAATTGAAAATATTTTAAAAAATGTTCCAAAACAAAATAAAAAATATGTTAAGAAACAATTAGATAAGCTTGATAAAAATTTTATGGACTATATATGCTATTGGAATGAAAAGTATTATAGAAATGGATTTGTTGATGGTTCACAATTGGTTATGGGATGTTTTGATGAATAGCTTTTATATTGATCATTTGCTCTTCAATTTTAAAGTGCAATTTTTGCACTTTAAAACAATAAGATTGCACTTTGAAATTTTGGAACAAAAGTGAAACTTCGTTTCACACTGGCACTAATTAAATTTAGTGCCTTTTCTTTTTCTTC
The DNA here is from genome assembly GCA_944389745.1 of uncultured Clostridia bacterium. Lineage (GTDB taxonomy): Bacteria > Bacillota > Clostridia > TANB77 > CAG-508 > CALXVA01. The sequence continues at coordinate 13 of CALXNM010000010.1, read as the reverse complement.
TCTAAATGTTATA
>CALXNM010000009.1 GCA_944389745.1 uncultured Clostridia bacterium | reverse complement strand
AGGAAGAAAATGAAAGTCAGAACGATTTGAAAATATGAGTTAAATTATCTGTGAAAAAATAGAAAAAATCAATAATATAACTTGATTATATTATAAATAAATTATATAATAATTATGGTAAATAAAAATATGTTGGCGACATTGTTGCCAATTTGTTGCCACAATATAAGAAAAGATAATTAGGATAATACAATAAATACTATATGTACTTTCTTATATAAATCATTTAAATTAAGAAATACCAATAGTATAGATAATATTGTAAATACTAATAATACTAAATTTTCTACTACTTGTGGAAGTGGGAAGAAATATAAAAATTGCCACGGAAGAAACGTGTAAATAAAAAATTAAAAATGCCCAAACTTTGCCCAAACAATTACTGAAAGTATAGAAGTTGGAATAATAGAATTAATAAAGGAAAATAATAAAATAACACAAGTAGAAATGGCAAAAATTTTAGGAGTAAGTAGAGATCAAATTAAAAGAAATATTGTATAAACTAACCTGTCAGATATTCCGACAACTTCAAAAAGCAGCAACTAAGAAATTGGTTGCTGTTTTTTAGGCTTTAAACACGACAACACTGCTGTCGCATAAAAAGAAAAGTGTATACTCATATGTGCAAAAAATGAACATATGAAAAATATCTAAATGTATAATTCAACTATCAAGGAATTCTTGACAGTTGAAAAACTAGGAGTGCTATAATTGAAAAAAATTTACATTTTTCTACAAAAAATTACATAAAAATATTGAAATTTATTCTAAGGTATTATATGATAAAAACATAGGTGAAATTTTTTATTAAGGGGACAAGTTAAAATGACAGAAGCAATAAAGAAAAACAAAAATTTTTTTCTTGTGTTAATAGATATTTTAATAATTTTTACAAGTTATTTAGTTTCAATATTTTTCTTAAGTGTTCAAATAACAGATGTTAAAGCATTTGCTATAGAATCACTGATAGCAATTATAATCTATGAATTAATTCTTAATATATTTCAAATGTATCGAAATATGATGAGGTACGAAGTAGGAAAAGATTATGTAAAATATATTATAAGTGCAATTATTTCGGTTGTGATTATTAGTGCCCTAGCTTTAGTACTTGACTTTAAATATTTAAGTCTTAAATTTAATATTTTATCTGGTATTTTAATTGCCGGAGCTTTTGTTATGTATAGATTAGCAGGACGTTCAATCTTAAACAGAACCGCAACAAAGAAAGAGGGTAAGGAAAAACAAGACACAAATATTAGAAAAAATAATCTTTTAATCATTGGAGCCGGATGGGGAGCAAGAGAAATCATAATTGCAATTAAAAACTCGATGAAGGATAAATATAATATTGTAGGTATTGTAGATGATAATATCAGCAAATTAAATCATTATATTTTAGGAGTTAAAGTAATTCGGTACTAGATATGATATTTCTAAAATCGTAAAGGAAAAAGATGTTGATATTATATTTTTTGCTATTAATAGAATTGATGCAATTAATAGAAGAAAAATATTAGAGCTATGTCAAGATACTGGTGTAAGAACTAGAGTTTTACCAACAACTGAAGAAATTATTAATAAACAAGGGGCAATTAATAGCTTAAGAGATGTTCAAATAGAGGATTTACTTGGAAGAGAGCCAATTCACTTAGATAATAGAAATATTAATTCTTTAATAAAAGATAAAATTGTTTTAGTAACAGGCGGTGGAGGCTCAATCGGCTCTGAATTATGTAGACAAATAATGAAAAACCATCCTAAAAAACTTATAATATTTGATATTTATGAAAATAACTTGTATGATATAGAATTAGAATTAAAAGCTAATTATTCTAAAGATAAAATTGAAGCTATTGTTGGAAGTGTAAGAGATAAAAACAGGTTAAATGAAATATTTGAATTATATAGGCCAGAGCTAGTATTTCATGCAGCAGCACATAAGCATGTGCCACTAATGGAAAAAAGTCCATTAGAAGCTATAAAAAATAATGTTTTTGGTACGTATAATGTTGCGAGTTGTTGTGATAAGTATGGTGTAAAGAGATTTGTGCTAATTTCAACAGACAAAGCTGTAAATCCTACAAATATAATGGGTGCCACAAAGAGATTATGTGAAATGATAATACAAGCAAAGGACAAAGTAAGCAAAACTGAATTTGTAGCAGTAAGATTTGGTAATGTACTTGGAAGCAATGGATCAGTAGTACCACTTTTCAAAAAACAAATTGCTAAAGGTGGCCCCGTAACAGTAACACATAAAGATATAACAAGATTTTTTATGACAATACCTGAAGCTGTACAACTTGTATTACAAGCAGTTACTTATGCAAAAGGTGGAGAAATATTTGTACTTGATATGGGAGAACCAGTAAAAATATATGATTTAGCTGTTAATTTAATAAAGTTATCTGGATTTCAACCAAATGTAGATATACCTATTAAAATAACAGGATTACGTCCAGGAGAAAAACTTTATGAAGAAATTTTAATGGATGATGAAGGGCTAAAACCAACAGAGCATAGTAAAATTTATATAGCAAAACCTTCAAAGATTACAATGAAAGATGTAGAAGAGAAGCTTGATATACTTAGAGAAACAATTGCAGATGAAGATATTGAACTTGATAAGATTAAAGAAAACATGAAAAAAGTAGTACCAACTTATAAAGAGAGAGAAGAGGTAGTTAGTACGAACAATGATTAAAATTAATAGAAAGAGGGAATTTGGATGAAAGAAAGAATATGGTTAGCATCACCACATATGTCAAAAGAAGGCTATGAACAGAAATATGTAAAGGAAGCATTTGACAAAAATTGGATAGCTCCACTTGGAGAAAACGTAGATAAATTTGAAGAAGAATTAGCAAATTATGTTGGAGTAAAATATGCAGCAGCATTATCATCTGGTACTGCAGCAATTCATATGGCTTTAAAAGCAGCTGGAATTGGTGAGGGAGATATAGTTTTCTGTTCTTCACTAACTTTTTCAGCTACAGCAAATCCAATAATTTATCAAAATGCAACACCAGTATTTATAGATAGTGAAGAAGAAACTTGGAATATGGATCCAAAAGCATTAGAAAAAGCTTTTGAAAAATATCCTAATCCAAAGGCAGTAGTTGTAGTTCATTTATATGGTGTACCAGCTAAAATGAATGAAATTATTGAAATTTGCAAAAATCATAATGTAACATTAATCGAGGATGCTGCGGAAAGCCTAGGTTCTATATATAAAGGTAAGCAAACTGGAACTTTTGGAAAGTATGGCATTTATTCTTTTAATGGAAATAAAATTATTACAACTAGTGGCGGTGGAATGCTTGTCTCAAATGATGAAGAAAGAATACAAAAGGTACGTTTTTGGTCAACTCAATCAAGGGATAAAGCACGTCATTATCAACATTCTGAGATAGGATATAACTATAGAATGAGCAATATTGTAGCTGGTATAGGAAGAGGACAATTAAAAGTTTTAGATGAGAGAATCAAACAAAAAACTGATATATATAATAGATACAAGGAAGCGTTCAAAGATATAAAAGAAATTAAAATGCAACCCGTACCAGAAGATACAAAACCTAATCATTGGTTATCTACATTTGTTTTAAATGAAGCTTCAAGAGTAAAACCAAATGATATTATGAATGCTCTTGATGCAGAAAATATAGAATCTAGACCAGTGTGGAAACCAATGCATTTACAACCAATATTTGAAAAATATGATTTTATTTCTACATGTGAAGAAGAAGATTCTGTTGGACAAAAATTATTTGAAAATGGTGTATGTTTACCAAGTGATACAAAGATGACGGAAAAAGAACAACAAGTAGTAATAAATGTTATTAAAAATTTGTTTGAAAATAAATAGAGTTTTAGTAAAAACGGGAGAACATAATGTATAGAAAATTTGTTAAAAGATTACTTGATATTGTATTAAGTTTACTAGCATTAATTATATTGAATCCAATATTGCTTATTATATTTATACTTGTAAGAATAAAATTAGGTAAACCAGCTATATTTAAACAACAAAGACCGGGTAAAAATGAAAAAATTTTTACTTTGTACAAATTTAGAACAATGACAGAAGAAAAAGATGAAGAAGGAAATTTATTGCCAGATGAGAAAAGATTGACAAAGTTTGGCAAGATACTAAGAAAGACAAGTTTAGATGAGTTACCAGAACTAGTAAATATTTTAAAAGGTGATATGAGTATAGTTGGACCAAGACCTCTAGCAGTAATATATTTACCATATTACAATGAAGATGAAAAACATAGACATGATGTTAGACCAGGGCTAACAGGACTTGCTCAAGTAAATGGAAGAAACACTTTATTGTGGGAAGAAAAATTCAAATACGATTTAGAATATATTCATAATATAACTTTTATAAATGACTGTAAAATAATTTTAAAAACTATAAAAAAAGTATTTAAAGAAGAAGGAATTGAAACTAGAGGAACTGGGAGAAATATTGATTTTAATATATATAGGCAAAGACAAATTGAAAAAGAAGGTAATATAGAAAAAGGTCCTCACAGCCTATAAAAATGTTGTCATTTAAAATTGAGAGATTAAAATAAAAAAGGAGGAAGATAATTGAATATAAAAGGAAAGAAAGTTTTCTTACGTGCATTGGAAATAGAAGATATGGAGTTCTTAAGAGCTATGATTAATGATGGAGAAATGGAACATAATGTTATTGGTTGGAGTTTTCCAGTATCAAAATACGAACAACAAAAATGGTATGAAAATACAATACAAAACAAAAATAATATAAGATTTATTATTGAGGCAGAAGGCAAATCAATAGGATTAGCTACGCTAACCAATATTGATTGGAAAAATAGAAAAGCTTCCCATGGAATAAAATTATTTAGTGACGATATAAAATGTAAGGGTTATGGAACAGATACTGTAATGACTATAATGAAATATGCTTTTGAGGAACTTCAATTAAATAGATTATATAGTACAATTCTTGAGTTTAATGAAGCATCAAGAAAGTTATATAAAAAATGTGGATGGACGGAAGAGGGAATTATAAGAAAGTCAATATTTAAGAATAATAATTATCATAATGAAATTGTTATTGGAATTCTAAGAGAAGAATATGAATTACAAAAAATATAAATAGTATAAAACAAAAAGCAGGTTTGTAAAATGGAAATTGGAAGCGAATTTTGGTTAGAAGAATATAAAAAATTAAATAATAATTATGTACAAAAACAAAATGAAATTTTACTTATGTCAGGAAGAACTGCAATTGATTTTGCTATAGAAATATTACAGAAAAAAATAGAAAAAGTGTATATGCCATCTTATTGTTGCGATTCAATGTTAGTTCCTTTTCTGGATAAGAAAATTGAAATAGAATTTTATGACGTGATATTTGAAAATGGCAGAATAATGTATAATATAGACTTAAATAAAGAATGCGATTTATTTTTTGGAATGAATTATTTTGGCTTTTCTAGTTGCAATATGGATAATTATATCGATTATTTTCATAATAGAGGTATTACAATTATTGAAGATGGTACGCATAGCTTTTTATCAGAAAGAAAATATAATAAAAAATCGGATATTGTAATAGCTAGCCTTAGAAAATGGTTTCCTATTATTAGTGGTTCTGTTTTAATTGTAAATAACCAAAACTTGATAGACAAGATGAAAGAAAATGGAAAAGCTTTAGTAGAAAATTTAGAGTATACTAAAATAAAAGAAGAAGCTATGTATGAAAAGGAAAAATATATACATAAAAAAGAGCAGATAGAAAAAAATGTATTTTTAGATAAATTTAAGAATGCGAATGAAATTTTGAAACAACACTATAAGAATTATAAGATAGATGAAAAATCAAAAGAGATTTTAGAGAATCTTGATATAGACGACATTAAAGCTATAAGAAGAAAAAATGCAAAGATTATTTATGATTTTTTAAAAAAGCAAAAAGAATATAAATATTTAAGCGAAATAGATTATGAAAAAGATTGTCCTTTATTTATTCCAATTTTTATGGATGAAGAAAAAAGAAGCAAATTAAGAAGTAATCTTATACAGAACAATATTTATTTACCTATTCATTGGCCTATTCCAAAGGAAATTCAAAAAGCTGAACAAACAAAAATCTATAAGATGGAACTATCACTTATATGTGATCAAAGATATTTAGAAAAGGACATAGAACATTATTTAAAGTTACTATAAAGTATTAATTGACCTAAAAAAGGAGAAATTAGATATATAGAACTTAGAAAGGAATATTAAATAGTAATGAAACAAGACATATATTTTGAAGAAAATTATGGTAAACTTTATGAGACAATCGAAAACGGAAAAACAGAAATATTTAAATATCAAGATGAAAATGGTAGTATTTCCAATCAATTCATTAAAAGAGAGATACCAATAAAAATAAATGGTGAAGTTTATTATGACATTGTAACACCTTATGGATATGGTGGCCCAATAATAGAAAAAAGTAATAATAAACAGGAATTGCTAAGAAAATATGAAGAGAAATTCGCAAAATACTGTGAGAAAAATAAAATAGTAAGTGAATTTATAAGATTTCATCCCGTTATAAAAAATGCACTAGATTTTAAAAATATTTATAATGTGATTTATTTGAGGAAAACATTAGGAACAGATTTGGAAAAATATGCAGATCCGTACAGTGAAGAATTTAGTAAAAGTTGTAGAAAGAATATTAGGCAGTGCAAAAATAAAGGAATTACCTATCAAGTAAATGAGAGACCAAAAGATATTTCTAAATTTAAAGATATTTATTATTCAACTATGAATAGAAATAATGCAACTGATTATTATTATTTTAAAGACGAATATTTTAATAAAATATTGAAATACTTTCCAGAAAACATTATAACGGTTGAAGCAATATACGAAGGCAAAACTATTGCAATGGGACTATATTTTATTTATAATAAAGTTCTTCATATTCATTTATCTGGAACTTTAAGTGAGTATTTACATTTGTCGCCAGCATATATGCTAAGATATGGGGCAACTATGTGGGCAAAAGAAAATGGATATAAGCTAATACATCATGGAGGAGGACGTTCTAATTCAGAAACAGATAGTTTATTTTTATTTAAAAAAAACTTTGCTAAAAATACAGAATTTGATTTTTATATAGGAAAGAAAATTTGGAACCAAGAAATATATAATAAATTATGTGATTTAAAAGGAATTAAAGATGATGGGGGATTTTTCCCAGCATATAGAAAGGATAATTAAATGCAAGTTTTAATAATAGCTCATTTTATGCAGACGCCTAGCGAGAATGGAAATAGTCGATTTACTTATATAGCAAATTTGTTGGGAGATAAAAAAGAAAATCAAATAGAACTTATTACATCTAGTTTTTCACATAAATACAAAGAGCAAAGAGTAATAAGCAATGAACCAATAGATAAATTAAATTATAAATTAAAAACTATTAATGAACCGGGATATAAAAAGAATGTTTCATTAAAAAGATTCTATAGCCATTATATAATGGGAAAAAACTTAAAAAAATATCTTAACAAATTAGATTATAAACCAGACGTTATATATTGTGCAGTTCCATCTTTAGATGTAGGAAGAGTAACAGCTAAGTATGCAAAAAAGAATAATATACGTTTTATAATAGATGTACAAGATTTATGGCCTGAGGCATTTAAAATGGTTTTTAATTTACCTATAATTAGTAATTTAATATTTTGGCCAATGAAAAAACTAGCTAATTATATTTATAAAAATGCTGATGATATAGTTGCTGTTTCAGAGACATATGCTAATAGAGCTAGTGGCGTAAATGAGAAATATAAGCATAAATTGAGTGTATTTCTTGGAACGGACTTAGACTTTTTCGATGAATGTAAAAAGAAAAATAAATGTATTTTTGATGATGAGATAATAAGAATTGCTTATATAGGAACGCTTGGACATAGTTATGATATAAAATGCATTATAGATGCAATAAAACTATTGAATGATAGAGAAATTAAAAATATAAAATTCGTAATAATGGGAGATGGCCCACTAAAACAAGAATTTGAAAATTATGCAAAACAAAAGAATATAGATTCTGAATTTACAGGAAGGCTTCCATATGAAGAAATGGTAGGTAAATTATGTTCATGCGATATAGCGGTAAATCCAATAATGCATAATGCAGCACAAAGTATAATAAATAAAGTAGGGGACTATGCTGCAGCAGGACTTCCAGTAGTGAGTACACAAGAATGTGAAGAATATAGAAAACTAGTAGAAAATTATAATATAGGTTTTAATTGTGATAATGGAAATATTCAAGATATTTCAGAAAAATTAGAAAGATTAATAAAAAATAAAGAATTAAGAACCAAAATGGGAGAAAATAATAGAAAATTAGCGGAAGAAAAATTTGATAGGCGAGTAACATATAAACAAATAGTTGATTTGGTGATGAAAGAATGATTGAAACAAATAAAAAAAGAAAAAAAATTATAATAGATTTATTTTTTAATACATTTGGCTTTGGAATATATATGATTACACAACAGATTATACTTTTGCCAATTATGGCTCAAGTATTTCCAGAAACAGAATTTTCTAAAATAGTATTATATGTATCTATATATGCAATAATTACAAATGTTTTAGGCAGCGAACTTGGAATAGTTAGGCAGGTAAAACAAGACAATATCAGTTCCTCGTCTAACTATAATAGAATATTATTGCAATTATTGCCACTTGTTGTTATAGTTTCAATTATTGCACTTGTGGCTTTGAAATTTAGCATATTAGAAATTTTATTATTAACTGTAGTTATAATTTTAGGAAATCTTCGTTTGTATTCCGCAGCATATTTTAGAGTAAATAAAGATTTTAAAAATGTAGTTATACAAAATGTTCTTTATTTAATAGGTATTATATTAGGTGTATCAATTTTATATGTATCAAAACTTATTTGGATACCAATGCTATTAGCAGAAGTTTTATGTTTAATATTTGATTTAGTAAAAACAGATTTGCTAAAATGCAATATAACAAAAACAGAGGAAAATAAAAACATTTGGAAAACATTTAAAAATTTTGGATTTATTTCTTTTTTAGTAAATATGACAACATATTTTGACAAAATTATTATTTATCCAATATTGGGAGATAATGCTGTTTCTGTTTATTATAGTACCTCATCTATGTCAAAAATATTAGCATTAATAACTAATCCTCTACATGGTGTTATTTTATCATGGCTTAAAGGAAATGACGAAGATTTTAAAAACAAAGTAACCAAAACTACATTAAAAGTAAATATACCAGTTATTATTTTAACTTTTATTATAGGACTACCTATTACATATTTAGCAGTAAGAATTTTGTACCCACAATATTTAGAAAGTGCACTACCATTATTATTACCTGTTTCAATAGGAATGGCATTTAATACTGTGGCAAGTATTGTAAAAGCAATATTGCTTAAATATGTAGATAGCAAAAAATTAGTAACATCTTACATTATATATATTATCATTTTGGTTGCTGCAGGAATTGGTATGAGTAGTTTTGCAGGAATAATTGGATTTGCATATGCTACTGCAATTTCTAAATTTGCTTTATGGTTTATGTTTATGATTATATTAAGAAATATTAATAAAACAGAAATAAGAAAGGAAGAGATAAGTGAAAAATAAGAATATATTGGATTATTTGTTTTTTTGCATTATAATTAATTTGATACCAGTTATATTATTAGGAGTTTTAGAAATACCAAGCAAAATTTATACTATTTTAGTAATAGTAGCCTATGCAATTCAAACATTAACTATGTGTTTTGTTGTAAAGGAGAAAATAAAAGAGACATCTAAGAAAACGATTATTATTTTATTATTATTTTTTATAGTGCAAATAATAGCTCAGTTAATTAGCTATTTTAGATGGAATCATTTTGAAATACAAGATGTGGCAAATATATTTTCTGTTACCATCAATTTATTTATTTATTTATATTTATGTGCTAAATTTGAAATTACTAAAGAAGACCTCCTTTCATTTATGAAAAAGATGGTGATACTTGGATTAATAGCTTGTATTTATAATATTATTGTGAATTGGGAAAGTATCATTAATATACTTAATTTAGAATATTCATATTCTGTAAGTATAAGTTCATTTTTCCCAAATCGTAATACATATGGAATGTTTTTACTTATCATGATAATTTCGACATTATATATATTAATTAATAAAAGAAGCAAAGGATATATTGCATTATTAATAGTATTTCTTATTAATTTGATCTGGACAATGTCAAGAAATGCAATGCTAGGGACAGGAATTTTAGTCATTTTATTTATACTATTTAATGGAAAAGATATTTTAAACAAAATGAACAAGAAACAAAAAATAATAGTAATCACTATTTTATCAATAACTATATTCATTGGAATAATACTATTGTTCACAATACCAGAAATTTGGAATACAATTAATAAATTATTTATAAGAACAGATTTAAGTGACCCTACAGCAGGAAGAATGCAAGTTTGGATAAATGGTATAAGCATTTTTAAGAATAATCCAGTAATAGGAATTGGAAGATTCCAAGCTATTCATTTAAATAATACAGTATATCAATCTTCGTTAGACCAATTTCATAATATTTATATCGAGACTTTAGTTTCTTATGGTATAATTGGATTAATTGGATTAGGATACTTAATTGTAAGAAACATAAAACATATAAAGAACAGTAAAATAGACAAGGTGACAAAACGATTAATGCAATCTTCTATGATTGTATTCTTAGTAATATCCTTTTTTGAATCAACGTGTAGATTTTCAATAGGATATGTGGATACAATCAATATGATTTATTTCTTTACAATACCATTAATCTATGCTAATATAAAAATGAAAAAGGAGGTAAATGATGAGTTATCAACCAAAACGAATGCAAGGTGAAGACCCATACAAAAAAATGAGAAGAGAATATGAAAAGGAGAGCAAAACTACTTCTGGAACTAAAAGAAAAGGTGGAAAGGCAAGTATTGTATTTAAAGTATTAGCTGCAATATACGTAATTATTACAATAGTATTTTATGTATCAATACTAAGATTAAACTTACTTCCAAATAATATTTTAGCTATTGTTACAGTTGTTGAAGTAATCTTTACTTTATTAGTAGGAGTAGGACTAGCTAAAAATCATAAGACTAAAAAATTAAATATATTTTGTTTAATAATAGCTATTATTGTATCTTGTATATATATTTATGCAACAAACTATATTAACGCAACAACAAATTTCCTTGGAAATATGTTCCAAGAAGTACAAGAAACAGAAGAATATTATGTTGTAGTTAGAAAAGATAGTAGTTATGAAGAATTATCAGACATCTCAGGAGAAGATGTATATACATTTCAACCAGAACAAGATGTAGTTTCAAACATAGAAAATGAAGTTGATGTTACTTTTGAGAATGGAGATAGTTTAACTAATATAGGTAATGATTTAATTAATGAGGATATAGATATTATCTTAACAAGTTCTTCTCAATATAACATGCTAGTTGATGAAATAGAAAATTTCAAATCTGAAACTAAAATTATTTATTCAACAGATCATGTAATTGAAAAAACAGCTGATGTTAAATCTAAAAATTCAAAATACACAATTGAAAATGGTGTATTTAATGTATATATTAGTGGTATAGATACTTCAGGAAGCATTAGTAATGTATCAAGAAGTGATGCAAATATTATTGCTACAGTTAATACAAAAACACATGAAGTACTACTTACATCTATTCCAAGAGATTATTATGTAACACTTCATAGTAAGGGTGCAAAAGATAAATTAACACACTCTGGAATTTATGGAATTAATGAAACAGTAACCACAGTTGAAGATTTATTAGATATTGATATAAATTATTATGTAAGAGTAAACTTTACTACAGTAATTGAGCTTGTAAATACTTTAGGTGGAATTGAAGTATATTCAGATTATGATTTTGATGCACAAGGATATCATTTCAATAAAGGATATAATACTTTAAATGGGAAAGAAGCTTTAGCATTTAGTAGAGAAAGACATTCATTTGCTTCTGGAGATAACCAAAGAGTTAAAAATCAACAAGCTGTAATACAAGCTATAATGAAGAAAGTATTAAATAGTGAAACATTATTAACAAGATATACTAGCATATTAGATTCATTAGAAGGATGTTTCCAAACTAATGTAGAACAAAGTGAAATAAGTGATTTAGTAAAAGATCAATTAAATAATATGTCATCATGGACAATAAAATCAAACGCATTAACTGGTTCTGGTTCATATGGTTCAACATATTCAATGGGAAGTACACAATTATATATAATGTTACCAAATGAAACATCAGTAGAAAATGCAAAAGATAAAATTAATAGTGTTCTAGATGAATAGATAACTAAAAACAAGTAGAAGTTATATATTATAAAACTTTTACTTGTTTTTATATATTTTTTTATTAATTTTCCATTTTATATAAAAAAATACATTTTAAACAGTTATAGCGCAAATTATAATTGTATTTATTGTCACTATGTGCTATACTGTAATAAGTAGTATAAAAAGTAACAGGAGTGAATATGGATTTTTATAGTAAGATAGAAAAAATATGTAATGAACATAAAAAAGTAGCTTTATTTGTAGATATGGATGGTACAATAGTAGAATATAAAGTTTATCAAGATGGCTTTATTACAAACGAAACTACAAATTTATTTTTAGAAGCTGAGCCAGTAAAAATAATAATTAATATATTAGAAAAATTAAGTAAAATAAAAAATCTAGATATTTTTATTTTAACATTATCTAAAAGTAATATTATAAAAGAAGAGAAAAAATTATGGTTAAAAAAATACTTACCTTTTATAGATGAATCAAATTACATTATTTTAATTAGAGAAAAAGGAGATTATGATTCTGATTCAAGAAAATTTATAAAAGCCAAAAAAATGAAAGAAAAATTAATTGATTATGATTATGTTATTTTATTGGATGATGAACATAAGATTTTAAGAACAACACAAAAAGAAATAGGAAACAATGGAGAGGTATTTCATATTTCTTCAGCAATAATTTAGAAAATAGAGAGGGGAGCAATTTATGCCTTTTAATAATGAAGAAGAAATTAAACTAGAAAGAGAAAAATGGAAATTAACAGATGAAGAATTTGAAGCTAATTTAGATTCTGTTTTTAAAGAATTAGTATTAACTGGTAATGCTTCAGTTAATCAAAATCCGGAATTTATTATGGTTGGAGGACAAGCAGGAGGAGGAAAAAGTACACTTGTTGCTAAAGAGTTAAAAGGTTTAGATTCTGGAGCTATTGTAATTGACCAAGATTTATTAAGAACAAAACATCCTAGATATCAACAAATTCATGATGAATATACTGAAAGAGAGGAATTTTTATTATTAAAAAGATATCTTGATAGATTAGTAAATGGAATTCTTGATAAAGTTTCAACAGAAAGATATAATTTAATTTTGGAATCTGCATTAAGAAGTGTTTCTAAATTTATAAAAAATACACAAGATTTAAGAGAAAAAGGATATCGCACTAAATTATCAGTTCTTGCTGTTCCACCAGATGAAGCTAATTTATCAATGTTTACTAGATTTTGCAAATTTCTTGCAAAAGATGGTGAGTGTAGAAGAAATACAAGAGTTGACGAAGATTCTGTAAGAAAAATTCCTGAAAACATTGAAACAATGGATGGGTTAGGAATTTTTGATAATATAACAATCTCAGTAAGAGGAGATGAATCAACAGGTTATATGCCAACACAGATATATTCTAAAAAAGAAACTCCAGGCATTCCTCCTACATACATATACAAATCTACAGTAGCACAAGGAAAAATTCCTGAAGATGAATTTGAAAGAAGATATACAGAATTAAGAGCAGTTCTAGAACAATATGGACAAGATGTACAATTAAAAAGATTAGATGATTTTTATCATCAATTTAAAGAACGTTGTAAAGATGAAAAGAATGGAGAAGAGGAATATCCTAGCCATTAATAAAATTTATTAAGGAGAATTTTTATGAGTGATATAATTAAATATATTGATGATTTTGAGTACGCAAAAGATAAATTAAACTATAAATTAAATTTAGCAAGAGAAAAGTTTGAAAAAGAGAAAAATCAAGAAAACAAAAAAGAATATCTAGAATTAATTGAAGATATGAGAAGGTTAAATATATTAGATCAAAGTGTGATTAAGAAATATCTTTAAGTTTTAATATTAAAGAGGAGAAATATTATGGAGAAAAAGAAATTTGATTTTTGTATAGGTATATTTGACAATTTATCTGAAAAAAGTATAAAAAAAATAAAAAATGATATAGATAATTGTGAAGTTTTTGGCATAGGTGTGTATACTGATAATATTGTAAAAGATAAATTTTTCACCTATCCAATAAATAATATTGATAAAAGATTAGAAAATGCAAAAAATATTGCTGGTGTTAAATTCGTATTTCCAATAGATACAAATAACCCAGATAAAATGAAAAAAATTGTAATGGATGAATATGTAAAATTCATAGAAAAAAATAAAAATTAGAATAGAAAATTATAGATACAGAAATAAAATTATAAAAGAGTGAGGAATAATATGGCAGAAAAAGAAAAACCTTATAAAATAGTTGTAGGTATATTTGATACTATAACAAAAGATATTAGAGATAGTATAAAAACTAATTGTGAAAATAGCAAACCCTTAGGTGTTGGTGTATATACTGATGAATGTTGCGAAACTTCATTATATACTCATCCACTTAAACCTACTATACATAGATTACAAATTGCAGAAGGTTTAAATGGAGTAATTTTTACTTTTCCTGTTGATAGTATATTGCCAGCTGATATTGAAAGAGAAGCAGCAATAGCCTATCAAAATTACTTAGAGGAGATAAAACAAATAGAAGGGCTAAAGAAATATAAAGCAGGATTTGTAATTGGTAGTTTTGATTTATTACATGCAGGACATATAGAAAATATTAATTTAGCTAGTGCAATGTGTAAAGATTTATATGTTGTTGTAAAAACAGACGAAAGAATATTTGACAGGAAAAAGAAACAACCTGTACAAAATACTACAGAAAGAGCTGCAGTATTAATGTCATTAAAACAAGTAAAAGGTGTTTTATATTATGACTTAGATTCGAATAGAAGAGATGTGATTCAAAATGTAATTGCTCAATATGAGAAAGACCATCCAGGAGAAATTTTAGAAGAAAAGGATATTGTTGCAATTTTTGGAGAAGATTTAAAAGAAAAAGAAGAAGAACGAAAAAGAAGAGGAGATTGGGGAGATGTAAATATTGAAATCACCCCTCGCCCAGCAGATAAAATGAGAACAGTATCAAGTTCTTCTTATAAAAGAACTATGGAAACAAATGGTGGATTAGCTAGTTATGAAAAACGCGAATCTGAAAGCTTAATAGATGAAACTAGAGCTAAAGCAAATGAATCTAGAGAAGATGATGAACAATCAAAATAAAAATAGTAATAAAAAGGAGTAATAAACAATATGGCAAGTTATGTAATTCATTTAGCAGTTGGTGAAGAATATTTACGAAATTTTCCAAACGAAATAAAAAACTATGATGAGTTCATTGAAGGAATTATTTATCCTGATTCAGTTAAAGATAAATCTTTAACACATTATGGTCCAAAAAGTAGCCAAGTAAATTTAAGAGATTTCTTTAATGATAGAGATATAAATGATGATTTCAACAAAGGATATTTTCTTCATTTGGTTACAGATTATCTATTTTATAATAAGTTTTTAGAAGTTTTCTCAAAACAATACATATATAATGATTATGATATTTTAAATAATGATCTAGAGAAAATCTTTAAAGTAAACATTCCAGAAAAAGTAAAAGGAAGCACATATAGAAAAACAGGAAAAACTAAGATATTAAATTTAGAAGATACTATAAAATTCATTAAAGATACAGCTAAATATAATTTAAATGATATAAAAGCTGCCGTCTTAAACGGAGATAAAAACTGGTTAGAAATAAGACCGTTAAAAAGGATTTAATTTAGAGGTGATAATATATGAAAATGAAAAAGGCTAAAGTAATTTTACTTATTTCTATATTTATACTAATTATTTTAGCAATACTTATATCTGTTTTTATAAATACTAAAGATACTAAAACTGAAATAACTGGTATTACTACTGTTTATGGAAGTCAAGAGGAAACAACAGATGATGAAACAGTACCATCTTTAAATGTAGAATATAATAAAGAAGAAAAATGGACAAACCAAGATATTGAATTGATAATTACTGCAAGTGATGCTGAGTCTGGTATTGCATCAGTAACTGTAAACGGACAAGAAATTACACTTACTGATGGAAGAGCTTCATATATGGTTAAAGAAAATGGAACATATAAAATAATTGCAACAGATAATGATGGAAATACTTCAACATATAATGTTACAATTACTAGAATAGATAAAACAATACCTGTAATAAATACATTTGAGAGCAACGCAGAAAATAATGAAATAAATATTTCTATAACAGATAATGAATCAGGAATAAATAGAATTGAATATAGTTTTGATGGTCAGAATTGGAATAATATATTAAACAATAATAGACAAGACTTTATAGTTTCTAAGTATTCATATCATACAGGTGAATCAACTGCAATACTAAAATTAATAAATGAAAATATTCAAAATTTATACATAAGAGCTATTGATGGAGCAGAAAATACTAGTGAAGTAAAATCTATTAATCTAAATAATAACTCTGGTAACCAAGACCCAGATGGGGGAGAAGATACTAACCCAGAAAATCCAAACACACCAGGTGATAATGATAATAACAATCCGGATAATCCAAGCAATCCAGATACACCAAATAATCCGGATAATCCAAATAACCCAGGAGATTCTGGAGAAGATAACAACAATCAAAACGACCAAAACGATAATAACAACAATAACAACAATAATAGTGGAGATTCTCAGAATAATTCAGACAATAATGGTAGCCAAATAAACAATTCAAATAATTCAAACAATTCGAATAATTCTAGCAATTCAAGCAATTCAAACAATAGCAGTAACCCAATAAATAATTCAGGCAATACTAATAACACAAATAATTCTAATGCCGGAAGCAGTAATACAAACTCAAGTAATAGTCCAATCTATGGCGGACCTAAAGATACTAGCTCACCAGGAGTTTTACCACAAACTGGTGAAGGATATATAGTGTTGATATTAATAATTATTATGTCAGTAATAGCAATAATTTTATTAATAAAAATAAAACACATAGACCATTTGAAAAAAATAAATAAAGAGCAATAAAAAATTATTGTACAGTAGAGTCAATATATGATTCAATATATTGACTCTATCTTTTTTATAATATATAATATGCTTGTTATGTTATTAATATATTTTAAGCAATAAAAATAGCATTAATTTTTAAATTAAACTAAATAGGAATAGGAGTCGTGAAACATGGAAAAAAACGTTTTACAAGTTACAGATTTAAAAGATATGTTAAACAAAACAAGAGAACTATATGGTGATAGGCCAGGATACAAGATAAAAGTAGGTGAAGGAAAATATAAAATATATACACATAAAGAAATAAGGGATATGATTGATTATCTTGGTACAGCGTTAATCAATTTAGGATTAAAAGGTAAAAGAATAGCAGTTATAGGTGAAAACAGATATGAATGGGAATTAGCTTATTTATCAGTTGCTTGTGGTACAGGAATAGTAGTACCATTAGACAAATCTTTACCACCAAATGAACTAGAAGAGTTAGTAGAAAGATCTGAAGTAGAAGCAATTTTTTATTCAAAAAAATATCAAGAAGTAATTGAAAGAATCAAATATAGTGAGAAAAATAAATTAAAACATTTAATATCAATGGATTCGGATATTCATAAAGAAGGTATTTATTCTCAAAGAGAATTAATTGAAAGAGGAGAAAAATTAGTAAAAGAAGGAAATAGAGAATTTATTGATGCTAAAATTAATCCAGATGAAATGCAAATAATGTTATTTACATCAGGGACAACATCAAAATCTAAAGTTGTTGCACTATCACATAAGAACTTAGTTTCAAATGTAATGGCATTCTCTAAAATATTAGATGTAAATTCAAGTGATAGAATGTTATCATTCTTGCCATTACATCACGTTTTCGAGTGTACAACAGGTATGATATTCTCTCTATATGTTGGTGCTGAAAGAGCTTTCTGTGAAGGAATAAGACATATAGTAGAAAACTTAAACGAATATAAAATAACATTTGCATGTTTTGTACCTGCAATATACGAAGCTATGTATAAAAACATAACTAAAAACCTTGAAAAAGCTGAAAAATTAGAAGCTGTTAAAAAATTAATGGAAGCAAACAGAGATAAAACAATGGCTGAGAAAAAGGAAATATTTAAAGATATACATAATATATTTGGGGGATGTATTAAATTATTTATTAGTGGAGCTGCAGCATTAGACAAAGAAGTAGAATATGCTTTTAGAGATTGGGGAATAAATTTATGTCAAGGTTATGGACTAACAGAAACATCACCAGTTATAGGTTGTGAATCTAATGAAAACTTTAGGGTAGGTTCTATTGGAAAAGCATTACCTAATGTTCAAGCAAGAATAGATGACCCAGATGAAGATGGAATGGGAGAACTTGTTGTAAAAGGACCAAACGTTATGCTTGGATATTATGGAGATAAAAAAGCAACAGATGAAGTACTTAAAGATGGGTGGTTTGCTACAGGCGATTTAGCCAAAATTGATGAAGATGGATATATATTTATTTGCGGAAGAAAGAAAAGCGTTATCGTATTAAAAAATGGAAAAAATATATTCCCTGAAGAAATGGAAAGCCTAGTTAATAAAGTAGAAGGCGTTAAAGAATCATTTATATTTGGAAAACAACAATCTGATGATAAAGAAGATATTAAAATTAATGTTAAAATAGTATTTGATAGAGAAGTAATGAAAGAAGCTTATAAAGTAGAAACAGATGAAGATATTCGTAAAGTATTAGGTGATAAGATAAAAGAAATTAATAAAATAATGCCTAAATATAAAGCAATAAGAGGAATTTTAATTACAGAAGAACCTTTAATAAAAACTACAACTAGTAAGATAAAAAGACAAGCAAACTTAGAATTAATTAATGATTAAAAGGTTAAGGAAATGAATATGTTTAAAATAATAATTTTAATTATAGTTATATTTGCATTATATAATTTGAAAAACATTATAGAAAAAAAGAGAAAATATTTATTAAGTATGAAAATCATAAATAAAAAAGCTTATTCAAATGAAACAAACTCTAATAATATAAAAATAAAGCAATATAGTAATTACCTAAAAACAATTGATGGATTTACTACATTTTTATTTATGCTTGCTGTATTCAATTGCTTATTTGCAGGTTTAAGGAAAATTACAAACGTTACTATAATATTTATGTCATTAATAATATTCCTTACATTAATTGATATAGTAATAGCTATATTTTTTAAATATAATGATAAATATGAGAGTAAATCTAAAATAATTAATATAATTTATTATATTTTTATAGTTTTTATGTTTTTAACTGGATTTTTATGCATATATTCTAATATTTAATATAAATGAAATTATATAAGACATATAAATAAGGGAGGATTTTAGTGATAGATTTAGAAGAAATTTCAAGCAAAATCTCAGACTTGAAATTAAAATTAAACGAAATAGGTGATTCACTTTGACATATCAAAACTTGAAAATGAACTGCAAGAATTAGAAAAACAAACATCTAATCCAAGTTTTTGGGATGATGCGAAAAATAGTTCAAAGGTATTAAAGCGAATTACAGAATTGAAAAACAAAGTAAATTCATACAAATCTGTTGAAAGTGAGATAAAGAGTTTAGAAGATTTAAATAATTTATTAAAAGAAGAATCAGATACAGAATTAGAAAAAGAATTAAGTGAAAATGTTTCTACTGTAGAAGATGAAATAAATAAATTAGAAATTACAACATTATTATCTGGTAAATATGATATTAATAATGCTATACTAACTCTTCACCCAGGAGCAGGAGGCACAGAGGCTCAAGATTGGGTTCAAATGCTTTATAGGATGTATTCTAGATGGGCAAATGATAATGGTTACAAGGTAGAAGAACTTGATTATTTACCTGGAGATGAAGCTGGAATTAAAAGTGTTACATTTTTAGTTTCTGGTGATTATGCATATGGTTATTTAAAAGGAGAACAGGGTGTTCACAGATTAATTAGAATATCACCATTTGATGCAGGGGGAAGGAGACATACTTCATTTGCTTCAGTAGAAGTACTTCCAGAAATAAATGATGATATAGACATAGATATTAATCCAGATGATCTAAGAGTAGATACTTATAGAGCATCAGGTGCAGGAGGGCAACATGTAAATAAAACATCATCAGCTATTAGAATAACTCATATTCCAACTAATATTGTTGTTACATGCCAAACCGAAAGATCGCAAATTCAAAATAGAGAAACAGCAATGAAAATGCTTAAATCTAAATTATTACATTTAAAAGAACAAGAACATAAAGAAACAATTGATGAATTAAAAGGCATACAAATGGATATAGCTTGGGGAAGTCAAATTCGTTCATATATATTCTGTCCATATACTTTGGTAAAAGACCATAGAACCAATTACGAAATTGGTAATGTTGAGGCAGTAATGGATGGAGATTTAAATGGATTTATAGATAGTTATTTAAAATACAATAAAAATAAAGGTAACAATTAATTAAAGCAAAAAATAAAATATATTATAGGCAAAATATAAATATATTTTAGCCTTGTACATTTATAAAAAAGGACTGTTTAATAATGGAAACTGTAGTATTAAAATTTGGAGGGAGTTCACTTGCTGACAATATAAAATTAAATATTGTTGCAAATAAAATTATTGATTTTTATAATAAAGGAAACAAAATAGTTGTTGTTGTTTCAGCACAAGGAAAAACAACAGACAATTTAATTAAAGAGGCAAAAGAATTATCTTATGAGCCTAATAAAAGAGAGATGGATGTTCTACTAAGTACAGGAGAGCAAATATCAATTTCTAAGCTTGCTATACTATTAAATAGATTAGGATATAGTGCTACTTCTCTAACAGGATGGCAAGCAGGGATTTATACATCTAATACAAATGAAGAAGCTAAAATAGAGTATATTAATACTGAAAGAATAAACAAAGAACTAGATGAAGAAAAAATAGTTGTTGTTGCAGGATTTCAAGGAATTAACGACTATAAAGATATATCAACACTAGGAAGGGGAGGTTCTGATACAACAGCAGTTGCAATAGCTGCAGCAATTAAGGCAGACCATTGTTATATTTTTTCTGATGTTGATGGAGTTTACTCAACTGACCCTAATAAAATACCAGATGCAAAGAAAATAACAGAGCTATCATACACAGAGATGCTTGATTTATCAAATGAAGGAGCAAAAGTTCTTCACAATAGATGTGTTGAAATAGCTGAAAAATATAATGTTTTAATAGAAACAGGTTCTACATTTAATAATAATGTAGGGACACAAATTAATGATAAAATTGAAGAAAGTTGTGTAAAAAGCTTAGTAAAAAATGATAATCTATTTTTAATAAATTTAAAATATGATAATTACAATCAAGACATATTTAACGATGTATATTTCTTATTATTAAAACATGATATTATACCATCAAATATGTTTAATAATAGTACTAATAGTTTTAACATGACATTTACTATAAAAGCATCAGACCTAAGTAGATTTCAAGAGTTATTAGAAAAAGAATTATCACAGTATAGTTCATCATTTACAAATATTTCTAGAGTTTCTCTTGTTGGATATGGAATTATGAATAATAAAGATATTATGAGTAAAACTATGGAGATATTTGATATGAATTCAATTGACATATTTAGTGTGCAATTAGAAGAATGTAAATTATCTATCATGACAAAAGAAAAAGTAAACAATAAATTATTAGAACAACTACATCACGAACTAATAAAATAAACAAAACATTTACGAAAGGAGAAACTAAGTAAGAATTTAAAATTACTTGGACTAAGAAAAATGGCATTTTATTCATATATATTTTCAGCAAATTATAAAAGGTACTTAAATAATTTAAAAAGAATTTCAAAAAAAGAAGGCATAAGTTATATAAAAATGATTTTTGATACAGGATATTGTGTATTTAGATATGGCTTTTGCCTTAGTGATTACCTAAATTATAAATTATATAATAAAAATAAAAAGGAACGTAAAAAATATGTAAGTACAACAACTGAAAACAAGTTCTATGAAACAGTATCACCAAGTGCATATAAAAAAAGATATACAGTAAAACCAAATTTTTTAGCTGATTTTAAAGAATATACAAAAAGAGATTTTATAGTCCCAAAAGAAGGAAATTATGAAGAATTTTTAAAATTTTTAGATAATCACGAAGTATTTATGTCTAAGCCATATGATGGACTTGGTGGAGCTGACGTAAAAAAAGAATATGTAAAAGATATTAAAGATAAAAAAGAATATTTTGAAAATGCAATACAAAATAGAATATTCCTAGAAGAACTTGTAAAACAACATCCAGACATGAATAAATTATGCTCTAAAAGTGTAAATACAATGCGTATTATGACATTTAATGATAATGGAAACCCTAGAATAATTTGGATGGGATTAAGAGTAGGAAACGGAATTAATTCCATTGATAATTTTCATGCTCAAGGAATGGTTGTAAATGTAGATATGGAAACTGGAAAATTAGTAGGAAATGCATTTGATAAAAACTTAGACGAATATACTGAACATCCTTTAACACATGTAAAATTTGATGGATTTCAAATACCATATTTTGAAGAAGCAAAACAAATGGTATTAAAAGCAAGTTTAGAAAGTGATAAAATCTTAGTAGTCGGATGGGATGTGGCCATATCCGAAAATGGACCAGTTATAATAGAAGGGAATAGGAGACCTGGACTTGATATAGTACAAGTATTATCAGGTGGTCAAATAGATATGATAAATGATGTTTTAGACTGTGTTAAGAAAAATAAAGAGAATATAGAAGAAAACAACTAAAACAATAGTAATATGAATTTTTAATAAAGGCAATCTTCCAAAATATTGGAAGATTTTTATATTGTTCTCTTCTAAATAATTAAAATTTTCAAAAATAGTTCTAAAAAGACAAGTTCCGAATATAATTATTTATAGAAAAATAAATTAATAATGGAGGAACGAAAATGACTATTGATGAGAGAAAAAATAATAATTCTCAAAATGTAAATACTGTACAAAATATTGTCTTGGAAAATAGAGAAAAATTAAGTATATCAGGTGTTTTAGACGTACTAAGTTTTGATGATCAAATAGTAATACTAGAAACAGAATTAGGCTTATTAACAGTAAAAGGAGAAAATTTAAGAATAAATAAATTAAGCTTAGATACATCAGATGTAATAATAGATGGAGAAATATTTAATCTTGGATATAGTGAAAAAGATATGGAAAGAAAAAATCAAGGTGGTTTTTTAAATAAATTATTTAGATAGGGAGAAGGGGAGTAAAAAGTTTGGTCTTGAGTGAAGTATCTAAATTTTTGTTTTTTATACTTACAGGTGGAGTAATAGGAATATTATTTGATATATTTAGAATTTTAAGAAAATGTTTTAAAACATCAGATATAATAACATACATTCATGATATTTTATTCTTATTAATATCTGCAATAATTCTCTTAATTAGCATATTTATAATAAATGGTGGAGAAATACGTGGATATATGTTTGTAGGAATTACCTTAGGAATAATCATATATCTTATTAGTTTAAGTAAATATTTTATATGTATTTCTACAAAGATTCTTTTACTATTAAAAATAATAATTATTAATCCAATTATTAAATTATCAAAAAAATTTTTAGGGCTATTAAAAACCATAGCAAGAAAGTTAAGTAAAATATTCGATAAAATAATATTAAAAAATATAAAAAATTCTGCAAAAAAAGAGAAACAAGCAAAAAATTTAACAAATTTTAACAAATAAGAAGGATTTTTTGGAAAAATGTAGAAAAATATAAATAGATTAATTCTGGAGTGATATATACATATGAAAAACATAAAAAGAAAAAACATATTTAAAAAATTATTAATAATAGCATTTTTAATATATTTTATATATACTTTAATTTCTCAACAAAGAACATTAAATTCTTATGCTAATATGAAAAATACATATAATGATGACATAGAAATGGCACAGGAAAAAAATCAAGAACTTCAAGAAATGAAAGATAATATAAATTCAGATGAATATATAGAGCAAATTGCTCGTGAAAAATTGGACATGTATTATCCTAATGAAAGAGTATATATTGATGTCGAAAATTAGAATATATTAAGGGGCATATTTTATTATGCCTCATAATTTGTTTTTTTCAAATTTATTTATTTCTTAATTATCCAAAGAATAACCGTTAAAAAAAAATAGAAAATTCTTATATTATGTTTTATTGTGTTAAAATAGTAAGCAGCTAACAATTAATCTAAAAATTAAAATTTTTTTAATAAATTTATAGGGGGTCTTATATGGAATTAGAAAAATATACTTTAGTTGAATTACGCCAAATGGCTAGAGAAAAAGGCGCAAAAAATGTATCAAAACTAAAAAAGGATGAATTAATTAAATTATTAAATGAAGAAAATGATAAAGAAGAAAGTTCAAATAATGATAAAAATGAGCATATTGAACATGTTGAGCAAACAGGTGATACTTCACATGAAAGCACTTATAAATTAACAAACGATGATGATAAAATAGTAGAAGGTGTATTAGAAGTATTGCCAGATGGATATGGATTCTTAAGAGGAGAAAATTATTTATCAACATCAAAAGATGTATATATTTCACCTGTTCAAATTAGAAGATTTAAATTAGATAATGGTGACAAGGTAAAGGGTATTGCAAGAATGCCAAAAGAAGAAGAAAAATTCCCAGCACTTATATATGTTGGTGAAGTAAATGATGAAGCTCCTGAAATGGCATATAAAAGAAGAAAATTTGATGACCTAACACCTATATATCCTAATGAAAGAATTCATCTAGAAACAGCTCCTAATGAATATGCAATGAGAATTATTGATTTAATGTCACCAATAGGGAAAGGGCAAAGAGGAATGATTGTAGCTCCACCAAAAGTTGGAAAAACAACATTATTAAAGAAAATTGCAAACTCAATAACTATAAATAATCCAGAAATAGAATTAATTGTACTTCTAATAGACGAAAGACCAGAAGAAGTTACAGATATGCGTCGTTCAATAAATGGAGACGTTATTTTCTCTACATTTGATGAATTACCAGAACACCATGTAAAAGTTGCAGAAATGGTTTTAGAAAGAGCTAAAAGATTAACAGAGCAAAATAAAGATGTAGTAATATTATTAGACAGTATTACTAGACTTGCAAGAGCATATAACTTAGTAATGCCATCATCTGGCAGAACCTTATCCGGAGGTTTAGATCCAAGTGCATTACATAAGCCAAAAAAATTCTTTGGTGCAGCAAGAAACATTGAAAATGGAGGAAGCTTAACAATACTAGCCACAGCATTAATTGAGACAGGAAGTAGAATGGATGACGTAATATTTGAAGAATTTAAAGGAACAGGTAATATGGAAGTACACCTAGATAGAGGATTATCAGAAAAAAGAATATTCCCAGCAATAGATATAAATAAATCTGGTACTAGAAGGGAAGAGCTATTACTTTCACCAAAAGAATTAGAAGTAGTATTTGCTTTAAGAAAAGCAATGTCATCAAGATCAGTTGTTGAAGTTACAGAACAATTAATTGAACAAATGATGGCAACAAAAAGTAATGAAGAATTTTTAAATAAAATATCCAAATTTTTAAATATAAGTAAATAAGTAAATTAACAGATAAAATACTAAATAAAAAATAATAAAACAATTAAATAGAAAAAATAAAATAATCAAGTTTCTAAAATGAATAAGAGACTTGATTATTTTTTATTATTATTTAATTATTAAAGAAAAAATGAAATTAAAAAAATTTTATTTACAAACAGAGGGGAGTATGGTATATTGATAGTCAAGAAATGTTACCTCTTATTGCACAAAATCAAAGTTTTGCGCAATAAGAGATAGGAGAAAAACTATATACGGGTCCTACCCGGAACTTTTTACTACTCCTGGCTTATAAGCTTTTTTAGAGCTATTATTTATATAATTACATCTATGTATTTATTCTGTTTATGTTTTATTTCATTTATATTATTAACTTATTATTCTTTATAATTACAACCTCTTAAAATGGATTTTAAAGCTTTTTAATTTTAATCTTATATAATTATTTGTACTTTATATATTTTGTTTATATTATATTTATTTTTTATAAATTTTTAATATTTATTAAGAAATTTTTATCTAATTACCAAGAATCTGACAAAATCGCTAAAACTCCTTATTTAGCCCATTTCGCAGACATAAAACTATACGTCTAAAAAAATAAAACGCCTTAGAATCGATTCTCGTGCGTCACTTTTTTGGCTATTTTTAGGCTTTTCTATATATTTATATGTAACAGTAATTTCTTCAGAAAAATTTACTTTTTTAATAATAATTTTCTAAAATCAATATTCAGTCTTAAATATAAATAAATATAAACAAGTAATTTATCAATCAAAAAAATAAAAACATAAATTATATTAATTGACCTATATAAAACTTCAAATGAAATTTCGTTAAAATCAAAATTTATATAATGAATGATTAATTTTACATTTCAATAATTAAAATTGCTTAAAAATTATGTTGTATTTCAAACTAATCTACAAATTTTATACATTTTCAATAAATATGTATAAAGAATCAAAACCTTATATAAAAATGGCTATTCCCCCACTCCCTACTAGATTGCAGAGCTCTTAATTTTTATTTACTCATTATTTAAGACTTTGATATATATTACCTATTATTGATTCTAAACCTCTATCTCTTTCTACTGCAAACAGAGAACTTTCTTCATTAAATCTTAATTTATTTATAATATTTATACAATCCTCATACTTTATTTTTCTTTCATCAATATTTCCTTTTATCTTCTTTAGTGCTCCATGGTCATAATCATCTAGTAAATCTAAAGCTTTTGAATATTCGCCAATTACTTTTAATATTTCTTTTGCATCAGAGCCTTCTAGTCTGTCATCAATTCTATTAGCAATATCAATTAATTTTACTGTTTTCTCTAAATATTCTAATCTTTTTTGATTAACAGCATAACCTTTTAGCATATAATCTTTTAAAACTTTAGTTGCCCATTTTCTGAATAAAATACCATTTTTTGATTTTACACGATATCCAACAGATATAATCATATCAAGATTATAATATTGAACTTTATATTTTTTACCATCTTCGGCAGTATGCTCAAAAAATGAGCATACTGCATTTTCATCTAACTCTCCATCTTTATAAATATTTTGAATATGCCTTGTAATTGTTCTTCTATCTTTATCAAACAATTCTGCCATTTGTTTCTGTGTAAGCCAAACTGTTTCATCTTTTAGGTTTACTTCTAACTTTACTCCTTGGCTTTCAAATAAAATAATTTCATTTATATTATTAACTTATTATTCTTTTTGACTTTTAAAATTTGTTCTTATAATGTAATTTAAATCTTCTATTGCTTTATCTATATTCATCATTCCATTTCCAATAGGATAATAAACGGGATATACGCTATAATTCTTTCCTGCAATATTTCTTGGAAAACTTTGCTTTCTACATTGTGATACTGATATATTTTTATTTAATATAATAGAGCTAACTTGGTTTCCAAGAGTTATAATTATCTTAGGATTAATTATTTCAATTTCATTGCATAATAAATCAAGATATTGGCTATAAACTGAATTTGGCAATACTCTTGCATCAACTTGAGTGCATTTCCCAAGATTAGTTATAAAATATTTATGCTGTTCTACATCATCATATACTAAGTCAGCAAATTTTTCATCCCATTCATGTGGTTTTTTTCTTTGAATTTCTTCATATATTTTTTCATCAAGTAATCCAATTCTATAAAATAATTTCCATATATTTTTAGTCCCTATCCATGGTGATCTTCTACCTTTCCAATTAGGGCTAGACGCAATATTCCTTCCAGTTGGATTCATAAACACAAAACAAATATCTGGATTATTTGTACACCCACCATTATATATAGATGTTAATTCTTTAGCTCCATATTCTTGTTGTAATTTATCATATTCTGAATTCAAATCACTTATTTTCATTCTTTAATCACCTTTTTTTTATTCTTCTATGTTTTGTTTTTGACTAGATAAAAGGGCGAAATTTTCTCTAAAATATTAAATACTTATTGAATTTTCCTCAGAAGATATTTCAGAGTTTAAATCAGAATCATTAATTGTAGCATAATTAGGAAATTCTACATTATTTAAAGTTTCACTTTTAAATAATGTATTAATATTATCTATGACTTGATTATCTATTTTATTATTATCATCAGACATTATAGATTTAATTCTTGTTCTAGCTATATTATCTATAGCTTTTTCTAATCTTTCAGTGCTTGTATCCCAACTATAAGTTGATTCCTCATCTAAATCTGATATATAAGTAAATAATTTGTATCTTTCATCAGTTGAATTATATGTATAATACCAATAACCAACTACTGTTCCACCATAGCTATTAGTACCATTAACAACAAAAACTATTTGTTGAGCTTCTCTATCGAAATATACTTCTCTTAATGAAAATGAAGTTGGATCCTTTAATCCTTCGCTTATTTCATTACAATAATAAGCTAATTCGTTTGTTAAAGTTACATTTTCATTATTTGATAAGTTGTATGCTTCTTGGAATTTTCCTTTTTGCATCATCACATTAAGCACATTATTTTTTTCTTCATCTGTTTTTGCTTTTTTATAAGCATCTTCATATTTTTCTTGTGATATTAATTCATCAACAGAAACACTAAGTGCACTATAGATATTTTTTCCAATAATACCAACAAGAATCAATGCAACAATTATAATTAATATTATTAAAATCTTTTTTCCCATATTCTTTTTTGTGAAATTATTTTTAACATAATCTATTCTTTCTGATGCCTTTAAATCAATTTTTGCTCCACATTTACCACAAAATTTCATTCCGAATTCTACTTCATTGTGACAATTTGGACATATTATCTTTTTGGTTTGTCCATATTTAGTACCACATTTTGGACAAAAATCTTCATCAGGTTTTAATTCTGCTCCACAATTAAGGCATTTTTTTATTTCTGGCTTTACAACTGGTTGCTCTTCTTGTATTCCAGAGGTTTGTATTTCATGTTCACTTTCTTTGTTTACTTCATTTTCTGCTGGTACATTTCCTTGTACATTATCTAAATTATCTTTTTCTTCCATAATTAATCCCCCTATTACAATATAAAAGCTTTACTTTCAGCAAATAAATTGTATTACAATTTTCGAATATTTTCAATAAATATGTGTAAAAAATGGCAAAAATTATAAATCTACCCATTCTTCTATTATATCTTTAGATATATGTAAGTTTCCCCTACCAATTCCAACTTCAATATCTGGCTTTTTATTTCCATGAAAATCGCTACCACCACTAATATACAAGTTGCTCTCTTTAGCATATTCTACTAGAATTCCTTCTTTGTTGTAATCAACAGCAGATGGATGATAACATTCTATTCCATCTAATTCCGATTTTTTTCTTAAGTCATTTATAAAGCCAATAGTATCGTCAAATCTATATTCAAAAGGATGCGCTAAAAAGGCTTTTCCTCCAACTCCATGAATTACATCAATTACCTCTGAATATTTTGGCCTAAATTCAATTCTATTTACAAAATAATCACTCTTAGGATTAGCTAAACCTTTTCTGAAGAATACACCCAATGATTCTGTAAATCCACCTAGTTTTTCATAATTTTCTTTATGTTTCATTAATTCATTATAAATATATATTTCTATAAAATCTGTTACAGGTATGTTCTTTTCTATCTTACTTTCATCATATACAAGTCCTTTTTTATTGCATATATCTAATAATCTTTTACCGCAAATTTCTTGTTGTTTTTTTAGATTTTCTTCTGAATAATATCTCTGGCTCCATTCATTTATAATAACTGGATTTATATTATACCCCAATACTTCTATGTTTTTGTCTTGAAAAACTGCATTTAATTCTACTCCTTTTATTATTTTTCCTTTAAAAATCACATTATTCTTTAAAGCATCATCTTCATATCCCATACAAGTGTTATGATCTGTTATTGAAATGTATTCTAACTTTTTTTCTTCACACATTTGTAAAACTTCTTCTATTGTTTTATCTCCATCAGAATATTTAGTGTGTATATGCAAATCTATCATTAAATATCAATCTCCTTTTAGTTATTTAAAATAATAATATTTGGAAAGTTTGTAATAAAAATAACCTTTATCTTCAAAATTTTCTTTTAAAAAAGCAAAAAGTTCATCTTTTTTAATAATTTCAATTTTATCATTACATGCTTCTTTGTTAAGATAATTTGTCCCAGAGAATAAAAAGATTTTTTCATAATAATCTTGTAAATTTAAATATTTAGATATATCAATTTCCTTATTACTTTTAACTTGACAAGTAATTTGTTTTTCTTTATTTACCATTTTAAATTCTATTTCAGGCTCATTTATTTTACAACTTGATGGTACTAAATGATAATCGGGATATTTAGAAGACATAAAGAAAGAAACTAAGTCTTCTAATTCTAAAGGATCAAGTACCAAATGAAAATTTGTTTTCGTTAATAACATCTTTTCTTTATCTTTTCCATCATTATATAATATTTTTAATAAGTTTAAATGTATTTCGGGAATTCTTTTAATTGTATTCCATCTTCCCGACATAATACCACGAAGAGCACCAGGTAAATTTGAAAAATGACCAATATGTTTCCAGTCCACATTTACTACCCATGAATAATTACTTGCATTTTTGAAAGTATAAATATGCTGATTATAAAATGCTTTTTTTATTACTTTACCTATATAACATTCATTTGAGCCAAATAATCTAGTTAATAGATAATCACCTTTCTTTATATTTTCATAAGAATTTAATGCATGTGATAAGCTTCTTGGAGTAGTAGTTCCCCCATGTTCATTATTATATGCATTTACGAAAAATTCTCTATTTACACTATTTAATTCAATTTCATTATTAGTATTAAAATGCTTTTTTATATTCCATCCCATTCCACAAATTTCATTTTTAATGCTTTCTTTTTGAAATTCTTGTACTAAATTTTTATTTCTATCTGATGGCTGAAATGGCTTCATTTGAACCATCCAACCTTTATCTTCTTCCTTAATATTTTGTATAAACTTTTCTTTATCTAAATTTTCCATATATAATCTCCATTTCTTTTTATTAAATAGTATCTTATTTCAAATTTTAAATCAAGACATTTAAAACATAAAGTGAGTTATTATTTGAATTTGCCAGATTTAGACTTATAAAAAGTAATTAAATAGGCTTGCATTTCTTATTTCATTGATATAATATATAAATATATTTTGTGCAATTAGAAATATAAAATATTTTTTAGAAGGTGATTAAACTTATGATAAATCCTGATCAAAATCCTGAATTTGTGAATTCATTTTTAGATTATTCTATTACAATTTTAAACAAATCTCCAAATTCAGTTAAGGAATATAACTATGATTTAAATATGTTTTTGAAATTTATGAAAATTCATTTTAAGCTTACTAAAGAAACTGATTTTAAGGATATTAATATAAAAGATTTTTCTATTGATACATTAAAAAAGATTACTTTAGATGATATTCATGCTTTTGTATCATATTTAGCAATCAATCAAAGAGCAAAACCAGCTACTCGTGCAAGGAAGATATCAACTATACGTATATTCTTCTCTTACCTATCTCAAAAGGCTAAATTAATTGATAATAACCCTGCTCAAAATTTAGAAACTCCAAAGCTTGATAAACGTATGCCAAAGTATTTATCACTTGATGAGAGTAAGAAATTATTAAATGTTACTATGGATGAAAATGATGAGTTTAAAGAACGTGATTATGCTATTATTACCCTATTTCTTAATTGTGGATTGCGTTTGTCTGAGTTAATAGGTATAAATGTAAATGATATTGATTTTGATGAATATAAAATGACTGTTATAGGTAAGGGTAATAAAGAAAGAACTATTTACTTAAATAAGGCTTGCATACATGCTATACAAGAATATATTAAGGTTAGGCCTACTGAAGGTCTTAAACACGATTCTAAGGCTTCTAACAAAGCATTATTCTTAAGTAAAAGAAAAGAACGTATTAGTAAAAGAACTGTTCAATATATAGTAGAAAAAGAATTAAGAAAAGCAGGATTAGATACTTCTAAATATTCTACTCATAAATTAAGACATACTGCTGCAACTTTAATGTATCAATATGGAAATGTGGATATTAGAGCACTGCAAGAATTATTAGGACATGAAAGCATTTCTACTACAGAAATTTATACTCATGTAAGCAACGAACAAGTTAGAAATGCTGTTGAAGTAAATCCACTAAATGAATAAAATTATGTACATAAAAGTAAAGCAAGCTGTGCCAAAGGGGTTTGTCTCCAATGGCACAGTATTTTTTTATATTCATAATAATATTGGTTCTATTTGTTCTCCATCTAAAGCTTTCTCAAGAGTTGGAATTAAATATTTAAAATCTGCTACTATTGAACGTGGTTTGGTTATTGGATTATCCTGTTTAAATGGCACAAAAAAATAGTTGTTTCTATTAAGTAATTTTCCAATGTTTTCTGCACTTCCGGATAGGCCATCGTTTGTTGATATTGCAAGGACAACTGGACTATTGTTTCTCAAATGAGATTTGCAAGCCATGGTTACCGGTGTATCTATTATACTATTAGCAAGTTTTGCTATAGTATTTCCTGAACAAGGTGCTACAACCATTATGTCTGTTAGTTTTTTAGGACCTATTGGTTCAGCACCTTGTATTGTATGAATTATATTTTCTTTGTCACAGATCTCTTTTATTTCATCTATATACTCTTGTGCTTTACCAAATTTAGTATCTAAATTATATGAATTAAATGACATTATTGGTACTATTTCTGCTTTTTCTTTTTTTATTTTCTTTAATTCTTCTATAACTTTTTTAAAAGTACAAAAAGATCCTGTAAAAGCAAATCCTATTTTTTTCCCTTCTAATTTCAAAACAACACTTCCTTTCTATAACATATTTATATATTATAATATGCTATTATGTAAAGTGAAGTGTAATTTAATTTGCTTTTTATACAATAGTAAATTTTCCATTTTCTATTACATGAAAAGGTTATAAGTGCCAAAGGGGTCTACCCTTTGGCACGATTTTAAAATGTTCCTTCTCTATAAACTTCTTCTATTGTTTCTCCATCTTGGTAATTTTTATATATATCTACTTGTTTCCATTTCTTACCGTCAACTGATATTGCAACTCCATCAATTGTTGACCAATGAGAGTTATCAACTAACCATCTTACTCTAAATAGATAATATTCTAATCCAGATGAATCCTTTATCATTGCTTCTAGAGTATATCCTATAGGATAATCCATTTCTTCTGAATATGTTCCATCAATTTTTTGTGCTAATTTTTTAGCCTGTTCTTCTGTTATTCTTCCATTTGATGATTGCTCTTCTTTTTCAGCTTCTTTCTTTGCTTCCTCTTCAGCCTTCTTCTTAGCTTCTTCAGCTGCCTTTCTTTCCTCTTCTTTTTTCTTTTCAATTTCTTCAATTGCTTCTTCTATTTCTTCTTTAGTAGATTCTATTTCATCTACTTTTTCTGTTACTTCTTCTTTTACATTATCTGTTACTATTTCTTCTTCTGGTTTATATCCTTCAATAGTTTCTTTAATTGCATCTTTTAAACCTGTACTATCAATATTATTTATATCTATGCTTATTTCTTTACTACTATCTACCTCTGGTTTAACAAAGGTCTCATCAAATTTTGATAGTGTAACAGTTGTTCCGTCTAATTTTTCAACAGTTGTTTCTTCATCTTTTCCTATAGTTATATCTGCTGTTATTTCTGTTACTTTAGTGTCATTTAAAGTGTTGCTAACAATATTATCTTTTGTCACACTATTATTTTGTATTGCATTCTCAACTACGTTATTTTGAATATTTTCATCTAATTGTTCTTCGTTTACTTCTATAGGCATATATAAATCTTCATTAGCCTTTTCAACATGAACATACCATATATATTGTTTCAATTCAATATTGTATAATAATTCTACTTTTGATGGTTCTTTATATGATACATTTACTACTTTATTTTCATTATTTATATGATACACATTTACATAGTTTGCATCATTCTCCTCATAATTCATTATCATTACCGGAGCTTTATCTTTTTCAATTTCAGCAAATTGTAATGTTGTATTGCTCATATTTTGTTGCAATCCGTATTTTTCTCTAGAAGCAAAATCTTTTTGTTCTGTTCCTTCTTTTAAATATGCATAATATGTATCTCCCCATGTAGTTCCAACAGTTTCGTTTTCTTTTATGTTTTTCCATATGAAAAAACCACCTATTGCACAAGCTATTAGGACCAATATTATTATTAGTGTTATAATTATGGGCTTTTTACTTTTCTTCTTTTTTTCTGGTTTCTTTTCTGGCTTTTCATCCTGAACTTTTTTTGTTTCACCTATTTCATTCTGTTCATTATTTGTGTTTTCGTTTTCAATTTCTTTGCCTTTTTTGCCATTTTCCTCCATTTGTTAAATTCCCCCCTTTTATTTTTTTATTAACTAAAATTTGAAATCAAATGCAGCATATTTTTTAGGCTTAAATTGTAGATAATCATTTATTGTATTTCTTGCTAATTCTGATACTTCATTAATTCTTTTAGTACCTTGCATTGTTTGTACTAAAGGAATATTATATCTTCTTTTTGATTGTATGCTTACGTAATAGCAATCATGTGTTGGCTTTTCGTCTGATTCGTATATTGTTTCTGTATTTTCGAATTTTCTAAAACATTCTGATACATGTGTATCTTTACAGTTTTTTATTCTATTTATTACCTCATCTTCATTAAGGGTATATAAATCTTTTTTTGTTATATATCCTTCTTCAGACATTCTACTTACTACATCTGCTATAAATTGCATAGATATAACATCATCATTATCAATCCAGAAAGGCCATATTTTTCTACAACCTGTAATAAATTCTTCAGCTATTTTTGGAGTTTTAAATCCTAACTCATCTATGCCTTCTTCGTTTTTTAAGACTGCAATATCATTATATATTTTTTTAATATCTTCTAAAGTCCATATGTCTTTTGAGTTGAAAAATAGCCCATTTGTAAATGTGTATTCTAACCTATCACTAGATAATTTTGGTGTTTCATTATCTGCTATTGGATATAATTTATAATTATCTACTTCTTCTAGTTTTATGCCATCTCTATTTAATAATGACATTATTTCTTTTGAATCCTTTATTATTTTTGTTGTTAGTTCTTCTGTAGATTCTTGTTTTTGATGGTCACCGTTCATAAAATCTATGCAGTGTTTGAAGGTTGGTGTTGCTATATCATGGAATAATCCAGATAGTGTTTGTTTTTTATCTTTTGTAAAGTTCCAAATAATTAGTGCAACACCTATACTATGTTCTAAGTTTGTAAAATCAAATTTATGATGAAATAGTTTCGTATATTTCGTTCCACAGGTTATGCTAATTTTACCAATTCTTTGCATTTCTTTGGTATATATATAATCATATAAAAAGCTTGGTATTCCTTCTGGTGCTAATATATTAAAATATTCTTTTATTATTGGGTTTAATGTTTCTATATAATCATCTTTGTATTCCATATTTTTACTTCCTCTACATAACTATTCTGATTAGTCCTTATTTAGCCATTATAATTACAAATTTTCTTTTTCAACTATTTCATATATTTTCTTTATAAAGCTCTCTTTGTCCTCTAAAGCTTTTCTGAATTTTTCTAAACTCTCATCATATTCTGGATCATTTAAATAAATTTTAGCATACCCATTTCTTCCAAACTTTTCTACTAAATGATTATATACTTCTTCTACATGCTCATCTCTACTTAAATTTGGAAAATGAGAAAGCCCATACAAATAAGTTCTTTTTATTGGTATTTCCATATCAATAATTGCTCTATCTGCAGTACTTACAATTTTTCCATATATTGTTCTAGGTTCATGGTCACTTGAAGCTCTATGGTCTTCTATTGCTTCTTTTATAATTTTTCTTTCATTATCATTAAAGAACTTCTTCATATTTTCATCTTCCATGAACATTTTGGCAGAAATTATTTCATGTTTTTTTCTATCTATATGATGACCTAAATCATGATAAGCTGCAATTGTATAAACCAAATTAATATCCACATCATAATCTTTAGCAATATTTAAACTTCTTTGTATTACATCATTTATATGTGTTATGCCATGTCCTTCTTCATTTCTACTATATAAAGGAAAAACTTTTTCTTCTATATATTTTTTTAGTTCTTCATCTAATTTATTATTAATCATTTCTTAATCTCCTAAAATTTAATAAAATTGTTTGTTTCAGCAAATTAAGTCTGTGCCAAATGGGTCTGTCCCCCATTGGCACGGGTGGCATCTTTAGTCTAAATAATCTTGTATTATATTTCTTACTTTTGGTAATAGATAATGGCTACCTCCCCTATTCTCAACGTTTTCAACCATATTTATTGTTAATAATTGTTCATCTTCTTCATCACTTACTACTATTGTATTAAACCAACCAAGCTCTTCACCATTTTCGTCTTTTGATGCTTTTAGTTCTGCTGTTCCTGTTTTTCCTGCAATTGTTACCCCACTTATTTTCGCTGCGTGTCCTGTACCATTGTTATTGTCTACTACTTGAACTAAGTCATTTCTTATTTCATCTGCTGCTTTTTTGGTAAATGCATTTTCTACTAAGTATTCTGTTTCTCCGTTATATTCAATAATTGGTTTTATCATATTTCCGTCATTTACAAATGCTGAATAAATACTAGCCATGTGTAATGGGTTTACTAATACTTTTCCTTGACCATATCCAGAGTCTGCTAGTTGTACTTCTGAAGAGAAGCTGTCGCTATCTGAATATTGTGATGCAGTCATAGATATTGGGAAATCTACTGATTTATTAAATCCTATTTTTGTTAATTGTTCTGCTAAAGTTTCTGCTCCTATTTTTAATGCTGCTTTTGCAAAATATATATTATCTGAATATATTAAAGCATTTCTCAAATTAGCTGCTCCACTATAGCTTGTTAAAGTAGTAATTTTGTAGTCTCCCCAACTTGAATCTTTTTGCCAGCTTAAACCACTTGTTCCAAAATTTTCGTCCTCTGTAAAACTATCTGTTGTAAGTCCTACAGCTCCGGTAACTGGTTTAAATGATGAACCAGGAGCCCAAGTGCTTTCGTATCTTGTAAACATTGGAGTATTTGTATCATTACTTAATTTATTCCATTCTTCGTCTGTGAATCCAGTTATGAAGTTGTTTGTGTCATAGCTTGGAAAACTTACCATTGCTAGTACTTCTCCAGTTTTTGGATTCATTGCTATTGAAAAACCATTATCTCCATCAAATTCATCAAATATATTTTCTTGTAAATTAATATCTATGGTTGTTTTTATATCTTCACCATCTTCAACATCAGTTTCAGCAATTGATTCAACAATATTTTCGTCTGCATCTACTATTTTTATTCCAGAACCATTTTTACCTCTTAATCTATC
Organism: uncultured Clostridia bacterium; assembly: GCA_944389745.1. Lineage (GTDB taxonomy): Bacteria > Bacillota > Clostridia > TANB77 > CAG-508 > CALXVA01. Next base: position 19,154 of record CALXNM010000009.1, on the reverse strand, counting down.
TTCAAAAGCTAGTTCTAACCCTGTTTTACCTATTAAACTGCTTTCTGTATAACCTTCTCCTTTATGAGCTTCCAATTCTTCTGCAGTTATTCCTCTTATATATCCAACTAAATGAGCAGCAGCCTCGCCATATGGATATTCTCTTTGTCCATCATCACCATTTGTTGCTAAAACTTTACCATTTCTATCTAGAATATCTCCTCTAGCTCCTGCAACTGAATATACTCTAACTTTTTCATTTTCATCTAATGAAGGAAAGATTAGGTTTGAATACCAGTTTATATAATATTTATTATCATCTTGTCTATCAAATGTCATTGTGTAACTATATGCTAAATTACCAGCTAAAGTATCAAAAGACATATTGTATGAAACTGAATAATTTGATGCTTTCCTATCTATATTTGAACTTACGTTAGATATTTCTATGTTTGTAGCTTCTATCCCCTCAAATATATTTTTATTTCTCGCTATATAAGTGTCTTTATCAACTCTTTCCTTGGTTGAATCAGATATTAAAGCATACATACCTTCATAATCTTTATTTTTTAAACAATCTATATATGCATTTAAAACTTCTTCAGGTTTGTTTTGATCTTTGTTTATTATATACAATGTTGTAACAACTGCTGCTATTATAACAACTAATGCAATTCCAACAATTATAATAATCTTTTTAGATCTTTTGGTATTGTTTTCTTCCATATACTTTACCTTATTTATACCTTTCTATTCTTTTAAAATAAGCATTAAATAAAATACTGTGCCACCCAGTGCCATTGGAGACAGGCTCCTTTGGCATAAAGTAGAGATTATTTAATGCCTATTTCAATATATTTAATTAATTATTTTACTAAATCTTTTGTTTCTCTTGCTATCATTAATTCTTCGTTTGTTGGAACTACATATACTTTTACTTTTGAATCTGGTGTTGAGATTTCTATTTCTTTTCCTCTGCAATTGTTTTTCTCATCATCAATTTTTACTCCTAAAAATCCTAGGTAATCACATATTTCTTTTCTTGCTTCTATTCCATTTTCTCCAACACCTGCTTCGAAGGTTATAACATCTACACCATTCATTTGAGCTGCAAATCTTCCTATATATCCTGCAACTTGGTATACAAAGTTATCTATAGCAAGTTTTGCTCTATGATTTCCTTCTTTTATTGCTGCTTCAATGTCTCTGTCATCTATACTAATTCCAGAAAGTCCTAATTTTCCCGATTTTTTGTTTAATATTGTGTTCATTTCTTCTGGTGATAGATTTTCTTTTTCCATTAAGAATGTTACAACTGATGGATCAATATCACCCGATCTAGATCCCATTGGTACACCTGCAAGTGGTGTTAATCCCATTGATGTATCTACAGATTTACCATGTTCTACTGCACATAAACTTGCTCCTTGTCCTAAGTGACAAGATATTATTTTTAAGTCTTCTATTGATTTGTTCATTAATTCTGCAACTCTGTATGAAACAAATTTATGAGATGTTCCATGAGCACCATATTTACGAATTTTATATTTTTCATAATATTTATATGGTATAGCATACATATATGCTTTTTCAGGCATTGTTTGATGGAATGCTGTATCAAATACTGCAACATTTGGTTTTCCAGGTAATTTTTCCATACAAGCCTTAATTCCTTGTAGATGTGCAGGATTATGAAGTGGAGCAAATACAATTGCATCTTCTATTCCTTTTATTACTTCATCATCTATTAAAACAGATTTTGTGAATTTTTCTCCACCATGAACTATTCTATGTCCAACAGCATCTATTTCATCTAAGCTTTTTATAACACCATAGTCTTTATGTAATAATTGTTCTATTACAAGTTCCATACCTTCTGAATGATTTTTAATTTCTTTTTCTATTTTATATTTTTCTCCTCCAACTCTATGAGTTAAGAAAGAACCATCTATTCCTATCCTCTCTAAATATCCTTTTGCCATTACTTCTTCTGTATCCATATCAATTAACTGATATTTTAATGAAGAGCTTCCACAGTTTACAACTAAAATTTTCATTTTTTACCAATCCTTTCTAAATTTAAAATAAAGTTTGACAACGCCAAAATTTAATTAATCCATACTACTAGCCTGAACAGAAGTAATTGCTACAACACCAACTATATCATCACTACTGCATCCTCTTGATAAATCATTTACTGGTCTTGCAATACCTTGGCATAGCGGGCCATAAGCTTCTGCTTTTCCTAATCTTTGTACTAATTTATATCCTATATTTCCAGCATTTAAATCTGGGAATATTAGTGTGTTTGCTTCACCTTTTATTGAGCTTCCAGGCGCTTTACTAGCAGCTACTTCTGGAACTATTGCTGCATCTAATTGTAATTCACCATCACATACTAAATCTGGTGCTTTTTCTTTTAATAATTTTGTTGCTTCTACAACTTTTTCTGTTAATTCAGAATGAGCACTTCCATATGTTGAATATGAAAGTAAAGCTACTTTAGATTCTTTTCCAGTTAATTGTTCAAAGCTTTTACTTGAAGAAATAGCTATTTCAGATAACTGGTCTGCTGTTGGGTTTTCTACCAAGCCGCTGTCTCCAAATACAAATATTCCATGTTCTCCATATTCACAATCTGGAACTACCATTAAGAAAAATGCTGATACAAGCTTTGTTCCTGGTGCAGTTTTTAGTATTTGTAATGCCGGTCTTAATGTATTTGCTGTTGAATGGCAAGCACCTGATACTAAACCATCTGCATCTCCTTGTTTTACCATCATTGTTCCAAAATACATATTATCTTTTACTATTTTTCTTGCGTCCTCTGGAGTTATACCTTTTGCCTTTCTTAATTCATAAAAAGCATTAGCATATTCATCAAATTTATCTGATGTTTCAGGGTCTATTATTTCTATTCCTGATAAATCTATATTGTTTTCTTTTGCTAATTTTTCAGCATCATCTTTATTTCCTATAAGGATGATTTTAGCAAATCCTTCTTTCATTACATCTTCTGCTGCTTTTAATACTCTTTTGTCTTCACTTTCTGTGAGTATTATTGTTTTTATGTTTTGTTTTGCTTTATCTTTTAATTCGTCTATAAATGACATAAAAAAGTACCTCCCTTTTACCTTTAAGAATTAACACATATATTATATAGGTAAATTAAGGAAAGTACAAGCATTTTTTAAGTTTTTTCTAATAATATCTATACATATTATTATTTTGATTACTCATATTGTTCATATTACTCACTTGATTGTTTAAAAAACTACTATTATTAAATTCATATCCATTATTAGGATTAAAATTAATTGGGTATATTCTATTATTTGATATTGTTACAAATTTAATTGCATAAATATCACAATAAGTTATAGTATCACTTTCTAAGGACCTAAGCAATATATAACTTGCACCAACATCAACTAATATACCAATTCTATCAACTAAATTATTTGTACCAATTAAAAATTCAACCCTCATAAGTTTTCCTATGTTTTCTCTAAGAAATGCTGGCGTATATATATTATTTGTAAGCAATTCTGGTGAATCTCCACTTATAACAACATTTCTATTTTCTTGTGTCTCGGAATTTGAGTTTTCTTCCATAATAACCTCCTTTTTAGGTATTTGCATATGTACTTGTTGGTTTGTAAAAACAATGCATACCAAGTCTAGTGTGAAATACCCCTGAGCCATTTGACGGAAAAGTAGAGCCACAATTAGGTCTAATAGGATTTAAATACCATAAGCATTCTCCTATTTCATTTAGTTTATTACCTGATAGAGCCCAATCAGCTATTTCATAATGTACATCAGTCGGATTCATATTATATATATTTTGTGGGTTATATTGACCATTAATTGTTTCTCTAACACAATCAAATTGACCTTCTTGAAATATTATATTTCTAATGTTGCCACCTTGTGACACTCTAGAATACTCTCCTTCAGTTGCATGAACTCTATTCATAATGACTGTCGCAACTGCTATCGTATTCTATTGACGAACTTAAAGAGTTCGCAGTCAGCATACTGTCGCAATTGCTATTGTTTTCTGTTGGCGAACTTGATACATCTTCAATTTTATTAAAACTATCAAATAAAAGCGATTTTCTTTCTGCATCAAAATTTGTATTCAATAAATTAACTGTTACCTTTTCTCCATTTCCTCTTATATCTTTAACAAGAATTCTTAAAATATCTTTTTTTAATTTTATATCTAATTCATCAAATATATTAAAGTAATTATCTATAATATCTAAAACTAATTTACTGCTTATTTTTTCAAAATTTTCTTCGACTTTAAGATTTTCATTCTCTTTTTGTAAAAATGTTATTTGCTTTTGAATAGCATTATTTTCTTGTTGAAGTCTTTTTATTTCATCATTAACTACATTTATGATACTTACATCAATATACTTTAATTTTTCAACTAGATTATGAATTTCAGTATTATTTTTCTTATATTTGTTATTCAAAATCTCTATTTCTTCACCTTTACTTTTTATAGTGTCTTTCTTAGATACTGACATTGATTTAAGTTCGTTGTAAATTTCAGAATTAGGAACAAAAATTTCTTTTAATTTTTTGACTATCTCAGTATCTAAAACAATTCCATTTATATTTTTTCCATTACATTTTGAGCCTCTACTCCTATCTTTTAGCTCACAAGTATAGTAATATCTTTTATAATTAGCTTTTTTAGGTTGGTTACCTGTACTTTTTGGTCTCATAAATGAACCACAACAGTTACAGCGTAACAATCCTGATAAAAGAGCTTTGTTAGTACGATTACTAGCGCGATATCTTTTTTCTTTATTCTTATCTATAATATCCTGAATTTTAACCCAATCTGATCCTTTTAAAAAACCACTATGTTCACCAACTGCAACAATCCATTCTGATTTATCTTTTATCGTTCCATAATCAGTTTTATTATAAGCAATCAATCCATATTTACCGTATTTACCTCTTTTTTCATCACTTACATATAATTCAATGTTATTTTCATTAAAATATTTTTCAGTTACTTCATCGTATGTTGCATATACAGGATTAGTAAGTATAGCTCTAATTCTTCCAGTAGAAAAGTACACTCCAGTTCTAGAAAGAATATTTTTATTGATTAGTTCAGTTTCTGCACCTGTTAATGATTTCTTTTTCAAGAATATATTTGCCATATCCAATATTATTTTCTTTTCGTTTTTATCTTCAACCAATTTACAAGCTTTTTTTACCTTTTTTTCTAGTAGATTATCAGTATTTTTTTCAAGTACCTGAACTAAATCATATTTCTCAGCTGTAAAACCAGTAGGCGTTGATCCTCCAAGCCACCTACCTGTTTTTGCAAGTTCGTGCATATTATCTCTAATTCTTTCCGCAATAACTTCCCTTTCAAGTTGAGCAAAGACTGATGCAATATACATCATTGCTCTTCCCATGGGAGTTTTAGTATCAAATTGTTCTTTAATAGATACAAAATCAGTATTGTATTTTTTCAATTCTTCCATTAGATTAGAAAAATCTGATATATTTCTACTAATCCTATCTAACCTATAACATATTAAAATATCTGCGTGATATTTTAATTCATCTTTCATCATTCTTTGAAAGTTTGGTCTATCTATACTGCCACCTGAAAAACCTTCATCTTCATAAATTTTTGTTTCAACATCATACTCACTATTAGGATAATGTAATTCTATATATTCTTTTGCTAATTCTATTTGATTTCCTATTGAATCACCTTTATTTGTATATTTTGATTTTCTTGAATAAATAAAAATTAAAATATGTTTTTTCATTAAACATCTTCCTTTTTATAAGTTTTTGCTATTCTAACTCTCATTAAGCTTATATTCAAGAACTTTTCAAATATTCTAATATTTTCTTTCTCAATTGTTCTTTTTGACTGTAGCTTATTTCTAAGTTCTCTATTGAATACTTAATTAATAAAGCTCTTATAAAAGCTATATTTTTCGTAGATTTTTCATTAGTGGATGAATTTATAATAATTTCCATATCATCATCCTCAATAACCACACTATTTTAACTTAAGACCATTTTATTTTCTTTGGTACATCAGCCCCTACATTAATTCCTTTTTTTAATACATAATTTTTACTTCTTTCGTTATATTTATATATAGAGGGATTCCAGTCTCTATATGCCTTATTGTTCATAGGTTTATTTTTTTCTGATAATTCCATAACTGCCTGCATATGCATTTTTTTTACAGAATCATATTCATCAACTTTCTTTTGCTTTCTTTTAGAATAAATATATTCAATGGTTTTGTTTTTATTATTGATTGTACTTTGATTTTTTCGTTCTTCTTTTTCTTTTATATACCTATCATCTTTTGTAACTATTCGTGATACAGTATATTTTGGAATATTTAGTTTCTCAGCAATTTCTTTTTGTTTTTTATGTTCAATAAAGAATAAATTTAATACTTGTTCTTTAATATTCATCAGAAACACCTCTTATTTATAATATATACTGCAACTTTTTACTAACAATTTTTTTGCATAACAAATTTATAGAGCAAAACTCTATTTTTTCCTTTTGTATGTTTTTCTTCATTCTTTTATCTTCTTTTAAGTATTATTCCAGCTAGTCTTCTTATTTCATTTGTTCCAAATTTTTTTCTTAGCATTTCCATTTCGCTTTTAATTGTTTTTGGTGTTATCTCTGTTGCACTATTCTGTAATGTGTGAACTGCAATTTGCATATACGAAATAGCATCTTTCCATTCAATTAAATCACTTTTCTCGGACTCCATATTAGTACACCTCCCTTACTTCAGCTTTCTACTAATAGAAGTCCAAGAAATCTCAAAAAAATCTCATTTTTCCAAAATTTATTTATTTTTTTTCAATTCTTTATATATAGCCAAATTGATTTCCTGCCTTAAGTCCTCGTCAATTTTTGCATTTATAATAGAATTTTTATTGATTAATGGTTCATAGTCTTTTATTATCTTCAATATTTCTGTATCTTCTAACTTAAAATTATTGAACAACATTTACTTTTCCTCCTTAAAAAACTCTCTTAATATTTTGTCTAATAACTTTTGCCTCATTCTAAATGCTGTGGCTCTACTAACATTAATTAATAAAGCAACTTCTTCTATTTTTTTATTTTCCTTATACAAATAAAAGAGCATCATCTTTTCCTTTAAAGACAATGCTCTTATAATTTTGTATAATTTTTCATTTGATATTAATTTTTCAAATTCAATAGCTGATTTTAATTCTTTTTCAAATTTGCACAATAGAGTGTCGAATAGAGATATTGAATCTTCTATATCTAATTCACCATAACCTAAGTTTTTATTATTTATAAAACTATAATTATCTCTTATGTATTTTCTTCTTACATTTAAGATTAATGTTTTCAAATATTTTTTCTCTTCATTTGATAAATTCTCTACTAAATAATACTTTCTTTCCAATTTTCATTCTCTCCAATCATTCTAGATTGGACAAATGTCTAAAAGTAAAGAAAGATTATTAAATTATCTTTTACTTTAAACACTATTTACATTTTTACACCTCCTAAAAATCAAAGTCTATAAATAAAAATTAATTAATATTCTCATCAGTTACTTTAAAATTTTTCTAATGTGAATTAATAATTTTCCTTACTTATAGACTTTGTCCTAGAAGTAATATTAAAACGATTTTAAGTTTTTTTCTATAAAAGTAGTAAAAGGTAGTAAATGTTACCACTTTTTACCACTTTTTATGTAAAATTACTTCTGAAAGTGTTGTAATTATAGCATTATAATGCTATAATTACTTTGAAATTTGTTTTATATTAAGGGGGCTAATATGATTAAAGTCATAATCGCCGAAGATGACGAAAAACAGTTACAAAGTTTTAGTAACTATATAACAAATGAAACAAATTTTGAAATAGTAGCTACTGCTACTACAGGTCAAGAAACAATCGATAATTATTTAGATAAAAAACCAGATGTATTATTTTTAGATTTAGACATGCCTAAAATAAACGGATTAGGTGTTTTGAAAAACTTAAAAAATAAAGATGATAGAAAAAATATAATTGTTACATCTTGCTCAAAAGAATTAGTCTCTAATTTATATGATTTTTCTAATATATATCGTCTTTTACCGAAACCATTTAAATATGAACAAGCAATATTTTCAGCTCAAGAAATATTTGAAAACAATATTTTAGTATCTTCTAAAGAAACTATAAGAAACATTTTGTCTCAACTAGGTTTTAATTTATCTTCTTCTGGAACATCAAACTTTATAGAATTAATATATTCAAAATATCAAAGAAAAAACTTCAAGTTATCATTAAAACAATTATATAATATTGTCGCTTTGGAATTAGGCGGATTTTATACACCAATGCAAATAAAATGGAGTATAGATAATTCTTTATCTAGTGCTAAAAGATTTATGGATAAGGAATTACTATACTCTATTTTTGATAATTATAATTCTGCTTATGAAATAACAATATCTTATTTGGCTGATCTAATAGTAAACTATTTATATAAGGCAAATAGAGGATAAATAGTTATTATATTTATTTTATATTACAACATAGCAGATTTTGCGAGATAAATGACGTGCCTATTATAATATAAAAAAGCTTACAAAATGTAAGCTTTTTTATAAACATCTACCTAATATTCAATCGTCATATCCTTAGCAACTATCCACCCAGACATGCCTAGACTTGAATATATATCGTAATAATTATATTTTTCTTTTTTCAATTTTTCTTCTAATTCTTCTATTGAATTGAATAACATCGGCCAACCATATTCCTTAGAATCTTCTAATTCTTCTTTGTGGTATTTTACAAAAACTGATATATTAGACATATCAATATCCAATAAAATATTTTCTAACGTCATGGATTCATGTATAAATTTATGTGCAAAAGTTTCTTTAAATGTAAGTACAATTTCTTCTTTTTTACCATTTGAATGCCCTAACTTTGTTACCAAAGAAGTACTTGGTTCAATATATAATTTTATATCTTTACTTTTAAAGTCTACTTTATAATTTTTTATAATTCCATCATGTATTAATTTAATATTTTGTTTCATCTTTTTCTCCTTAAATTAATTGATGATAATTTTTATTTTTCCATTAGAAATTAAAATAAAAATTGTCCTTTGAATCAAAGTTTTCTATTTTGTTCTTTAATTTATCAAGTATTTTTAATTTTTCTTCTTTAGTTTTATCTTCCCTTTCTTTAATAATATTTTTAAGTATTTCTATCCTCTTATATGCTTCTTGCTTCATTTCATCCGTTAATGGTCCTACTGGATTTAATACAATTCCACCTATCATCATTGAATCTACTAAAGCAATATATAGAAGCGGATCATCTTTTACTATTGCGTCGTTTGGTGGCTTTATTTCTAATTTTTCTTCATAATATCTAACTCTCATCAAGAATCTAATTTTTGAATCCTCTATATCTCTAGGGTCAACCTCATAATAAACTGGTTTTTTATTAGTCCCTAAAATTTTATAATCGTGCAATAAAAGATCAATTTGATTAATTTTATACCAAGGTATATTTATTTTATTACTTACTATGTGCTCATCTTTTGGTAATTTTATTTCTAAATAATTTCCTAAATATATCAATTCATCTTTTATAAACTTTTGTGATATATTGACTAATTCAATTCTGTATTCATGTCTTACATTTCCCCAATTAGATATTACTATATATGGTAGTTCTTCTAAATCTTTTTTGCTTTTTGGTAATTGTTCATTATTTGTAATTTGTACATATGTTATAATTGCAATACCTCTTCCATTATCTAAACCCTCTTCAATTTTTCTAAAAATTAAATATTTACCATTAAGATTTAATTCTTTTGCTTTTTCATTATCCAGTTTGTATGCATACACATCACCAATATTCCATTGATATTTTTTATTTTCGTCTTTCTTTGTAAGTTTCTTTTTAGTTTCAGCATGTATTTTCATTTTGGGCATTTCTTTATTTATTTTATCTTTGAATTTTAATAATTCTTTTTCTCTTAATTTATATTCCTTTTCATCTACTTCATCCTTCCACTTTATTAAATTTTTATCTATAGCATTTATGGCTTCTTTTTTTACTTTTTCAGTTAATCTTCCCTCATTCCACATTGTATCTGCTAATGCAATCCAGAAAACTGGCCCTTCATCTATATCTTCTATATAATCTTTATTTTCTTCAATAATTTCTTTTAATGCCTTTTCATTATCTATTCCCTTTTTTAATTTTTCTAAATATTCTTCTTTAACATCTAAAGCCATATCATCGTCATATATTTTGATTCCAAAAACTCCCATACTTTCCTCCTAATTTCCGGTCCAATATAGAGCTTCGTCAGAAACAATATTTCCCAACGCTTTCGCAACAGTCCTTCCTGCTTCCATATACAACTCTAGTTTTTTGTTTTTCGGACTTATTCCATTTATTTTGTTTAAATAATTTTTCGTACTATATTCAATAATATAAATTTGTTCTAACCCTCTTGCTTCTTTTCTTGTCAGATTTGTTGCAATTACTTCAAACTCATGATTCGGTTTTGTTGTCTTGTGGTAATTCTTTCGAGCAGTTATATTGACCGTTCTTCCAACATATTCTACCTTCTTTGTTGTTTTATTTCTTAATCGGTAAACAGTATTATTTTTCTTTTCCTTTTTTGTACTCTTTTTCACTTCTGTTGCTACTTTATCGGCCGCAGCTAATCCAGCGAAAGTTGCAACAGTAGCAGCTACAGCTTTAGCTAGGGCAGCGATAGCTGTTCCCCCAAATATCGCGGATAGAGCGAATTCACCAGAACCGTCTTCCATATTAATAGGATTATTATTACAATACATATACATATTATGAGATAAAACGGTATCCCCAGTACTCAACAACGCATCAGCATTTATAAATCTTCCAAATTCAGGATTATAGTACCTACTTTGTAAGTAGTATAGACCGGTTTCATTATCATATCTATAACCTTTATATCTATATGGATTTATATTTCCAATATGGTTTGAATCAGTAATTTCATTTCCATTTGCATCTAGAACATTTAATACTTTACCCCAACTGTCATATGAATATTTTACCACATCATTCAAATTTTCGTCTAGTATTCCAATTATATCACCTTGTAAATTCTTTTTGTAGTAATAAGTAGAGTTATTGTATGTCAAACCAATTAATTCATCATTCTCATCATACATATAATATATAATATTATCATTTGTTTTTTCGTATATTACTTTGTCTCCTCTTAAATAATAGTACGTTTCAACTCCATTTACGTTTTTATAAGTTCTTATTCCATCACTATTATATTTATATGAAATTGTACTGCCTGTTCTACTGTTATTTATCCCTGATAATTCTCTTCCATTTTGCCAAGTATATGTATTATCATTATATGTTAATAAATTTCCAATTTCATCATAAGTAAGCACTTTTCCATCATATTTCGTTAATTGGTCATTCCAATTTTCGTTGCTATATGTATAATTTATTGTTTTAGTTGGATCTGCTTTAATATCTTCATTAGTATACTGGTACTCTTTTTTAGTAGTTAAATTTCCTCCTTCATCATAACTATATGTTATAGTTTTATTTTGCTCTTTATTATCTTCTCTTATCAATTGATTTAAGTTATCATAATAATACTCTTGTAATATATTAGAATCATTACTTATAGTTTTTATATTCCCATTTTTATCATATGTATAATTAATCTTATCACCTTTACTATTAGAAATGCTTTTAATTTGAGTGGTTGTTTTATTTGAATCTTTTATATCTATATATTCATAATTAATATAATATGAACCATTATTAGTCTTAATTTCCTTTTGTGATATTCTTTGAAGCTTGTCATAATGATTTATAATATTTGCTCCATTATATAAATCTATACTATTTAAATAATTGTTTAAATCATAATTATAAATTGTTATCTTTGAATCATTATTTAGTTTGTCATTAATTTTTGATATATTACTGTTTTTATCATATTCATACTCAGCTTGATAACCATTTGTGTTTTCTTCTTTGGTTAGTCGTTCCGCCAAGTCATAAGTATAAGTTGTTGTATTGTTATTAATTTCATCAACAATATTTTTTAAATTACCTCTACCATCATAAGAAAATGTATACTTTCCATTACTATATTCTTTAGAAGTTATTCTATCGAACCTATCATAAGTATAATTAACAGTTTGACTATTTCCATATGTACTTTTAATTAAATTTCCATTATTACTTTCATATGTATTAGTTATTAAATTTGCATCTTCCACTTTTACATTTTTTTGATTTCCATATTCATCATACGATATATGATAATTAGTTCCATTATGTTGTATACCAGTTAATAAATCATTTTCATAAGTATATGTGTTTGAATGTGTATTATTACCATTATCTGCACTAATATTTATAAGATTTCCCAAACCATCATATTCATAAGTAATTTCATTACCTTCAGCATCAGTCACCTTCTTAACTAATCCATTAGACTCATCATATTCGTAAGTAACATTATTTCCTAATTGATCTTCTATTTTTGTCATATAATTTCCATTATCGTTATAAGACGCTTTAGTTTCTATATACTTATCATCACCATTTTCCTTTACCTTATTTATATAGAAGTATTGTTCATTTTTTTCTGTTACACTACTATTAATAACACTTGCTCCTTCTTCTTTAGAAGCATCTTTAATTGTAAGGCAATTATTTCCTTTATTGCCTTTAGGTCTAATCGTATATGTTCCATTTCCAGTAGGAACAATCTCAAATTTTTCAGTATCTGCCCCTGTTGAACTTATTAATTGTATTGTATTATCACTTTTAACACTAAGTACTTTATTTTTATCATTTTCATTTCTATTACTATAATATCCTCTATCTTCTTTTTGTAATATCCAGTTTTGAATATTCTCTGTGTTTTTCTTTTGCTGTGAAATTGAATTTCCATTATAACTAATATATAGATTACTGTTTTTATTTTTTATTGTATAGGTATCGTTATTATCAATATCTACTACCATATTTGCTTTTTCAAGATAATATTGATCTCCAGAAGTATTCATAACAATTCTCACACCAGAATTTTTACTATTACCTTTTGCTCTTAAATATCTAGTATCTCCTTCCATCATTGTTGCAATACTATATGTACCATTCTCATTTTTCGTAATAGCCCACTTTTGAGGTGTTGAATTTTTATATGTTTTTACTCCAACAAGTTGTTCTTGCTGATTTACTTCTCCCTTAGGATATAAAGCTTTTCCATTTGTAGTTCCTAATGAAATTATTTTATAAACGTTATCATATTCTCGTACTATTCTCCATAATTGTTTTTTATCATTTTCTTTAAACTCCTTTTGTTGTAGCATCGCATATTCGTCGCCACTTTCTATTTCAAGATATAAATTACTATTTTTAGATTTTATATAGTAAACTTCTCCACTTTCAAGTATGTCTCTATCAGCAATTTCATCTTTTTTAGAATTATTATATAAGTAAACACTTTGACTTAACTTTCCATTCCACTTTTCAAGTATAAAAGTCACAGAATTTGACGTTGAATTATTTTTTAAAGATATAACATAGTCTGGTTTTTCTTTATTTTCTAATCTATAACTACCATCATTATTCTCAATAACTTTCCATTTAAATTTATCCTCATCTTTATAATTTTTTTGAATAACGTTATTTCCGTTTGATGCATCATAACACAGAGCTTTATCTTTAACATGATTTGGAACAATTTTAAAATATTCCTCATCAACTTTATTTAATGTGTACTGCTGATTTAAATTGTCTAAATCTAAGCTCCATTGTTGTAATGTAGCATCATCTTTTGTAGATTCATCTTTAATATCAAAATATTTATTGCTATATGCCGATTGAATAAAATATGTTTTTCCATCTTCTATCAAATCAGATTTTTTACCCTCTTTAGTTTTAATTGATTTTGTATTACCATAATTATCATATTCGAACGAATAATCTCTTCCTTGTGTATCGCTTGCATTTAATAGTCTATTTTTATTGTTATAATCATATTCATATCTAAAACTTCCACCTTTTGGATTTATATTTTCTAATAAATTATTGTTTCCTGAGAATTTAAAAGTCGAATTTTCTTTGGCTAAATCCTGAGAACTAGATATATTTCCATTCTTATCATACTGATAACTTTCTCCAAACTCTTCTTTAAACAATCCAATATTATCATAATAAATTGTATTGGCATTTCTATTAAACATTAAATATACTCTAATTTCATTATAATCTCCATTGGCTACAATTTGCTTTGAAATAAACTGCCATCCCTCAGTTCCATTAACTATCATAGCATTTTCATATTGAACACTTCCATCTGTTTTAAAAATATGTATTGAAATCCTTGCTGATTTGTGTCTAGAACTTACATCTTTTTCTTCTACTTCATTTGGTATTCCTAATGACTTAGCCCAACCATAAAGTGTAAAGATGTCACCTTTTTTACCAGTGACTTTGACTGTTTGCCTAAAATTTTTAGGAGTATTGGGATCTCCAGTTATTTTTATCATTTTATTTCCATCGGATGAAACGACTTTATCTGCAGTAGCCAGGTTATTTCTTACCCAGCTTGTTTCACCACTATCAAAATTTGGATTTTTTATAAGATTATTACCTATTTCTTTAACAGAAACTAATTTACTTTCTAATGTTAATTTATTATTCGTATTACCTTCTGTTCCATATAAATATTTCTTTCCATAAGCCTTATCAATATTTTCTTTATCTTTTCCAAAGTCAGCAATTGTAATACAATGCCCATAGTTATCAAAAGTATAATTGTTTGCATAACCCTTATTATCTACAAATTTAGTCAAATTGTCTCCATAAGTAATTGTTAGCGAATTACCTTTTGTTCCATTAGTTCCATATTCCGTAATACTTTTTACTCTATAAACACTACCCGGATAATATGCATAATTAATGTAGCCTCCATCTATATTTTTTACACTTTTTAATTCATTTTTACTACCATATGTATATGATGCTTTTTTCCCATCTGAATAAGTTATATTACTCAAATTACCTGTTGTGTTATATGTATATGTCAAAGTTTTTGAAGCTTTATCAGTAATTTTATTTAGCTTACCAGATGAATATGAAATTGATATACTATCACCTGCACCATCAGTAACTTTTGAAATTAAATACTTACTACCACTAGTTGTTAACGTTAAAGTAATTTTGTTCTTGTTTGTATCTACAATTTCTTTTAGATGCCACTTATTTCCGCTTGCATATTTTGCAAAAGTAATTTTATTTCCGCTTTTATCTTTCATAACAACATTATTTCCACTTTTCTCTGCCGTCAAGCCCAGACCATCCTCGTCTTTATAGACTTGTGTACTTGTGTCTTTTAGTAAATAATGTGCCGTTGCATCCTCATCAATATACTTTAAATATTCATTACCACCTATCTTTGTAGCTTCAAGCGTTTGAGATAAATTTAATCTAAAACCTTTACCATAACCAATATCTGTATCTTTTTCATTTGTATTATATACATGTCTTATTGTAACTGGTAATCTATCACCCGGTGTTTTAGCATCTTCATGTATTAATGTTAAATTTCCATTATAATCATTAGTATAAACATCCCCAGCTCTTCCAATAGATTGCGTGTGATAACTCAAGTAATCTTCTATGCCTGTTTGATTTCTATATGCCATAAGAATTTGAGGCCTACAATTTGTATAATCTACATTTACATCTGCGGAGAAAAAATATGCATCGCTTCCAGTATTAATACTTTTTTCTTTATATTCTTTAATCATCACTCCATAATTTTTGCCATTTGTATACCAATCTTTTACAATATTAGTTATATCAAATTTATAATCCTTAATTGATTCACTTTTGCTATACTTATATTTTACAAAATCCGCCACGTTTTTATCATATATTGTAGATGTATTAGACCAGTTTGCTTTTGAAGCTGTCCAGCTACCTGTCATTTTATGAACTGCTAACACTCTTTCATCCGTTGGAGGCGTCCATTCGTCAGTATCTGGATAATTACATATATTTAATTCTGCTGCTATTATTTGATCTCCACTCTTTAAAGCTGGTAAAGAAAATTTAATTAAAGATCTTGTAGACTTACCATTTCCCGATCCATTACCCACTCTCAAAATATGAGCTTCGTGTCTAGTTGTATTGTTTGTATCACCTTTATATATAAAAGTATCATTTATATTTTGTACATATAAAGATGTTTGAATTGTAGGGTCTATTACTACTGGGAATACTCTTTCTTCATCATTTAACCATTCTTTATCTGGATCTATTGTTATAATATATTTTTCATCTTCTTGTTCTAATTTAACATCAATTTTATCTGTAAATTCTAATTTACCGTCATACATAAATGGCGCTTTTATAGTGAATTTTATGTCTTTTTCATCTTTATCAAATACTATAATATCATTATTATCTTGCAATTTCATTTTTAACCCATCAGTTTCATATTCAAAGACTAATTTATTGTTTATACTTTCTTTATTGTTTAAAACTATATTCTCTTTAATATGCTCTGGAGCTAGTACATAACTTATATCAACATTTGGCAATATTTCATCGTATTTGATATTAGAAGAAATTTGATTTACTGAAATATCATTCACTGTTGTTTCATTTGGTATTATTTTAGTATTTTCTTTTGGATTATTTATGCTTACCCTTGCATAATCTGAATTTTTTAATCTCCAAGTTATAGTATTTCCTTCACTTGTCAAGCTTCCTATTTGAAAATTCTTTGTTTTATTGCTAAATTTTGTTTTAAAAGAATTTTGCTTATTTTCATATACTTTTGTTTCTACATTATCTTCTACTGCCTGCATTATTGTATCTTTTGCATTCTTTAAAATGTTATTATTAGCTGTCAAATTACTCTCTTTTTTCAAAGTTTCTTCTGGCAATTTAAAAGTTTCTTTTGTGTCTTTCTTTTCTTCTAAGGTATTATCTACATCTACATATTTTCCGTCTTCTTTATAGTGTATGTTTGATGAAAATATAGCTGCAACATTTGTTCCATCCTCTAATATATAGTGTTTTTCATTTGATTTTCTCGCATTTACATCCTCTTTCAAAATCTTTTTGTTCTTAAATTCTTTTGAAACATCAATTGCTTCCATATTTTGCGAAATTGTTTCCTCATTGGTTCCTAAATTGTTTTGTGCTTCTATATTTTCTCTTATAGACAGCGCAAAAACATTCATTGGCAAAAAATAAAAGACCATCACAATTACACACAGTAACGCAATGGTCTTCTGCCATAAATTTTTTTTACTCATACCATCCTTTTTCATAAAACTACCCCCTAAATTTTATTTTGGATGCCTATACATATTATGACTTTTTTTGACAATTAGATTATATAGTTTTATTTATATAATGTCAATATTAATCCATATATTCTAATAATATAAAATTTTCTTTTTTAAAACTCATAACAAACAAAAAAAGAATAGAAAAAGTCTATTCTTTTTATTTTATAATCTCATGTTTATTGATTATCTATAAACTCTTTCAGAGCTCCATTCACTAACCTTGTGAAGGATATTCCTGTTTTTCTACAATAATCATTTAATTTTTTTATATTATCTTTTCTTAATCTAATTGCCCTATAAGTCACTGTCTCTCCCTCACTTTTCCCATAAAAACTTGGATTATTTCTTTCAATATATTCTTCAATTGCCACATTCATTATCTCACTTATTGTAGCATCAAAGACTTCCTCAGACAATTCTTTAATTTTCATATAAATGCTATCATCTATATTTACTGTTTTTGTTATTATAGGATTATTGTATTTGTATAATTTATCTCTAATCTTCATTATTTTCCTCCAAAACATTAATAAATTATACAATTTTTATTTGCGTATTAATACTTGCAATATTTATTGTACTTTACAACTATTTTGTGCTAGACTTATTAAAGAATAAATTGTATAATACTTGTTGAAATTTTAAAATTTCAATATTTATTATCTTAAGAAAGGAGGATTCTATGCATATCACCGAGAAACTTAAAAACTATATCATAAATTCTAAAGAAGTATGTAATTCTAATATAGTAATTACTGATTTAAAAAACATTCAGTTAGTGGAACTATTAAATAAGGATTACTCTTACATAACAGCGGGTAGTAACCTAAGTCAAGAAATTTTAGATTTAATCAAAAGTTGGAAGTCATATAATATTGATAAAAGTGAATTACTATGTATTTTTAATTATCAATGCCTAAAGATTTTCAGAAATGACACTAATAATTATTCATCTCAAATGATATTCCCTCTCTTTAACGATAATAACCTCTTAGGTTTAATTATCTTCTTTCGCATTAATGGTGATTATATACTTAGCTCTGCAAAGTCTGCCAAAAGCTTAGTAAAATTTACAAATGAAATTTTAAATAAGGAGAATAATTAGTTATGAGAGAAACATTTATTGATAAAACCGACCTTGAATATACTAATGCAATATTAGATGAACATCGTGATAAGCTTTTTGATTTAGAAGATTTTAAAAGTATCAACAAAAGTATTACAATATTAAATGATAAAATCGAAAAAATTCCAGAAAAATATAGAAAATTATTCGCAGATTATGATCATTTATTTCATAAATCTTATGAGTATGAAATATGTATGATGTATTTTCTAGGACTTGGCAAAGGTATATGTTTGGATGCAAAAAAATAGTTTCCTTACTCATATAATATAAGGAAACATAAAAAAACCTTTTATAATAGAGATAAGCTTATCGCTTATCTTTATTAGCATAATATTCATTTAATGCATTATAAATAGACATATTAACAAGCTTGCAAATTGAAATATCATATTTATCTTTAAGTTCTTCTAATCCTTTTACAAATGATTCTCTTATTAATAAACTATGCTTAATAGAAATTTCTCCTTTAGGTTTAATATACATTTTAATATTTTTAGTTTTAATTAAATTCTCTATACATGCATTAATTAGCTGATTAACCGATGCGCTTATTTCATTTTCTGATAATTCCTTTAATTTTTCATATAAATTATTATCAATTTCGATAGTTTTTCTTA
>CALXNM010000008.1 GCA_944389745.1 uncultured Clostridia bacterium | reverse complement strand
TTTCAAGGCAAAAATATTGAAGAAATTTATTAGAAAAATAGGATTTCAAGCATTTTATAAAATTGCTCAATGAAACCTTTAAATGACAAATAGTATAAAAATGGATGTGTTTACTTAAATTTTTAGAAAAGGGAAATTAGAGTTTATGTATATAGATAGAAGATTAATATTTTTAATAATTGCATTAATGCTATTTAGTTCTGTAATGTCATTAATGTCAAGTGAAGGAAGACTGCTAAGCCTATTCTTATCAATACCAGGATTATTAATAGCAATTACATTTCACGAATTTGCACATGCTTTTGCAGCAGATAGATTAGGAGATGATACTCCAAGAAGACAAGGAAGGCTTAATTTAAATCCATTTAAGCATTTAGATGTATTCGGAACTATAATGTTAATATTTGCTGGATTTGGATGGGGAAAACCTGTTGAGATAAATCCAAGAAATTTTAACAGAAATATTTCACTTGCAAAAGCAGAAGCGATAGTTGCAGCGGCAGGACCTTTAACAAATATAGTTCTTGCATTTGTGTTTGAAATTATTACATGTGCTATTATAAGATTTGCACCTGAATTTTATGTATCACAGGCAGGATATATAACAAACATAATTTTACAATCAATTGTTAGCATAAATATAGGACTTGGAATATTTAATTTAATACCACTTCCACCACTAGATGGTTCAAAAATACTAGGAGGATTTTTGCCATATAATGCTAAAAATTGGTTAGATTCTCATGGCCAAATATTTGAAATTGTATTTGTAGCATTATGGATTGTAGGAATTTTAAGCTTAATAATCTCACCATTAATAAATCTTGTATATAGCGGAATAGCACATCTATGTGCTGCTATGTTTGGATTAACAGTTATTTAATTAGGAGATATAATAAAAAATGAAAGATATACTTACATTAGGAATTGAATCAAGTTGTGATGAAACTTCTGTTGCCGTTGTAAAAAATGGCAGAGAAGTTTTATCTAACATAATAAATTCACAAATAAAAATACACGAAAAATTTGGTGGAGTTGTACCAGAAATAGCTTCTAGAAATCATATAGAAGCTATTTCTGATGTAACCAAAAAAGCTTTAGAAGAAGCTGGAATCACATTTAATGATATAGATAATATTGCATGCACTTGTGGACCAGGATTAGTTGGAGCTCTTTTAGTAGGAGTGTCTTATGCAAAAGGTTTAAGTTATGCTTTGAATAAGCCACTTACAGGAACAAATCATATAGAGGGACATATTGCAGGAAATTACATATCACATAAAGAATTAAAACCTCCATTTTTATGTTTAATAATTTCTGGGGGACATACTCATTTAGTACATATTTGTGATTATGATAAATTTGAAATATTAGGTAGAACTAAAGATGATGCAATAGGAGAAGCTTTTGATAAAGTTGCCAGAGTAATAGGCCTTGGATATCCAGGAGGACCTAAAGTGGACAAACTTGCTAAAGAAGGAGAACCTAATATTACACTACCTAAAACACATATGAGTGGATTAGATTTTAGCTTTAGTGGGATTAAAACAGCTATAATAAATTTACATCATAAAAGTCCAGATATTAATAAAGCTGATTTATGTGCAAGTTTTGAAAAAGATGTTACAGATATTTTGTTAGAAAACACAATAAAAGCAGCAGAAGAGCTAGATATAAAAACAATTGCATTAGCAGGAGGAGTATCTGCAAACTCATATATAAGAAAGCAGTTTTTAAATCTAGAAAAAG
Organism: uncultured Clostridia bacterium; assembly: GCA_944389745.1. Lineage (GTDB taxonomy): Bacteria > Bacillota > Clostridia > TANB77 > CAG-508 > CALXVA01. The sequence continues at coordinate 55,989 of CALXNM010000008.1, read as the reverse complement.
AAGGATATAAAATATATTATCCAGAACCTATATTGTGTACAGATAATGCGGCAATGATAGCATCAGCAGGATATTATAGATTTATTTCAGGAGTAACATCTGATTTAACATTAAATGCAGTACCAAATTTAAAAATAGGAGAATAAAAAATGTCAATATTTGCAATAGCAGACTTGCATTTATCATTTTCAAATAATAAACCAATGGATGTATTTGGTGATAATTGGAAAAATCATGCAGTCAAAATAAAAAATAATTGGATACAAAAAGTTAAAGAAGAAGACTATGTTATTCTACCAGGTGATTTTTCTTGGGCAATGTATTTTGAAGAAACAAAACTTGATTTTGAATACCTGAATTCATTACCAGGGAACAAGATATTATTAAAAGGAAACCACGATTATTGGTGGGGCACATTTACAAAAATAAATGAATATTTAAAAGATAATCACATGGAGAACATACAAATACTATATAACAATAGTTATTTAGTAGAAGACAAAATAATTGTAGGAACTAGAGGATGGAATATATTAGATACAGAGTGTGATTCCAAAATGATAAAGAGGGAATGTGCAAGACTAGAGCTATCAATTAATGACGGAATTAATAAATATGGCAACAACAAAGAAATAGTAGCATTTTTACATTATCCACCAATTACTAAAGAATATGCTTCTGCACCAGAAAAAAGTGAATTTGTAAAAATATTAAATAAATATGGAATAAAAAGATGCTATTATGGTCATCTTCATGGAAAAGCACATAAAGATGCAGTGGAAGGAAAAATAGGAGAAGTTACATATAAACTTATAAGTGCAGATTATTTAAATTTTGACTTGTTAAAAATAAGTGATTAAAAATCATTAATTAATGTAAAAAATAATATCAAGCTCTGTAAAAAGCATTGAAACCACTAAAAATCAATAAAAAAATATGTAAACTATTGCAAATTAAAAAAAATATGATATAATAATTAAGCTTATTAGAATATATATCATGAAAGGATGAATAATATGAACGTAAAAGTAGAAAATACAGAGGGTAAAAACGAAGTAAAAATAACATTTAACATCGAAGCTGAAAAATTTGAAGAAGCAATGAAAAAGGTATATTCAAAAACAGCAAAATATTTTAATATACCAGGATTTAGAAAAGGAAAAGCTCCAATGCAATTAGTTGAAAGACAATATGGTTCAGCTATTTTTTATGAGGATGCTTTTAATGAACTAGTACCTGAAATATATGATGAAGCAATCAAAGAAAATAAGATTGAAGCAGTTAGCAGACCAAATATTGATATAGTTCAAATGGAAAAAGGAAAAGAATTAATATTTACAGCAACAGTAGAAACAAAACCAGAAGTAGAACTAGGAAAATATAAAGGTATAGAGATAAAGAAAATAGAATACAAAGCTACAGATAAAGATGTAGAACATGAATTAGGTCATATGGCAGAAAGAAATGCAAGACTAGTTACTGTAGAAGATAGACCAGTAGAAAAAGGTGATATCACAACTATAGATTTTGAAGGATCAATAGACGGAGTAAAATTCGAAGGAGGCTCAGCTGAAAACCATGAATTAGAAATAGGAAGCAATACTTTTATACCAGGATTTGAAGACCAAATAATTGGAATGAAAATCGATGAAGTAAAAGATGTAAAAGTAAAATTCCCAGATGATTATTTCTCAAAAGATTTAGCTGGAAAAGACGCTGTATTTAAAGTAACTTTACATGAAATTAAGAAAAAAGAATTACCAAAAATAGACGATGAATTCGCTAAAGATGTTAGTGAATTTGATACATTAGACGAATTAAAAAATAGCATAAAAGAAAGATTAGACACAGATAATGAAAGAAAAGCAAAATATGAGACAGAAGAAGAAGCTATAAAAACAGTTTGCGAAAATGCTAAATTAGATATTCCAAACGGAATGGTAGAACTAGAAATAGACAACATGATGAAAGATATGGAAACAAGATTATCATATCAAGGATTAAACTTAAATCAATATATGCAAATGCTTGGAAAATCAGAAGCTGATATGAGAAATGAATTTAAAGAACAAGCTGAAAGACAAATAACATCAAGACTAGTATTAGAAGCAATTGTAAAAACAGAAAAAATAGAAGCTACAGATGAAGAAGTTGCAGAGAAAGTTAAAGAAATGGCTAAACAATATGGTAGAAAAGAAGAAGAACTTCTAGAAAATGAACAATTAAAAGAATACATATCTGAAAACTTAAAAACAGAAAAAGCTATTGACTTTATAGTAAAAAATGCAAAGAAAAAATAATAAATAGTGTAAAAAAAGAAAAGTTAGGGGGAAATGAGATTTATTTAAAATAAATGTTTTTACCGCTAACTTTTTATGCTTTATAGTAAAAAGTTGTATAAAAAAATTATAAAGTGAAAAATTAAATAAAAGTACAAAAATTACTTGCAAAAATATGTTCGTTATGATATAAAATATAACAAAATTAAATAAATATTATTCACATAAGATAATAAAAACATATAAAATAAATAAGAGGAATAAGGAGGAATTTTTTATGGAAAAAAATAGTTTAGTTCCATATGTTATAGAACAAACAGCAAAAGGAGAAAGATCATATGATATTTTCTCAAGATTATTAAAAGATAGAATTATATTTTTAGGAGAAGATGTAAATGCTACAACCGCAAGCTTGGTTATAGCCCAATTACTATTCCTAGAATCAGAAGACCCAGATAGAGAAATAAGTTTATATATCAACAGCCCAGGAGGCTCAATAACAGATGGAATGGGAATTGTTGACACAATGAATTATATTAAATGCCCAGTTTCTACAATATGTGTAGGATTAGCAGCAAGCTTTGGAGCAGTTTTACTAGCAAATGGAGAAAAAGGAAAAAGATTTGCAACACCTAATGCAGAAATATTAATACATCAACCACTAATTGGAGGAAATGGAATAGCAGGACAAACAACAGAAATAAAAATACATGCAGACCATATGATAAAAACAAGAGAAAAATTAAACAAATTATTAAGCGATAAAACAGGCCAAAGCATAGAAAGAATAGAAAGAGATACAGAAAGAGATCATTGGATGACAGCACAAGAAGCTTTGGAGTATGGTCTTATTGATGGTATTATGGATAAAAGAAAATAAAAACGAATGAATAAAAAATAAAAAAGAGAAAGGAATTAATTATGTCAAATAATAAGCAAAAAAATGTAAGATGTTCTTTTTGTGGTAAGTCACAAGATGAAGTAGATAGAATTATTGCAGGACCAGGAGTATATATTTGTGATGAATGCGTAAGGGTATGTGCAAATATTGTGGAAGATGACTTGTATGAAGATACAGAAATGACATATACTTTAGCTGAAAATGAGGAATTACCAAATCCAGCAGAAATAAAAGAAATATTAGATACTTATGTTATAGGACAAGAGGAAGCTAAAAAAACATTAGCTGTTGCTGTTTATAACCATTATAAACGTATAAATAGTAACAATAATAAGAGTAAGGATAAAGAAGATGATGTAGAGCTTCAAAAAAGTAATGTGTTGTTATTAGGACCTACTGGTTGTGGTAAAACACTTCTTGCACAAACACTTGCCAAAATACTTCAAGTACCATTTGCAATAGCAGATGCTACAACACTTACAGAAGCTGGATATGTTGGTGAAGATGTTGAAAACATATTGTTAAAATTAATTCAAGCAGCAGATTATGATATAGAAAAAGCACAAAAAGGAATAATATATGTAGATGAAATTGATAAAATATCAAGAAAATCAGAGAATCCTTCAATAACAAGAGATGTAAGTGGAGAAGGTGTGCAACAGGCACTACTGAAAATTATAGAAGGTACAGTTGCATCAGTACCACCACAAGGAGGAAGAAAGCATCCTCATCAAGAATTTATACAAATTGATACATCAAATATTCTATTCATCTGTGGTGGAGCTTTTGAAGGGTTAGAAAAAATAGTAAAAGACAGAATTGGAAAGAAATCAATGGGATTTGGTGCTGTTATAGAAAGCAACAAAGATATCGATAAATACAAAGTATTTGAACAATTATTACCACAAGATTTATTAAAATTTGGACTAATTCCAGAATTTGTTGGACGTTTACCAATCGTTGCAACACTTGAAGAATTAGATAGAAATGCATTAATTGATATTGTTACAAAACCAAAAAATGCATTAGTTAAACAATATAAAAAGTTATTTGCAATGGATAATGTGGATTTAGAGTTTGAAGATGAGGCATTAGGTCTAATTGTAGACAAAGCAATTGAAAGAAAAACAGGTGCTAGAGGACTTCGTTCTATTATAGAGGAAATAATGAGAGATATTATGTTTGAAATACCTTCAAACCCTAAAATAGAAAAATGTGTTATAACAAAAGAAACTGTAGCAAATGGAGAACCACCAAAAATAATAATAAATAATAATAGAGAAGTTCCTAAAAAGGCAAACAAAGAAAGCAAAAAAGTAAATTCTAAAAAGAATGTTACAACAGCCTAGGTGCCAATGGGGACAGACTCCATTGGTAGCCAGTTGGATACTATTTGGAACACACTCATAAATCTAGGAGGTAAAAAATATGGACAAATTTATAAAAAAAGTTGGACTAACATCTATACTAACATCAATTGTCTTTGCATTAATTGGATTAATTATGATATGCTATCCAACAACTACAATGAAATTTATTTCTACAATAATTGGAGTATTCTTTATAGTAGTTGGAGTAATAAAACTTATAAATTATTTTGTAGGAAAAGGAAATGATTCTACTTTATTTACTAATGATATAGCATGGGGATTAATGGCAATAATATTAGGATTAGTTACAATAGTATACAGTAGTGCAATTGAAAGTATATTAAGAATAATGATAGGTATTTGGATTATATATAGTGGATTTATGAGATTTACTTTATCTTTTAGGTTAAAAGAAACAATAGATACTAAATTATGGGCGTTTGTATTGGTATTAGCAGTAGCTATGATTGTTGGAGGAATGTATGTTACATTTTACCCAGGTGCATTAGTAGTTACACTAGGAGTAATAATTTTAGTATATGCAATTGTGGATTTAATAGAGAGTTTTATATTTATGAGAAATATGAAAGATATGTTATAAAATGTCAATGGGGACAGACCCTTTTGGCACAAATAAAATAAATAGAAAAACAAATAAAAAAGGGCACATTTTCTATGTGTCCTTTTAATGTAAGATTTATTAAAAATTTTTGAAAAAGCTTTTCTTTTTATACAATATATTATATAATAAATGAGTAATTTTCTATGAAATATTAATATAATATATATAGTAAATTAAAGAGGAGGTTTATCTATGGATATAGATAATGATAGAACTAAAAGATATGAAATAAATCCATCTCGAAGAGCAAAAAAAGCTACAGCAAAATCAAGAAAAAGAACTACTGGGGCAAGCAGTGGTTCAAATAGTAGTAATGTAACTCCAAAGAATAAAAATGGTGGGAAGAACCAAAAAAAACATCCTAAATTACGTAAATTTATAAAAATATTTATCATAATATGTATATTACTAGTGTTAGCTGCAATAGGTGTATTTGCCGCAATTTTCTTTAGCGACAAATGGGATATGACACAAGAAGATTTAGTAATAAAAATGCAAAATTCAACAACATATGATGTAAATGGAGAGGCACTACATGAATTAAGTGGTGAAGAAAACAGAAAAATAATTCCATTATCAGAAATGGGGGAATATATTCCAAAGGCATATGTTGCTATAGAAGATGAAAGATTTTATAAACATAACGGAATAGATTTATACAGAACAGCAGGTGCAATATTTACATACATAACTCATGGAGGAAAATCATCTTTTGGAGGTAGTACAATAACACAACAATTGGTAAAGAACTTAATGGATGATGATGATGACAGTATTGCAAGAAAAATTAGAGAATGGTCTCGTGCATATAAAGTTGAACAAATGCTATCAAAGAGCCAAATTTTGGAATTATATTTAAATGAAATCTTTATGGGTAATACCGTATATGGAGTAGAAAGTGGTGCTAGATATTACTTTGATAAATCAGCCAAAGAGTTAAGTTTAGCAGAATCTGCTTTCTTAGCTGGAATAAATGATTCACCAAACTACTATAATCCATTTGGTGAAGAGGATAAAACAGAAACTATAAATAATAAAACTAAATTAGTTTTAGGAAAAATGTTAGAAGTTAAAGATGAAAATGGAAACACTTTCATAAATCAAGAGCAATATGATGAAGCTGTAGCTGAGGTAGATGCAGGATTAAAATTCAAAAAAGGTAATTTTACTAATTCATCAGACTTATCTTTCTTAGAAGTTGAAGCAATAAATGAAGTAGTAGAAGACATGATGGAAAAATATGACTTGGATCAAAAAGCTGCAGAAGCAAGAGTATATAACAATGGATATAAAATATACACAACAGAAAATCCAGACATTCAAGAAAGAATGGAAGAGGAGTACTTAAAAGATGAATATATACATGATGCAACAAGTTCAGATGCTGAAGAAGGAGCTCACTCACAATCTGGAATGGTTATAATAGATTATAAAACAGGTCAGGTAGTAGGATGTGTTGGAGGACTTGGAGAAGATTCAAAAACATATGGATTAGATAGAGCAACATCACAAAGACAACCAGGATCTTCAATGAAACCACTTGCAGCAGTTGCACCAGGATTAGAGAACAATGTTATAACAGAAGCTACAGTATATGATGATTCGCCAACAAAATTTGGTGGAGATTCATTTAATAACTCAACGGGATATCAAGGATTAATTACAGTAAAAGAAGCTATTGCAGTTTCTTCAAATGTTGTTAATATGAAAATAATTTCAAATGTTGGAACAGATACTGCAGTTGATTTCTTAAATGAAATAGGAATGCCTCAATTTACGCATGAACAAGACTCAATGTTAACTTTAGCACTTGGTGGCTCAACACATGGGGCTTCACCACTTCAAATGGCAGCTGGTTACGCTATGATAGCAAATGGTGGAGAATATATTGAACCAACATTCTATACAAAAGTTGAGGATAGTAATGGAAATGTTATATTAGAATCAGAACAAGAAACAAAAAGAGTAATGTCTGAAGGAAATGCATATGTATTAACAGATATATTAACAGCACCAGTTACAAGTGGAACAGCAACTTCATGTAAAATTTCTGGAATGGATGTAGCAGCAAAAACTGGTACAACAACAGATTATAAAGATAGATGGCTTTGCGGATTTACACCATATTATGCTGCAGCTACTTGGTATGGATATGATACACCAGAAACAATATATGGAGGAAACCCAGCAATGGATATATGGTCATCTATAATGGATGATATACATTCAGACTTAGATGGAGCAAAATTTGAAGAAACAGACAATATAGTAGAAAAGAAAATATGTACAGATTCAGGAAAACTAGCGACAAGCGAATGTACACATACAGCTACAGCAGTATTTGTAGAAGGAACAGTACCAGATAAATGTGACGGACACAAAACAGTAACAGTATGTACTGAATCAGGAAAATTAGCAACAGAATACTGTCCAGAAACTAAAAGAGTAACATATTTATCTACACCAGAAAAAGAAATCGATGCAAATTGGAGCACAAGTGCAGGAAGCAAGTATAGCCAAATAACTGGGACTTGTACAGAACATACAGAAAAAACAATGTCTATAAAAGTAGTAAATGTAGTAGGTATGACAGAAGCAAGAGCTAAGAGTGCATTAAGCGGATTAGATATAAATGTTGTATATGAATCAGATTCTAGCAAATCAAATGGAGTAGTTTTAAAACAAAGTGTTAGCAGTGGTAAAACGCTTGAAAGAGGAGAGTCAATTACTATTACTGTAAATAGAGTTACAGCTACTGAGCCAGAAGAACCAACAGAACCAGAGGAACCAACTACAGATCCAGATGCCCCAGAAGAACCAACTACACCAGAAGAGCCAACTACAGATCCAGATGACCCAGCTACAAGAGGAGCAAGATCTGGAAACAACTAACAGGAGGATTTTAGTATGCAAATAAAATTATATAATACTTTAACTAGAAAGAAAGAAGACTTCGTTCCCATGCATGGGAACGAAGTTAGGATGTATTCTTGTGGACCAACAGTATATAGCTATGCTCATATAGGAAATTTTAGATCATATGTGTTTGTTGACAATTTAAGAAGAACTCTAGAATATAATGGATACAAGCTAAAACATGTAATGAACATAACAGATGTTGGACATCTAGAATCAGACGCTGATGAAGGCGAAGATAAAATGGTAAAAGCAGCTAAAAAAGAGCATAAGAGCCCTTATGAAATAGCTGAATTTTATACAAAAGCATTTTTCAAAGATATGGATAAACTTCATATTGAAAGACCAGAAATAATAGCAAAGGCAACAGACCATATTCAAGAAATGCTTGAGTTTGTAAAAGAGATAATGAAAAATGGATATGCATATGAAACAAGTACAGCAATATATTTTGATGTATCAAAACTTGATAAATATCCAGTATTATCAAATAGAAACTTAGAAGACCAAATAGCTGGAGCAAGAGTAGATGTAGACCCTGAAAAGAGAAATCCATATGATTTTGCTATATGGATAAAAGCACCAGCAAATCATATTATGAAATGGGATAGTCCATGGGGACCATCATACCCAGGTTGGCATTTAGAATGTTCAGCAATGTCTAGAAAATATTTAGGAGAAGTATTTGATATACATACAGGAGGAGTTGACCACATTCCAACTCACCATGAAAACGAAATAGCACAAAGTAAAGGTGCATTTGGAAAAATACCAGCAAAAACATGGATGCATGTTGAATTCTTACAAGTAAATGGCGGAAAAATGTCAAAAAGCTTAGGAAATGTATACACAATATCAGAATTACAAGAAAAAGGAATAGAACCTTTGGCATTTAAACTATTCTGCTACACAGCACATTACAGAACAAAATTAAACTTTACTTTTGAAGGAGCATTATCATCTCAAAAAGCATTAAACAGATTAAGAGAATGTTATATAAAACACAAAGATGGAAGTAAAAAAATAGACCAAAGTATAATAGATGAATACAAAGATCAATTTATAAAAGCTATTAATGATGATTTAAATATACCATTAGCAATGAGTATAGTTTGGGAAGTAGCTAGAAATGATTGTAAATCTAAAGAATTAGCAGATTTAATGTTAGAGTTTGATAAGGTATTAGGATTAGATTTAGCAAATTCAGAAGATTATATTAAAAAACAATCAAACATAAAAATTCCTGAAGAAATAAAAGAATTACTAGAAAAAAGAAAAAAAGCAAGAGAAGAAAAAGACTGGACATTATCAGATGAAATAAGAGATGAAATTAAAAATAAAGGATATACTGTAAAAGATACAAAAGATGGTATGACAATAGAAAAGATATAAGATAGAAAGGAGAACTAAGTTGGAGAAGAAGAAATCCTCGTTCTTTAAAAGACTTAAGACAAGTATTTTTGACTTTGATGGTTATCAAGATTTAGCAGCTGAAAAAGTAGGAAGAACTATAGGTTATATAGCAATACTTATGCTAATGTTTAGTATTATAGTTTCTGCAGTATATACTTTTCAAATACATGAATTAATAAATAAATCTAGAATGTATATAGATACTCAAATATCAGAAATAGAATACGAAAATGATAATCTTGAAGTAGTACCAAAAAACGGCGAAGATGTTATAACATTAGATATAAATAACTTGATTTCAGCCAAAGTTATAATAAATACACAATCTGAAGATGAAAATAAAATACAAGAATCCATAAGTGAAATAAAAAATTCTGATAATGGAATACTACTATTAAAAGACAAAGTAGTAGTGAAAGATGCACTTTCAAATAATACAAACGAAATTGATTATAAAACTATTTGCGAAAGATTTAATATTGATTTAAGTAATATTAGTAAAGAATCAATATTAAATGCACTTTCAGGGCAAGATATAAATATGGCATTAGCAATGTTCTTTGCAAAAGCAATATTATATATGTTCATACTATATTTCTCAACAGTATTAATAGATATACTATTATTAGTGGTTTTAACATATATAGTTACAAGAATAGCAGGATTACGACTAAAACATACGGCAGTATATAATATTGCTGCATATTCTTTAACATTGCCAATTATCTTAAACATAGCATATTTTTTGATTAATAGTTTTACAGGATTTACAATAAAATATTTCCAAGTTATGTACACAGCAATAGCATCAATTTACATAATAACTGCAATTCTTATGATTAAATCGGAGGTTATAAAAAAAAAAATAGAAGTAAAAAAAATAATAGAAGAACAAGAAAGAGTAAAACAAGAATTAAAAGAAAAAGAAGAAAAGGAAAAAGAGGAACAAGAAGAAGAAAAGCGCAGAAACGAAAGAGAAAAAGATAAAGAAGACGGCGAAGACAAAGAAGAAGAAAAAGAAAAAAAGAAAAATAATAGAAAGAATGAAGGTATAAATAAAGAGCCAGAAGGGGATAATGCTTAAAGAGGAGAAGAAGGGAGCAGACTAATGGAAGAAAAACAAAAAAACAAAGACAAAAACAAACAAAATAAGCAAAAACAATATATTATACTTGCAGTCTTGTTAATATTATTAATAGTAATTGGAGGAATTATATACTTCACAACAAACCAAAACAAAAACGATGAAGAGCAACTTGATGAAAACGAAATGGCATACACAGAACTATTAAAACAAATTGATGAAGGTAATGTTGAAAAAATAGAAATGACAGTTGGAAGCACAACAGCAAAGATAAAAATAAAAGATGAAGAAGAAGAGAAAAATGTATTAATTCCAAGCACACAAGCTTTTATAGAATTAATACAACAAAAAATTGAAGATGGCAATGAAATAAACCTTATACAAAAACCTACAAATGTTTTGGTAAGTATATCATCAGCACTATTTTCATTTTTACCAACAATACTTTTAGTAATATTAATAATTATGTTCTTTAAAATGCAAGGACTTGGAGACAAAGGAAAAGTATATGATAGTGAAACAACACAATCAAAAACAACATTTGATGATGTTGCAGGATTAGAAGAAGAAAAACATGAAATGATAGAAATTGTAGACTTCTTAAAAAATCCGGAAAGATTTAATAAAATGGGAGCAAAAATTCCAAGAGGTGTACTTCTTTGTGGACAACCTGGTACAGGAAAAACATTAATTGCAAAAGCGATAGCAGGAGAAGCAGATGTACCATTCATATCAATGAGTGGTTCAGAATTTATAGAAATGTTTGCAGGACTTGGAGCATCAAGAGTAAGAAAACTATTTGAAAAAGCAAAAAAAATATCACCATGCATTATATTTATAGATGAAATAGATGCAATTGGTTCAAGAAGAAACAGCTCAGGAGGAGCAGAATCAGAAAACAACCAAACACTAAATCAACTATTAGTTGAAATGGATGGTTTCGACACAGATGAAACAATAATCGTATTAGCAGCAACAAACAGACCAGAAATGCTAGATAAAGCATTGTTAAGACCAGGTAGATTTGATAGAAGGATAACAATAGGACTTCCAGACATGAGAGGAAGAGAAGCAATACTAAAAATACATGCAAAAGGAAAGAAATTTGCAGAAGATGTTAATTTAAAAAGCATAGCAGAAGACACAGCAGGATTCACAGGAGCAGACTTAGCAAATATCTTAAACGAAGCTGCAATAATTGCTACAATAAATGGTCATTTAGCAATAACAAATAAAGATATAGAAGATGCTGTAAAGAAAGTTACAGTCGGACTAGAAAAACAAAGTAGAGTAATATCAGAAAAAGACAAGAAACTTACAGCATACCACGAAGCAGGACATGCAATAGTAAGCTCAACTCTAGAAACACAAAAAGGTGTAAAAGAAGTATCAATTATACCAAGGGGGGTAGCTGGAGGATACACAATGTACAAATCTGATGAAGACAAATGCTATATCTCAAAAACAGAGATGGAAGAAAAACTAGTAGCATTAATGGGTGGAAGAGCAGCAGAAAAAATAGTGTTAGATGATATATCAACAGGAGCAAGTAACGATATAGAAGTAGCAACAAATATAGCAAAAGACATGATAACAAAATATGGAATGAGCGAAACACTAGGACCAATATCAATAAATACGGACCAAGACCCATACGAATTACAACTACTAGGAGAAAAATTCGGAGATGCAATAGGAGCAGAAGTAAAAATATTATTAGATAATGCATATACAACAGCACAAAATCTAATTCGTCAAAACAGAGAAAAATTAGACAGAGTAGCAAATGCATTACTAGAAAAAGAAGTAATCACAGGAGAAGAATTCCAAGAATTAATAAGAGACTAATGAATAATAAAATAGATAAAAATTAGCAAGAAATACTTTCAAAGGCCATGTTTAATTTTGCTTTTTGAAAAGTATTTCTTGTTTTTATTGGAATAAGAGTTCTTTTTTAAGAGCTATTTTTTTATTGTTTAAATAATTTAAAATTCCTGCATCTGAGGTAAAGCTGAATTTTAGAGAATAGCTACATAATTCTTGAGTTTTACAGCCGAATTTTTTATTTATTTCATTTATTCCATATTTTCCATCACCGATTATTGGGAATCCTATATGAGCTAAATGTGCTCTTATTTGATGTGTTCTTCCTGTATGAAGTTCAATATCAAGAATGCTATAATTTTCTTTAATATTTTTTTCTAATACCGTAAATGATGTTTCAATGGGAACATATCCTTTTTTTGGTGCGTCTGATATATACACAAGTGATTTTTTGTTATCCTTAAATAAATATGCTTTTAGTTTTAAAAAATTTACTTTAGGTATTCCATATACTTTTGCTAAATAATGCTTTTCAATTTCATGATTTTTAAATTTGTTTAATAAAATATTTAATGATTCTTCATTCTTAGCAAATAGTACAACACCTGTGGTATTTCTATCTAGTCTGTGGCAAGGTGATATGTATGAATATTCTTTTTCTAAAACCGATGTTAAAGAATTGTTACCTGTAACTTCTAAATCATTTGGTTTATTTACAACTAAAATATTATCATCTTCATAAACTTTTTCAATAATAATGTTTTTATATAATAAATTGTCTATAATATATACTGTAATTTTATCACCAAGATAAATTAGTTTGTTTTCTTTAACTTTTACATCATTAATTCTAATATCCTTTTTTCGTAGAGCTTTGAATAACGTATTTTTTGTAAGACCATTAAAATTAAAATACAAAAATTCGCTTAATGGTTTTCCATCAAATTTTTTATTATCTACAATTAAACTTTGCATGTTTAATAATTCCTTCCTTATTTTTAAAATTTTGTTTGTCATTTACATTTTTAACAATCCTTGAATATTGTTCATATGTAATTATATTAGATGATAGAAGAAAAGTAAAGTGAGTTATATTCGTGTTGATATAATTATTTCTATATGTTAAAATTTTAGTGCCAATGAATACGATTAAGAGTGTAACGGAAGAAAGGAATGTGATAAATATGGAGATAGTATTAGGTAAAAGAGCTGGATTTTGCTATGGAGTAAGCGAGGCTGTTACAAAGGCAGAAAAAGTAGTGACAGAAGACAAAAATGAAAAATTGTATTGCTTAGGGGAACTTGTACATAATAAACAAGTTATAGAAGATTTAGAAAATAAAGGAATAATATTTATAAGTAACATTGATGAAATTGATGAGCACAATGAAGCTGATATTACAAATAAAACTCATACGAGCAAGAATTTAGATAAAAATGTAACTGATTTAGTAAAAGATTCAAAAATAAAATTAATAATTAGGGCACATGGAATTGAGAAGAAAGTATATGAAGAGGCAGAAGATAAAAATATAGAAATACTAGATTATACATGTCCAAATGTTTTAGCAATTCATAAAATAGTAGAAGACTATGCCAGTAAAGGATATAATATACTAATAATGGGAGAAAAGAAGCATCCTGAAACTATTGGAACATTAAGCTTTACTTGCCGGAAGAGGAATTGTTTTAGAAAAAGAGGAAGAAATTAAAGAAGTAGTAGAAAAGTTGAAAAATGAATTTTCTAATAAAGGTAATCTTAACAAATCTAATGAGGGTAAAGTTAATGAAAGTAAAGCAAATGTTAATAAAGTAAGTACATCTACTAATAAATTACTTATAATAGCTCAAACAACATTTAGTTTAGAAAAGTTTAGTAAATATACAGAAACAATTAAAGAGATGCTGGCAAAAGAAAATAAAGATTTAACGATAGAAGTAAGAAATACAATATGTAATGCTACAAAATTAAGACAAGAAGAAGCTGAAGAAATATCTTCTAATGTGGACTATATGATTGTAATAGGCGGAAAAAATAGTGCTAATTCAATTAAACTTTATGAAATTTCAAAAAAGAATTGTAATAATACAATATTTATAGAAACATATAAAGAATTAGAAGATAAATTAAATGAAATTGTAAAAAGTGATAAAGTTGGAATTATGGCAGGTGCCTCAACACCAAGAAAAAGTATTGATGAAATAATTAATTTATTAAATTCACAGAAAATTCACAAAAGTTAGGGTACAAACTAATTGACATAGTATAGAAATCGCGCTATAATATGTAATTGCAATAAGTGAACGTAATATATATAATAGTAAAATATTTGTTATATATATTTGCAAAAAATAGATAGGTATTAGCAAAATAACAGAAAATTTTTATTTTAATAAAAGGAGGAAATATGCTAAAAGTTTTAAGAAATCTTAAAAATTCATGGGCAACAGTATTAATCATAGTTATTCTATTATGTGTTCAAGCAGCAACAGATTTAGCACTTCCAGATTATACATCTAAAATTGTTAATGTGGGAATACAATATGGTGGAATAGAAGATGCTGTACCAGAAGTTATCTCAGATGACGAGATGGAAAATCTTTTGTTCTTTACTGAAGATGACGACCAAATACTAGAAAACTATGACTTGGTTGAAGAAAATCCAAGTTCTTATCAAGAAAAAGTTATCAAGAAATATTTAGGTAAAGACTACAACGTAGAAGAAAACAATTTATTTGTAATAAAAGATCTTGATGAAGAACAAAGAAGTAATCTAGAAAATTTGTTAATTTCTCCACTTGTTGAGTATAGTTCAGTGACAAATGAAGAAACAGTATCACAAATGTCTGATTCATTAAAAGAACAAGCAGCAATTAGTGCAGTTAAAACTGTTTATAGTAATTTAGGTGTAGATACAGATAAATTACAAAATAATTACATCTTAATGTCTGGTTTACAAATGCTTGGGATTGCATTTATAAGCATGGTTTCAGCAGTATTAATTATGCTATGTTCATCTAAAGTTGCAGCAAGACTAGGAAGAACTTTAAGAGACAAAGTATTCAAAAAAGTTCTAAGCTTCTCAACAGCAGAACTAAGACAATTTTCAACTGCATCACTTATAACTCGTAGCACAAACGATATACAACAAATACAACAATTAATAGCAATATTATTTAGAGTTATTGTGTATGCACCAATTATTGGTATTGGTGGTTTTGTAAAAGTGCTAACTTCAAGTGATAATTCAATGGCATGGATTATAGGTATAGCAATACTTGCAATACTATTTATAGTAGGAACTTTATTTGCAATAGCAATGCCTAAATTTAGAAAATTACAAGACTTAATTGATAAATTAAACCAAGTATCAAGAGAAATTTTAACAGGTCTTCCTGTAATTAGAGCTTTCAATACAGAGAAGAAGGAAGAAAAACGTTTTGATGACTCAAATAAAGATTTAATGAAAGCAAATGTATTTGTAAACAGAGCAATGTCAATGATGATGCCACTTCTAATGTTCATCATGAGTTCTATTACAGTTCTTATCGTATGGGTAGGAGCACATAGAGTAGATGCAGGAGTATTACAAGTTGGAGATATGATGGCATTTATTCAATATACAATGCAAATTGTAATGGCATTCTTAATGATTTCTATGATTTCAATTATGCTACCAAGAGCTTCAGTATCAGCAAGACGTATTAACGAAGTATTAGATACAGAACCTAGCATTGAAGATAAACCAGAAACAAAGAGTTTTGACCCAAACAAAAAAGGATTAGTAGAATTCAAGAATGTTTCATTTAGATATCCAGATGCAGATACAGAAATACTAGAAGATATAAACTTTACAGCCGAACCAGGAAAAACTACAGCTTTAATAGGTAGCACAGGTAGTGGTAAATCTACAGTAGTTAATTTAATACCAAGATTCTATGATGTAACAGAAGGAGAACTTTTAGTAGATGGTGTAAATGTTAAAGATGTAGCACAAAAAGATTTAAGAGATAGAATAGGTTTTGTACCTCAAAAAGGTATACTATTCTCTGGAACTATAGAATCAAATATTAAATATGCAGATGACAATATGTCTGATGAGCAAATGGTAAAAGCTGCAGAAATAGCACAAGCCACAGAATTTATTGATACGAAAGTACAAAAATATCAAGATCCAATTGCTCAAGGTGGAGGAAATGTATCAGGAGGACAAAAACAACGTTTATCAATAGCAAGGGCAATTGCAAAAGATCCAGAAATATTTATATTTGATGATAGCTTCTCAGCACTAGACTTTAAAACAGATAGTAAATTAAGAGAAGCGTTAGCAGAAAGAACAGAAAATAAAACAGTAATTATAGTTGCACAAAGAATTAGTACTATTTTAAATGCAGATAAAATAATAGTATTAGAAGAAGGTAAAATAGTAGGCCAAGGAACACATGAAGAATTACTGGAAAATAACGAGACATATAGACAAATTGCATTATCACAATTGTCAGAAGATGAATTAAATGGGAAAGGAGGAAAATAAATGCCAGGACCAATGGGTGGACCTATGAGAAAAGGTCAGACAACTGAAAAACCAAAAGATTTCAAAAAGACTACAAAAAAATTAATAGATAATTATTTATCAAAATATAAAATTGGATTAATAGTAGTTATAATTTTTGCAATAGGAAGTACAATATTTACAATTGTAGGACCAAAGATACTAGGAAATGCTACAACAGAAATATTTAACGGAATAGTTAGTAAATTATCTGGAGGAAGCGGAATAGATTTTGGTAAAATAGGACAAATTGCAATAACGCTTTTGGGACTATATCTATTAAGTGCAATATTTTCCTTCATTCAAGGGTTCACAATGACAGGAATAGCACAAAAACTAACATATAGAATACGTAACGATATAGCAATAAAAATAAATAAACTTCCAATGAATTATTTTGATAGAAAAACAAATGGTGAAGTTTTATCAATTATTACTAACGATATTGATACATTAAGTATGAACTTAAACCAAAGTATTACACAAATAATCACATCAATTTGTACACTTATAGGAATATTAATTATGATGTTCTCAATAAGCTGGCAAATGACTTTAATATCATTAGTTATTTTGCCAATAGCATCAATTGTTGTAAAAATAATTGTAGGAAAATCACAAAAATACTTTACTAGACAACAAGATTATTTAGGACATGTAAATGGTCAAGTTGAAGAAATATATGGTGGACTTACAGTTGTAAAAGCATTTAATGCAGAAGATAAAGTAACAAATACATTTGATAAAGCGAATAATGAATTATTTAAATCAGCATGGAAATCACAATTCTTATCTGGTTTAATGCACCCAGTTATGAACTTCATCTCTAATATAGGATATGTAGGAGTTGCAGTAGCTGGTGGATATTTAGCAATAAATGGAACTATTACAGTTGGTAATATTCAAAGTTTTATTCAATATAATAAACAATTTACACAGCCAATAAACCAAATAGCTCAAATATCAAGTATGCTACAATCTATGGTTGCTGCGGCAGAGAGAGTATTTGAATTCTTAGAAGAACCAGAAGAAGTAAATACAGCAAAAGGAAATATTGATACAAGTAAATTACAAGGAAATGTAGAATTTAAACATGTTAAATTTGGATATAATCCTAATAAAACAATAATAAAAGATTTTAGTGCAAAAGTTAAAGAAGGACAGAAAATAGCAATTGTTGGACCAACAGGAGCTGGAAAAACAACAATGGTAAAACTTCTTATGAGATTTTATGATGTAACAGATGGATCAATATATGTAGACGGACATAACATAAAAGATTTTGAAAGAGGAGAGCTTCGTAAAATGTTCGGAATGGTACTTCAAGATACATGGCTATTTGGAGGTACTGTAAAAGATAATATTAAGTATAGTAAAGAAGATGCTACAGATGATGAAGTAATTCAAGCTGCAAAAGCTGCACATGTACATCACTATATAAAAACATTACCAAATGGATATAACTCAATAATAAACGAAGAATCATCAAATATATCAGCAGGACAAAAACAATTACTAACTATTGCAAGGGTAATCTTAGCAGATCCAAAGATATTAATCCTAGATGAAGCAACAAGTTCAATAGACACAAGAACAGAAATACAAATACAAGCAGCAATGGATAACCTAATGAAAGATAGAACAAGCTTTGTTATAGCACATAGATTATCAACAATTAAAAATTCTGATTTAATTTTAGTTATGAATGGAGGTGACATAGTAGAACAAGGAACACACGAAGAACTTCTTGCAAAAGGAGGATTCTACGCAGACTTATACAACAGCCAATTCGATGAAGAAGAATAAAAAAAAGTTTGCCAAAGGGGCTGGCCCCTTTGGCACACTTTTTTTACTATTGTTGTTCTCCTGGTAGGAAGTAATCAACAACACCATATACTAAAGCACCTACTATTGCTGCAATCCAAGATACTGTGTATCCTGCAACGAAATATTGAGTTACATATAAAACTACTGCAGATAGAACAAAACCTACAAAACCTTTACCAAAACTACTTGCATGTAAGCCAGTAAATCTAGTAATTAAATAATCTATAACAGTAAGAACTACTGCAGCGGCAGCTAATGCCCAAATATTACTAATTTCAAAACCAGGTGTGAAAAATGCAGTGATAGCAAGGACGATTGCTGCTGTTACTAATCTTCCGACAATTTGCCATACTGTAGAAGTAGTATTACCTCTTGATTGCGCTTGATTATTTTCCATATAAACCTCCTTATAAATCTATTTAAACAGATTAAAATGTAGAAAATTAAAAAGTTATAGGTTATAGATATATAATCTATATCAAAGACTAAAAACTAAAAATAATTATTAATTTTAATTATTAATTTCGTAATTAGTATTTTTAATTTTTTAATTTTAAATCTTTGATATTACTAATATTATTTGCAGAAAAAATTATTTTATACAAATTATTTAGAATTATGAATAATCCTAAGAAAACTGCAAAAAATAAATATAAAATAAATTTTTGAAAGAAAAACCACAAAACAAAATCACAAATAAATAAAAAAATAAAATTGCAAAACAAAAATAAGAAAAAAATATCAAAAACTTAAATTCAAAGATTAATTAAAGGAGATTTAAATGTTAATAACTTTTTTAAGAACAATATTTTTATACATAATTGTTTTAATAGTAATGAGATTAATGGGAAAAAGGGAAATTGGACAGCTTCAGCCATTTGAACTAGCCATATCAATCATGATAGCAGATTTAGCATCAACGCCAATGGCTGACCCAGGAATACCTATAATTAATGGAGTAATACCAATTTTAGCTTTGCTTGTAATGCATTTATTAATTTCAATGGTAAATATAAAAAGCATAAAAGCAAGGTCTATACTTTGTGGCAAACCATCTATCCTAATTTATAGAGGAAGAATAGATGAAAAAATGTTAAAAAAGGAAAGATTTACAGTTAATGAATTAGAAGAAAGACTAAGAGGAAATAATATAGTAAATATTGGAGATGTAGAATATGCAATTTTGGAAACAAGTGGACAGATAACTGTAATAGAAAAGCCTAAAAAAAGAATTGTTACTCTAGAAGATTTGGATATTGATGCAGAGTATGAGGGAATACCATATGATTTAGTAGTTGATGGCAAAGTAATGTATGAAAATTTAAAAGTGTTAAACAAAGATTATAATTGGTTAAAAAAACAAGTTGCAAAATTTGGAATAGAACCAGAACAGGCTCTGATTGTGACAATAGATGGAAAGGGAGAAATTTTCTGTCAAGAAAAAAGTTTGCCATGAAAAAATATTGAATAATAGTTTCTTAATTATAGAAGGAACGATGAAGATGAGGAGAAAATGTGAATAAATATGAAAAAAGAAATGATAATTTGCATTATTATTATTGCATTAATAATTATTACAAATATCATAGCTCAAAGATATACAAGAATTTGTGTTGAAAGCATGACAGGAAAACTTTATGAGTTAGAAGAAGATGTAATAAAGATTGAAAATGCAAATAGCGGTGCAAAAAGTCAAGACAATGATATGAACGATAGTGAATATACCAGTGTTAGTAAGAACGACAAGACAAGTAACAGGAAAAATGACGAAAATAACAGCAACAATCAAATTTATAGTAAAATATACAATATAGATAAATCATGGCATGAATTTCATAATCAATTAGCTTTTTATATAGAACATGATGAACTGGAAAAGGTAGAAACTAGAATATCTAATTTGAAAGGATTAGAAAAATCGCAAAAATATGAAGAAATGTTACCACAAATAGAAGAATGTGTATTTTTATTAGAACATATTAGAGATAAGCATACATTAACCGCTATAAATATTTTTTAGTAAATAAAGTAACAAAATAAATAAAAATACTTGAATAATTTTATAACATATGATAAAATATCATATGTTACGAAAAGAGATAAAGTGAGGGAAAAATATGATAGAAATAATAAAAAATGTAGTATTAGTTATATATGTTTTAGTTTGTGTTGTTTTAATTATATTAGCAACAATACAAGCAAAAGATCAAAGTGGTGCATCTCAAACAATAACAGGAGCTGCTGCAAATAACTTTTATGAGCAAAATAAAGGTAGAACAAAAGAAGGAAAAATAAAAAGAGCAACAGTTATTTCAGGAATATTATTTGTTATACTTGCGGTAGCACTATCAATATTAATGGTAATGTAATTGAATTATATTAAATAAAAAGAACATATATAGCTAATAAAATATATATGTTCTTTTTTATGCAAAAAATAGAAAAATAAAATTTAATAAATAAAATTTATAAAAAAGTCAAAAACTAATAAAAAAAGGAAAGTAGGATTATGAAACATAAAAGAAATCATAAAAAAGATTTGAAAAAATCAAATAAAAAACAAGCAAATATAAGAAGAATAAAAGTAAGCAATAAAAATAAAGATAATAATAGTGGAAGAAAGCATAGCAATAGATTAAAAGTTAAAGAAGATAGCAAAATATTTGATTTAGAAAAAGATACTATTGTAGGTACATTTCAAAAAAGTAGAAACTTTGGATTTGTTGTACCAGATGATAGAAAGCTAGGGTCTGATATTTTTATATCTAAAAAAGATTGTATGAAAGCAAGAAACAATCAAAAGGTAGTTGTACAAATAACCAAAATGCCACATAAAGATAAAAGTGCAGAAGGGAAAATAATAGAAATAATAGGTGATATAGATATGGCTGGTGTTGATATGATGTCACTTATAAAAGAGTACGATATACCATATGAATTTCCAATGAAAGTTATAAATGAGGCAAAGGCTATTAGCCAAACTATAGATATAAATGATATAAAAAGCAGAAAAGATTTAAGACAAGAAGAAATATTTACAATAGATGGTGAAGATGCAAAAGACTTGGATGATGCTGTAAATGTAAAAAAAATGGATAATGGAAATTATATGCTTGGTGTACACATTGCAGATGTTAGCCATTATGTAAAAGAAGGCTCATCTTTAGACAAAGAAGCTATTTTAAGAGGAACTAGTGTATACATGCTAGATAGAGTTATACCAATGCTTCCAGTAGAATTATCAAATGGAATATGTAGTTTAAATGAAGGACAAGTTAGATTAGCTATTTCATGTGTAATGGAAATAAACAAAGAAGGAAATGTAGTATCATCAGATTTATTTAAAAGTGTTATAAATGTTACTAGAAGAATGAGTTATACTAATGTACAAAAAATTCTAGATAATTCAGATGAAGAAGTAGTAAAAGAATATTCAAAATATATTAATCATTTTAAATTAATGGAAAAACTTGCACATATTTTAAAAGATAGAAGAAATAAAAATGGCTCTTTAAACTTAGATATTCCGGAAACAAAAGTAGTATTAGATGAAAATGGCATAGCAGTAGATATAAAAAAATATGAATTAACATTTGCAAATGAAATAATAGAACAGTTTATGCTTACAGCAAATGAAACGGTTGCAGAAAAATTCTTCTGGTTAGAAGCACCATTTATATACAGGGTTCATGAAACGCCAGATATGGAGAAAGTAGCAGAACTAAATAAGTTTTTATTTAACTTAGGTTATAAAGTAAAAACAAGCAAAGATGAGGTTCATCCAAAAGCATTTGCTATAATTTTAGATGAAATACAAGGCAAACCAGAAGAAAGAGTAATATCAAATTTAATATTAAGAACATTAAAAGTTGCAAGATATGAAAGCGAAAACAAAGGACACTTTGGAATTGCAAGTAGATATTATTGCCACTTCACATCTCCAATTAGAAGATATCCAGATTTATTTATTCATAGAGTAATATCAAAATATTTGAGAAGCGGGTACAACCTATCAGACAAAGAAATAGCTAAATATTCAGTACAAGCAACTAGATATGCAGAAAGTTCATCAGAAAGAGAAAAAGTAGCGCAAAAAGTAGAAAGAGAAAGTGTGGATATAAAAATGGCAGAATATATGGAATCTCATATTGGAGAAGAATATGACGGAATCATATCAAGCATAATGTCATTTGGTGTATTTGTAGAGTTAGAAAACACAGTAGAAGGAATGATTAGATTTGACAAGTTAGGAGATGAATATTTCATCTACGATGAAAATACGAAAACATTACTTGGAGAAAACACAAAAACAATGTATCACATAGGAGATAGCATTAGAGTAAGAGTTATAAAAGCAAGCAAAGAATTAAGACAAATAGATTTCGAAAAAGTACAATCAGAAGAAGACTAAGTTTGGTACTATTAAACAAAAGATAGCTAATATAAATAGTACAACTCCTATTATTTTGTTATTATTATCTGTAAATTCTATATATCCAATTACAGCAGTTTCTAAAAATGCATATACTGATACTAAAAAAATAATAAAATTCATAAAATTTTCCTCCAAAACCAGTGGCTATTAGGCCAATCGTCTATTTTTTATGCATTTGTTGCATTTTGAACCACGCAAAATAACAACTAAATCCTCTATTCTTCTTCAGATGTGTTTACTAATAAATAGCTTGACCTTAAATTTAAATTTACGTCTACATCAAAGAATGCATCTTTGTAATGGTGTAACCAATTATATGATTTCCATTCATCTTGTGTAGTGAAATATTTTAAAGCATATAGTCCAAATTGGTCAATATCTGAATGTAGCTCTTTAGAAGTTTTATATAAATAGTTAGAAAGTTTTTCTTCTAAGAATGCTTCAGCTGATTTTTCTATTTTAGAAGTTATATTTTGATCATTTAAATCTATATTGCTATTCATTGATTGCATTTTAGCATTTACAGTTACCTTTGATTTTATATATGGTGTGGAATTGGTTAGGTAAACAGAGCTTTTAGATTGTTTTTCAAGTTCAATATATAAATCTATATAATCTAAATTTTCAATAGGACTTGAAATTCTAATTTGAGCGTTTTTTAATTTATTTGAAATAATTAAATGACAAATGGATTCTAGACCATTTAATTCTCCAACAAGTTTATCATTATTAAACACAGCAAGTCCCATATTTTCTACACCAGATTCTCCAGATATTGGAGTTTGTCCTGCAGTATAGTAAGATTCTTTATTAGATGATTCTGATGGGATGTTTTGTGTTTGGTCTGAATTGATTGAACCAAGTATAGCTACAGCTTCTGCAGAACTATATGTCATGGCTGATAAAAATTCGTTGCAGGTAATGCTTTCTGTGTATCCTGTATATTCACTAGAGGTAGGGGCTATTTCATAATATCTTGCAGAAACTTTATCTAACACAGGGGTAGAATATTCCAAATAGGTTTTTGCATCGCATTTACTAACGATTATATTTGAATCAGAACGAAACTGCACATCATTAATAAGCGTGTATAAATATTCTTCAATTCCTCGTGCTGCTAGATTTTCAGAAATAACCAAAACTTTGCAATGTGATAAATTTACCTCTTTACCAAGGTAACTATTAAATAATGTAATTCCAGTGCTTATAGAAGGGCACTCTATTGAATTTACCACCACAGATGAAGATTGAGAAGAACTGCCACCAGAAGAACTATCACTATTATTGGGAACAGATATTTGAAGACTTAAATTTAAATTTTCTGTATCTCCAATATCTAATCCAATAGCAACAACATAGGCTAAATTATCAATTCCTTTAATTCCATAATAATTGCTGGATGAAATAATTAATAGTAGTACTAATATAAAAATTGCAAAAATTTTTCTAACTTTAAAATTCACTTTTGCTCCTCCATTAAATTGTTTAATTCGTTAAATAAATTTTAATCAGTAATAAAGAATTTTCAGAAACTAACATGTAAATAAGAGCCTGTCCCCAAACATGACATTATTTAAGTCTTTTTTTCTTGATGTTGGCTGCTATTAAGATAATTGTAAATACTACGAAAACCAGTGCTATAGTTCCATATTTATAAAAAGCATTGGCAATTTTTTCTAGTTGGAATACATTGTCTATAATAATAGCTGCTACAAAAATAAAGCAGGAGAACATTATTGATAAAGACTTACTGTTTTTTTCTTCCATGTTAGCAATTTTTCGGAAAATATTTATACAAAACATTATAGCAATACTAATAAATGACATAAGTGCCAACGCCCATATAAATATAAAAATCAGTTCAGGTCTTTCTAAAAACCCACTTAATTTACTATTTACAATAATAAAATATATAGGGGACAATCTAGAAATATAATATATGTCCGAAAATGCAAATATTAATGTTGCAATTGCAAGTATTAATAAAATGCCACATATTAATACAGAAATAAATGCTACTTTAGGGGTGTCTTCTTTTTTGTTTAATAATGGTGATATGAAAAATAAAAAGAATAGCCCGTTAAAAGCAAATACATTGCTTGCACCATATAAAAATATTTTATCTGCACCATTTGAAAATAATGGAAGAGAATGCTCAAATTTAAATAAGTCTATTACAAATATGAATGTTAAAGCAATACTTATAAGCGCGAGAGGGGTAATTATTGTATTTGTTTTTATAATAGATTTTCTTCCAATAAAATTTGCTACCACACCTATAAATAGAAAAACAAACAAGAAAAATGAGATAGGATAATTATTAAAATATAATAACAATAAATTCTTAGAAAACATTCTGGTTAAAAAAGCTGCTTCCATTACAAGGTATACAATGCAAAGTAAACCAACTAATATTTTTAAAACTTTTCCACCAAGATATTCAGAAATATCAATAATATCTAATCCAGTAAAATTTTTTAAAAGTTTTACAATTAGTAGTGTAAATATTAAAGCCAGAATAAAAATATATATACAATTTAATATAGAGCTAGTTCCAGAATTATCTAAAATCATTTGAGGTAAGTTTAAAACAATATGATTGATAAATAATATAACTATAAAACAAATTGCTTCAAAATTACCAAGCTTTGTATAATTCATAAATAACTCCTTTCTAGCTTTTGTTAGGGTATTTCCATTGCATGCTAATGTGGCTTTGCTTGTCAGGTCTTTTTGTATCTATAAAATCATCTCTTTTTTCTCTTTTCCATATAGGTTTAGACAATATACCATTAGAAACATTTCCTTTAGAAGGAATGTATGGGTCTAAGTATGATATTCCGAAAGATTGTATTTTATTTACTACTAGTAGATGTATAAATACACCCATTGCTATACCAAGCAGTCCTGCAAAATATCCTAAAATAATATATAAAAATCTGCCTACTCTGCAATGAAATGCTAAATAATAGTCTGGAATTGCAAATGATGTAATTCCGGTTATTGCAACTATGATTATCAAAATAGGACTGACTATTCCCGCATCAACAGCTGCTTGCCCTATGATAAGTGCGCCGTATAACACCTATAGTGGGGCCAATTGGGTTTGGGACTCTTAAACTTGCTTCTCTGATTAGTTCAAATGAAATTTCCATAATAATTATCTCAAAGATAATAGAAAAAGGCACAGATGCACGGGAAGCAACAATTGCAAATAACAGCTCGGTCGGAATAAATTCTTGATGGAAATATGTTATAGCAACATATATTCCAGGTAAAAGCAATGTAATTAAAAGTGCAAATATTCTAATAAATTTTAAAAGATTAGCAAATTGGAATTTTATGTTTTTATCTTCTGATGATTCTAAAAAATCTATAAAAGTTGCAGGAATTATTAATGCATAAGGGCTACCATTAACAAGAATTGCAATTCTTCCTTCAAGTAAATAAGTACCTGTTTTATCAGGTCTTTCTGTTGAAATAATTTGAGGAATACTATATTTACTATCATCCTCAATCAATTGCTCCAATTGTCCAGATGAGAGTAAGTAATCAATATCAATATTATTTAATCTATATTTAGCTTCAGCAACTAAATCATTATTTGTAATATTATTTATATAGCATATGGCGCAATTGGTTTGACTTATTTTACCTATTTTAATACTTTCAATTATCAAGTTTTCATTATTAACAATTCTTCTTATTAATGTAGTATTAGTACGTATATTTTCTACAAAAGCCTCTTGAGGCCCCCTAATAACAACTTCATTTTCTGGTTTGGAGATGCTTCTTGTTTTAAATCCTTTTATATCAATATCAAATGCAATATTCAAAGTATCAATAAAAAGAGCACAAGTACCGGAATTTATACTATAAAAAATATCTTTAAAATCATGTCTAATTTTTATATTGTTTTGAGGAATTAAATTGTTATATATATAATCCTTCAAATCAAACTTTTTAATTTTTCTAACAGTTATATTATTAGTAACTGCCTCAGCCACAACTTGATTTTGATTTCCTTCAAACGAATTTGCCTGATTTTTTAGCATCAAAGGTTTTAATACATAATTATTAATTAAATCCATATCAACCATTCCATCTATAAAAAGAAGGAATGCTCTATATTGTCTGTTTCTTGCAGATAGAGTGAATTCTCGTAGAATAACATCACTATTAATTAAAAGATTATATTTAGTTTTAATATATTCAATATTCACATCAATGCTGGGAAAGATTTGTTTAACATCATCTATTTCATTAAAAGTCCTACTTGCATCTTTATCATTACTTATAGAATTATCCTCAGCAGGAAGAGTGAACTTAAGAGAATCATCTTCTTCTACATGAGAAAACACATTTCTTAATGTATCCATGAATTTCATAGTATATAAATAGTCTCCTTTGTTAACATTAGCTTTATTATGTTGTGTTAAGTAATAAATATTTATAATATATTTTCCTAAAAAAAATAATTTATGTAAAAAAATAAAAAATATAGTAATTTTTATTTTTTTATGTTATACTGAATTCATAAAATTTCTAAATATAGGAGGAATATATGAAAACAAGTAATATTGTGATATTTTTAATAGTTATAATTGTTATAGCAGGAATATTTGGATTCGCTATATGGGATATGAGAAACGAAACAGGAGATTTAAATGCAAATAATGTATTAAATGATACAGATTCAGACGTATTAATTTTAAATGAAACAAATACAACAGCAAATGAAACAAATACAGTAAACCAAAACGGTGACCTTTTCAATAACATCATTAACGGTGATAATAGTGGCATAAATATAAATTCAAATAATTACAAAGGTGAATGGTTTATTAGCCAAGAAGAATACAATAATGCAGAACAAATTGATGAATTAATGGACAGAAGAGAAGACCGTCTAATTACAGACGAAGAATTTGAAAACCAACTACAAACATTAAAAAATGATCAAGTAGCAGAACTAGATGTTGAGGAGGATTATGGAAATACAATAAAATTTGATTTTGAATTAACAGGACCTGCTCCAACTCAAAGAGTAGCAAGACTTGAAGATATGGTTGTAGAATTGAATAACAATATTGGAACATTTACCTATATAGATAATTGGGGAACAAGTGGAAACGGAACAATTACATTAAAAGACAATCAAATAGAACTAAAACTAGAAACCACTAAAGTTAACCAAGGTACTTTATGGGGAGTTGAAGGCTCATACATTTTTTCATATAGAATAGGTGATTAATTATAAAAAAGAAAAAATAACATATTGCTAATGTCAGTAATATGTTATTTTTATGTGTGGCGACCAATAAAAACGTCAAAAAATCACCAAAAATCACCAAAAAACAGCACAAAAATATTACAAAAATATTACAAAAATATTACTTTTTTGTAACGCTGTTCTAATGCTAATCCTGTAATGCCTGAAAATCAAGGAAAAGTCCGTCCGTTGTAATGTTTGCCAAAAATTCACAGCTCTTTTTTTCGACAAAAGTATTGAAAAAAATTTTTTTTATAGATATAATATGAATACAAATATTATGTGGGAGAAAAGTGTAGAAAACGACCAAAAGCACATCAAGATAAATAAAATAAAAACATTTGGAGGAAAACAATGAAAAAGTATATTGTAACTATTATATTAATTGGTATTATTCTAGGAGGAGTACTTTTATACAATACGTTGAGAGTTGAAAACGAAAACAATAAAACTTTCGCAGATTCTGGATATGTATTGCAGAGTATGGAAGAAACACAGCAGAATGTAGAAAGATATTATTTCAATTCAAACGAAACATATAAAACGAAATATGACCAAAAAGTAATCTTTAATAATACAGAAGGTGAAGAAATTACAGCAGATAAAACGAACTTTATACATTATTCAGATGGTTCAATAAGTTCGTTTTCAAATGGTGTAATTTTAGATTTAAATAATATAAATGCAGACCCAATTACATATTATAATATTATGGCAAATTCTATACTAGAAAAATCAGGAGAAAATTATTCTATAGCAAATCTTGACCAAACACTTAGATTTACAAACCTGATTTGGAAAATAGATGCTAATAAATACATAATTATAAGCAATAATATTAGACTAGTATTTGGTGACGAAGAACCAAGGGAAATTAATGGTTATGTTGAACTTGAATATTTAGACAATCAAATAGTAAAGATATATAATCAAGAAGCTACTTACCAAACAATTTCATCAGAAGCTTATGTGAATTTACCTAATGATATAAGACTTGATTTGGGTAGAAGAATTGTAAGCCAAAACGATGATAATAAAATGAGCTTAGAAAATATGGTTATTGATTCCGATGATAATGTAACAATTGTGGATTTAAATGAGCAAGAACCAGCACAAGAAGAAAACACAGTGGATGCTAATGCAGTGGATGCTAACGCGATAGCAGAAAATGAAACAACAGATGGCCAAACAACAGTTAATAATAGTAGCAGTAGCACAACAGATACTACTACTTCAAATAATTCAGGCTCTACAATAATAAATGGAAATGTTAATGGTGGAGATGGTTCTCAAGGTGATAATAATGGTAGCGGAAGTGGAATTAACAATGGGGGAACTACTGATGATGGAGATATAGGAACTCCTAGCACACCCGCAGAAGTAGTACAAGCACCAAAATACACTATTGAAGAAATGGATGTTACTTCTACAGGCCTTGGAGCAACAATTTCAATAGAAGATGAGGACAACACATTAATATCAGACTCAAGAATATATATATTAGAAAATTCAACAGGAAAACAAGTTTATGAATATACTGAAGCTTTAGGAGTTTATAGCATACAAATTGAAGTGGCAAGTTTAAAACCAGATACAGAATATACATTAGTTATTGAATCAAGTTATTCAGTAGATGGAATAACATATACAAAGAACTTCGTGTACAAAATATTTAGAACATCAGTGTTAGGAATAGATATAGAAAAAGATTTATTAACAGATAACTCTATTGGAGTTGCTCTAATGGTAAATCGTGATAGTGAAGTAAGAAGCGT
The DNA here is from genome assembly GCA_944389745.1 of uncultured Clostridia bacterium. Taxonomy (GTDB): domain Bacteria; phylum Bacillota; class Clostridia; order TANB77; family CAG-508; genus CALXVA01. The sequence goes on along the minus strand of CALXNM010000008.1, from coordinate 25,718 downwards.
AGATGTTACAATTTCTGATACTTCAGGAAGCATAATAGAAACAAGAACAGTACAATTAACTGGCGGAGATACAAGTGCAGACAGAAAAGAACTAATTGAATTTACAGGATTAGATTCAAACACAGACTATGTAATTGGCTTAACAAACATACTATATGATGGACAAATATTAGCTGATGCTAATGTGGAAGCAAAAACATTTAAAACATTAAAACAAAAACCAACACTTTCAGGCGCTAACTATGAAATAAATAAAAGAGATGGAAACTTTAAATTAAGTTTAAGCAATGTTGCAGACCCTGATAATGGAATACAAGGATACACATTTGAAATATATGATACAAGAAATTCAGATAGTGAACCTGTAAAAACAATAGAAGCTACATCAGCAGAAACACTACTTGCAATAGATGATGTAATTCAAAGAAATGTTGGATATTATTATAAAGTTGTAGTAGACTTCTATGATAATGAAAAATATTGCACATATGAAAGTGAACCAAGTAATGTATTTACAATGGACGGAGTTGAGTTCCCAACAGTTAGATTTGAAGAAACAGAAGTTACATTTGAGAGAATAGTAGGAACTATAAGAGTTGAAGATAATGGCAATACTATAGACGAGGAACATGATTCAATTACAGTAACATATACAGATTCAGTAGGAACAATAAAAACATTCGTACATGATGGAACATATGATATACCTGTAAATGTAAATAATTTAAGAGCAAATGAAACATATAGATTTGCAGTATATACAAAAGTTAACTTACAAGATGGAAATGACCCAATAGACCAATGCTATATAGGAGGATTTGTTGTTCAAACTAAAACTCCAAATAATATGACAGTTGATTATGCACAAGTAGAAAATGATATTACAAATGTATTTAATGTTAGTGTACAATTAAAACCAGAAAATCCAGACCAAGGAACACTAGAACCTGAAACACTAACTGGGCTTACAGTAAATATATATGCAGGACAAACACTAGATGGGGAATACCCAACAGGTTCACCTTTAAGAACAATGAAATTAGTTGACTCTAACCTAGAACCTTATGAAAGTGATTTAAAAGAAGAGTTTTATGATAATATAGTAAGCATTACACCAAAGTTCTTTAATGCAGATAATGACGATTTTAGAGATGCATATTATACAATTACTATAACAGATGGATATGATTACACAGATTATCCAAATACACTACCAATATTAAATAATGTAATTGTAGTACAAACAAATGGATATATGCCGGACTTACCATCAGATACAAATAATGCGTTAATAGTAACACCAATTAGAAACTATTTAGCTGAAACACCAAGAGAAGACCTAAATGTTGATACAATAGTTGGATATGACGTAACAGCTATTTACGATAATGCAGGATTGTATGCTAAAAAAGTTGTATATAGAGCATATGATGCAAATACAGGAGCATTAATAGATACAATAGAATTAGATATTGGAGAAGATGGAACTATACCAACAGCATCATTTGATGTGTTAGATGGAACACCTCAAGAAACATCAGATACAGATGCATTAAGAAGAGGTAATTCATATTACTTTACTTATGAAATGTATCTAGATTTAAATGGTGACAAGAATGCAGAAACAAAATACCCATATGATGATGATACAGTTCTAAAATCATCAACTCAAACACCTAAAAAACAAGAACCAAATATATATATGTATCCTGCGTCATCAACAGTAGATACAATACGTTTCCACTATAAGTTTGATGATGTGGATAATGCAATAGTAAATAATAACACAATAACAGCAAATATAGATAATTCACTAAGGTCACAAAGCCAAATAATTGAAACAGCAGATGCTGAGGACACAGTTACATTTAGTAACTTAGATGAAGGAACACTTTCATTAGTTTGGGGTAAACGTTTAGTTAAAACAGAGGCTCAAGAAGATGTGGCAATACTAACACAATACTTTGAAGGAAAAAACTCAATAGGTTTAACATATACACTAGACTATGACTCAACAAAACTTGCTATACAATTTGCAGATAGTTCTAGTATGGATTATGTAACAGGCGTTAAAGTTCAGCTTCAAGCAAAAGATGAACCAAGTAAAATATTTGAAAAAGACTTTTTAACAATACCATCGAATAACATTATAAATATTAGTTACAACGAATTAGGAGACGAACTTTTAAACAAACGTGTAGTAGTAAATGTATTTGTATACTACGATACAGGAATTGTAGGATATGATACAGCTTCAAATAAATATGTAGCATTACAACAAGCTTATGAAAATCATGGAGAACAAATTTACTATTATGATATAAATAGTGCTTCAAACTTAATACCTGATACAGAAGCAATGGGAAATATGTACAAGTTTACAAGAAACAATAATGTTTTACAATTAGAAAATCTTGTAACAGGAAGGACACAAACAGTAGAATTAACATATAGCCCTGAAGGATTCCTATATCAAGGAGATGTAGTTCTATTAAAAGAACTAGATGAAGCACCTGTAACAGTAATAGGAAGCAATGAAATTTACTTTGATAGAATTATTCCGGGAATAAGCTTATTAGATGATAATGATGAATGGCAAATTTATTCCGAATTAGACAGTGTAACAATAAAAGCAGACTTGTTTGTATCTGCATCAGCAAATTTAAAAGATGATTTAATATACATTGATTTATATCAAACAGATGAAAATTATCAAACAGAAAGCTTTATAAGAACAATCAATGTAAATGTAGCAGATTTTTCAAACCCAATTAAAATTGATAACTTAACACCTACATCATATTATTTCATCAAATTTAGAACAACATTACTAGGTGATAGTGGAACAGAAGACTCAGTAGATTTATATGATATGGATTATCAAGTATCTGGTAGACACTACAATTTCTCAACATTAGCTAATGTTGGTATTGATAACATAGAAGTAACTTATAATCCGGTAACTTATGATGAAAAATATATAAATGTTACTTATACATTAGACAGAACTACAGGTTATGACAGAATAGAATACAAGTTATACCACCAAGATGAAGATGGAGATTATACAGAAGTAATGGTAGACACTATAGAAAGTGATTTAATACCTAGCGCTAACATGGAGAAAAACATACCTATAAATCCAGGTTCAGAATTTGTATTTGGAGATAACTATAAAATAGAAATCATTCCAATTGCAGAATATGAAGATGTAGAAGGAGAAAAACAAATACTAGAACTTGGAAAACAAGAACATGAATTTACATTTGATAGACTTCTAAACCCAACAATAGCTATAAGTGGTTCAAGAGAAGCTGATAATCAAATACAATTCAAAGTTACAGTATATGACGACGACAGAGTAGTTGCAGGAAATGGATTTACTATTAAGATATTAGACGCAAATAAACTAGATGTAACACCAGAAGAATACAAAAACCAAACATTCTCAGTAAACACACTAAATAATATATTCACATTAGCAAATGCAGAAAATGCTAAAGCATATACAATTGAAGTTGAAACAAAAACAGATAGAAACAATACTGGTAGCGAAGAACAATATGCAACATATAAAAGAGAATACACAGTACCAGCAGTAAATGAATATGGTATATCTTTAGGAACAGTAACTGCAACGAAGAACGCAAACAACAATTATAAAGTAGACATATTATTCAACAACAGTTACAAACTAAACGAAATCGATGATGTTATATATTCAATATATAATACATCAGGATATTCAAAGAATGGAAGAGTAGAATTTACTCCAACACAAATAACACAAGGTGGAGACACATATTATACATTTACAATAGATGAAACTTTATCAGGATATGGAACATACTATATTGAATTACAATTTATTAAAGATGACGGAGTAGTTGAAAATACTACAATAGAGTATGTACTTTTAGAATCATAGAGGAAGGGAAGGAGAATTTAAATTGAGAAAGTTAACAGCAGGCAATAAAATAAATTTTACAGTATTTGCAATTGTTATCATAGTTATAATAGTATTACTTATAGTATGCTTACGCTATGTTATGGGAATAGATAGAACAGTATATCAAATAGAACCTAATACATTTGTCTATGATTCAGAATATGTACCAGCACAAATTGATAATGGAGGTACAATGCAAGCAAAATGGGATGGAAATTACCATATAGAAACAATAGATGGATTAACATATAATGTGGGCGAGCAAAGTGTTATGTACAACAAATCATCTGGCAAAGTAAGCTTATACGGAAAAATGTATCAAGTATTAGCCGATGCAAGTGTACAAACACTTTCCGGCCAATCGGAATTTGTAAACTTCTCTGAAGATAGATTTTACAAATTAGCAGATAGAAAATATTTAATACTTTCAGATAGCATTAGTAATGAACAAAACACTATTACAACAAGAAGATATTTACTAATAGTGCTAGATAAAGCAGGGAATACATTACTATTAAATAACGAAATAAATGCAAGAACAATAAATCCAATGAGTCTTGTAACACCTTCATTTACATTTGATATAGCAAATGAAAAATTAACATTTGGTGGTCAAGAAATAGACTTAACCAAAATTATAGGAAGTACAAACTTATACGAAGAACAAATTCAAATTGCAGATAATGGAAACAATGTGGATAATGAACAGGACAATGGAAATGGAGGCAGCTCAGCAGTATCACAAAGTTCATCAACTACAACAACTACAACAACTACAAATAATAGTACACAAACCATTATAAACGGAAACGTAAATGGAAGTGGAAGCAATAATAATGGTGGAAGTGCTTCAGGGACAATAAATGGAGGTGGCTCAGGAAGCGAAGGCACAAACAATACACCGCTTGATAAAAGTGTAGGCTTAAGAAGTGCAGTTTCAACAGCTTCTACAATAACAGTAAACTATAATGTATTAGATCCAGAAGGAAAATATCAAACAGTATACATTAATGTAGATGGAAGCAATTATAGTGATACTATTGCACTTGATAAATCAGATACAAATTATACAATAACAGGATTATCACCAAATTCAGATTATACAATTACATTAGGTGCAAGAGAAATTCAAAGTGATGGAACTATAAGTGAACAAATAGAAGATACTTTACTTGTTAGAACTAAAAAAGTATCAACAAATATTACTGTTACAAGACTAAGCTCTTCAAAAATATACTTTAACTTAAAAATGGACACAAGTTATATATTCGATTCAGCAGATATAGTTTTATATGCTGATGGAAACGAAGTTGATAGAAAGAGTGTAAGTATTAGTTCATCAACATCATCAAATGGTTGGAGTAGTAGTTTAGACTATGACTATGGTACTGAATTTACAATTAGATTAGAAAATGTTGTATACAATGGCAACAGTGTAAATGTTGATGTACAATCAAAGATTAAAAAATATTAGATAAAAGGAGGAAAAAATGGAAAACATATTAGTAGCAACTTTAAACTCAATAGGATTAATGATAGGTCTTATGTTTTTAGGTTTTGGAATTGGAATTGGAATTTTAGGGTCAAAGGTGGCTGAAGCTGTAGGAAGAAATCCAGAGACAAAAAGTGATATTGTACATGCTGTAATGACTGTACTAATTATCTTAGCAATATTCTTACTTTTATTATTCGCATTCGTATTTTTATTACTTTTCTATAATCCATTAGTTGTATAGAAGGTGAATTATGATAGAATTAATTTTACCAACGATAATAATAGTAATTATAATGATTGGTTTTTCATTCTTTATATTTAAAAACATAATAAAAAGAATAAATAATAAAGTAAAAACATATTTTATTGAAAAATTACAAGAATATAATTACTTAATTGATGAAAAAGAAGAAGAACTTGAAAAACTTAGAACTGTGGTTGTAGAGCAATCTAGACTTCAAAAAATTAAAGAACAAAATGAAATTGCAAAACAAATACCAGATGAAGAAACATATACAGAAACAATATTCAATACTGAAATTGAAAATAAGTTAAAAGATATGAAACTTTTCAACAGAAAAATGAGAGAAAAGGAACGAATATCTTACGATATACCTACACCACAGCTAAGAGAAGATACTTTCTTTAACAATTATAAAGAACTTAAGAAGAAATTCAAAGTTGATAATGAAAAAATAATTAAGGAATTTATGGAAAAACATAAAAGTACAGAAAGCGATTTAAGAAAATATAATGCACTTGTGAATTTTAGAAAACAATTTACACCAGAAGCAATTTATGAACTTCTTACATTAACAGGAGAAGACCAATACAAAATTGTTTCTGAGGTAATAAAGCCTGGGGCAAATAGAATAATCCAATTAGACAAAAACTTTAAAAATAAGAAGTTAGATGTACTTAAATTATTGAAAATAGTAGAAGACAAAATTAAAAAGAATGACCCAATAATCTATGTATATGTTGGAAATGAATCATTAAATTATAATAACTTAGGAAAAAACATAAAAACTAGATATTATAAAAATATGTCTGAAGGTGTAATAATACACTACAAAGGCAAGATGTATGATTATAGTATTTAGAGAAAGGAGAAATTTTAGTTGTGGGGACACATATAGAAGATTTAGTAAATCAAAAAGTAGAACAGATTAAAAATAAAGAAAACGTTTTTGATTCTGGAACTGTTATTAAAGTAAAAGATTATATTATAGAAGTTTCTGGCTTAGAAAATGTAACATACTTTGAAAAAGTAACTATTTGGGAAAAAGGAATGGGGTATGTAAACCAAATAAACGAACACTCTGTTACAGTAGCTATTGTAAGAGAATATGCCCCAATAAAAATAGGAGATATAGTAAAAACAACAGGAGAACAATTCAAAGCAGTATTTGCAAAACAAGCGATTGGTAGAATAGTAGATATATTCGGAACAGATTTATTATCAGGAAAAGTATTTGAAAATATAAAATATATAAATATAGAAAATGATACTATTCCTATTATGGATCGTAGAGAAGTAAAAAGACCAATGCTTACAGGTATAGCAGGTATAGACCTAATATACCCAATAGGAAAAGGACAGAGACAACTAATAATAGGAGATAAAAAATCAGGAAAGACTCAAATTGCGTTAGACACTATAGTAAATCAAGGCTCAGAAAGAGTAAATAGTGAAAATGATGTAATCTGCATATATATAGCAGTTGGAAAAACAAAAAAAGAAATAAAAACAATATATAATGAACTTCTAAAAAGAGGAGCTTTATCATATACAACTATGGTAGTTGCTACTAATGATGACAAACAACCAGTGGTAAGTTTAATTCCTTTTGTTGGACTATCAATAGCAGAAGAATACATGAAAATGAAAAAAGATGTAATAGTAGTAATAGACGACCTAAAAAAACATGCTGATACTTACAGAGAAATAAGCTTAATATCTGGAAAAACACCTGGTAGGGAAGCATATCCAGCAGATATATTCTATCTACATGCAAGACTTTTGGAAAAAGGATGCCAATATAAAAATGGTGGTTCTATAACAATACTTCCGATAGTAGAAACAAAAGGTGGAGATATTACAGACTATATTTCAACAAACATTATATCAATAACAGATGGACAAATAGTTATGTCTGAAAAAGAATTTGCAAAAGGAAATAAACCAGCTATAAACTATAAAAACTCAGTTTCAAGGCTTGGAGGAGCAGTTCAAAAACCAGAAATAAAACAGCTAGGTGCAGAAGTAAGAAGAACATTCTTAAGTTACCTAGAAACAAAAGAAGTTTATGAACTTGCAAATATGGACGAAATGACAGAAGAACTAAAAAACAAAATGAAAGTAGGAGCACAAATACAAGAAGCATTAAACCAACCTAAGTTTATGCCATTATCTAATGAAGAAATAATTGATAGATTTGAATCAATAATAAAACAGGAAGGAAATACAAATGAAAATTAAAAGTGTAGTAAAAGTAATGAATTTTCATTCATTGTTAAAGGTTGAAAAAGCAAGGCGTAGAGCAGAAAAATACTTTGCTTATGAAAAAGGTTTAACAGACTTTGTTGACAATATTTTAAATAATAGAAATTTAATATTAGACAAAAAAATGTTAAAACTAGATAAAAAACAAAAACCTTTAAACATATATATTGGTAATGACTTAGGCTTTTGTGGCAATTTTAATTCAAATGTAAATAAAGCAGCACGTGATGACAAAGAAAGCGAAAAAATAATAATTGGTAAAAAAATACTACAAGGAAAAACAAACGTGCTACTTGCCCTAACAAAAGAGGAATATTTACAAAATACAAAGCAAATTGAAGATTTAATATATGATAAAATTATAAATTCTCAAATAAGTGAAATGAACTTAATATATAACCATTACTATAATGTAAGTAAAATAGAACTAGTAAAAAGAAAAATCTTACCAATAGAAGAAGAAACGTATACAACAAAATCACATAAAGAAGATTTTGCAATTGAGGGAGATATAAATGATATATTAGTAAACATAATTGCTATGTATTTGTCATATGAGATTAGAGTTGCAACAGAAAACAGTTATGCATCAGAAAATGTTGCAAGACAAATGCTAACAAAAGAATCTTTGAAAAAGATTGACGAGATAGAAGAAGAAGAACTAAGAGTAAGCAGAAAAGAGAAAAATGCAAAAAGCTTTAAGAAAGTTATTGAAAATTATGTAAAATTAAAAAAATAAAGAGAAAACATTAAAGAAAAAAAGATAAAGAATAAAAGATAAGGAAGGCTAAAGATGAAAGTAGTAGGTAAAATAATTAGTATTTCAGAGTTAAGTGTTAAAGTACTGTTAAAAGATGATGATGTACAGCTAAGAGACATATTAGCTTGTAATGTAGATGACCAAGAATATAAATTTGAAGTTGTAGAATTGGAAGAAAATATAGCAAGCTTATTACCATTTAAAAGAGTAAATGGATTAAAAAAAGGCCTAGAAGTTAGCCTTGTAGAAGGCGGACTTCAAATGGAATATTCACCTAAAATACTAGGAAGAATATACAATTCCTATGGTGAAGGAATAGATAAGGTAAAGGCCAAATCAAAAGATAAAAGAAATGTATATGAAAGAAAACTATCTGTAGCAGAAATTTCAATAAAAAACAATCCATTATGGACAGGTATAAAAGTTATAGATTTCTTTGCACCATTACAAAAAGGGTATAAAATGGGATTACTTGGTGGTGCAGGTGTTGGAAAAACTGTATTAATAAAAGAGCTTATAAACAATGTTTATAAAAAGTTCCAATCAAATGCAATATTCATAGGTGTAGGTGAACGTTCTCGTGAAGGTAAAGAATTATACGACGAGATGGAAGCAGACGAACTATTAGATAAAATGAGTATGGTATTTGGGCAAATGGGTGAATCACCATGTGCAAGGTCAAAAGCAGTGTATTCAGGACTTACAGCAGCAGAATTCCTAAGAGACGAACAAAACCAAGATGTATTAGTATTTATAGATAACATTTATCGTTTTGTACAAGCAAAATCAGAAATCTCTACAGAATTAAAAAGAATACCAATTGAAAACGGGTACCCTACAACAATGGCTTCAGATATTAGTGAAGTAGAAGAAAGAATAAACTCAACAGATTCAGGGTCTATTACTTCATTCCAAGCAATATATATACCAGCTGATGATATAACAGATGATGCAGTTCAATCTATTACTACTCACCTAGACGGACAAATAGTTCTAGATAGAAAAGTTGCAGAAAAAGGATTATATCCAGCAATAAATGTATTCAAATCTTCAAGTAAAGCAATCGACCCAGAAAAAATAGGAAGAAGACATTATGACTTAGTACAAGAAACACTAAAATACTTATCTAGATATGAGGAACTAGAAGAAATAATAGCTGTACTTGGTATTGATGAACTTTCTGAACAAGATAAATTAATATTCTATAGATCAAGAAAACTTAGAAACTATTTCACACAACCACTATTCGTTTCAGAAAACTATACAGGTATAAAAGGTGAAATGGTAGATATAGACGATACACTTCAAGATGTTGAAGATATATTAAACGGTGTTTATGATGGCATCGATGAAGAAAAATTATTATATAGAGGTAAATTGAATGGAGAGAGTAGAAAAGAAGAGGAACCAAGAGAGCAATAAGTTAACAGAAGACCAAGGAAGTATAGTGGTAAAAGTACTAAGTATGAAAAACGGACTAGAAGAATATGATGATGTTCAATTTATACGTATTTTAAGTGAAAAATATAATTTAATAATATTAAAAGATTACCTACCAGTGATTGGAGAAATTAAAGGAGATATTGAAATAGAGAGATTACAAGAAACAATAAAACTACAAAAAATAGTTGGATATTATATTCACAAACATAATCAATTCAACTTGTTCTTAAGGGATGAGTGAAAATCGACAAATCTAAATATTTAAATTAATAATAAAAATTTAAATGAAGCTCATCTTTTAAGGACAAGTATAAGATAAATAATACAAAAGTTAAAGAGGGAAAAATGTTACAAAGAACAATATATAATATAAATTTAAATTTAAAAGAATTGGCAATATTTTTAGGGTTTATGCTTTTGGTTGCAATAGTTGTATATGCAATGCTACAAAAATTTGATATCCACAAAAAAAGAGTGGCATATATAGGTCTTCTTACAGGATTTAATAATTATCAAATTTTAACATTATGTACAATAACTGCAAGATTATTTTGCATAATATATACAGCAGTTACATATACAGACGTAATATTACTTAGCTTAGCTATAATATTAGTTGTAAATATTGCATACATAGTGCTAAACCCTAAAAAAATAATATTTGAAGTTATAAATATTTTCGCACAAATAATTTTCCTATATTTCATTAATGTACTAAAGAGTTATCAACTAGAAGTAAGTAACGAAATGTACATAAGCCAAGTAATTATTGTTTTAACTGTATTTATTATTCTTTATGCAATATATTTCTTCTTAAAAAGTTTTGAAGATTTAATAAAAAAGACAAATGTAGCAAATAATAGTAATCGTAAAGAAATTGCAGAAAGAACAGAAAATACAGAAGAACAAACAAAAGAAAATAAAAGGGATATGGCACCTAAAAATGTTAATACATAATAAATTAAATGCTTAGAAAGGAAGGCAATTAAAGAAATATGAGAAATGATAACAATGTAAATAAGAAAGTAAATAAACCAAATGGAAAGGTTGATAGAATAGAAAAAAAGGCTAAAAGAACCAAAAAAGACAAAAAAGCAACCAAAAAGGAAACTGTATTTAGACTATTGTTAACATTAATATTATTAGTAGCAATAGTTGCAATAGGAATATATATTACCAGATTAAATACAGACTTTATAGAAAACTACAATTTCTATCAATATATAGGAGGTAGAAAAATTTCTTATGAAGGTGCTTTAAAAATAACAAGTAAAGGCGAAATAACAGAACTAAGTACAACAAATATGAATATACAACTAGATTCCACACCTTTATATTATGTAGATACAGACAATAAAGCATTATTTCCATCAAATGTAGAATTAGTTATTCCAAGTACAAATGGACAAGTATATAAAATTAACAGATTCTCAAATGTATACATGGATAATGGTGTAGTATATTTACAATATCGTGATAAATCAAAAGAATTACCAGAATCATTCATATTTGATGGCTCTAACCTATATTTCTTCCTAGATGAAGTTACATTAACAATAGATGATAAAGATTATGAATTATCACCATTATCATATATTGTTGCATACAACAAATCTAGTATAGAAATATATAACAAAGCAGAAGATAAATATGAAGTAGTAGAAACAGACGGTTTTGGAATAATAGAAACAGATGATTACTCTATAAATGTAAGCCTAGATACAATAAAGTACGGAGATAGAGAGCAATTACTACTAAAGAAATTTGATGATTTACAAATGTTCACTTTTGATGATAATCAGTAAAATTGTCAGTTTGAGGGACAGGCTCTTTTAAGACAAAGTTGTCATGTTTGGGGACAGAACTTAAATTAATTGACATAATGACAGAAACTAAAGTGGAATAAAGAAAATAAAAAATTAACAAAATTTAATTTAAAATAAATAAAAAGAAAACAAGTAGAAGGCTTGAAAATCAAGGAAAAGAAAGGAAAACTAGAAAATGATAAAGCTTGAAAGCCTTGGCGCTGTACACACACACACACACACACACACACAATATGCTCTTACCAAAAGGAATGTTGGACAAAATGTACACAATTAGCTAATAAATTCTTCGGAAGAAGAATTTTATTAAGTATGTCTCAAATTTCTAAAAAAATAAATAAAGTAATTACAGGGATAGACTGTATTACTGTAGATGTTTGTAGCAAAAACATTCACAGTGGTATAGCCTATCCTTTTTGCGTGCAAAAAAGAGAAAAATTCCTAAAACAAATACGGTGTAAAGATTTAGAGAACGTACGTAAATAAAACAATGTACGAAGTAAATCAAAAGCAGAAAGGAAAGATGTGAAGTGGAAAAAAGACAAGAAAGAAATAATGAGGCAAAGCAAAATAGAAAATTAAATATAGACCTAAACAATAAGAACAGAAGAATAAATACAAAAAATCTGCCAACATTTATTTTAATAGGATTAATAATAATGCTAATCATAATAGCCATTATTTACTATGTATTTCTAAGGTACGCACCAGAAATGATAATTACATACAGTGGATATGCTGTAGAAGGCAAAACAATGGTAGAAAATCTAAAAAATAGTGATTTAAATAACGTGAACCCATACTTGGGTTTAATTGAAGTTCAAGAAAATGACCTGTTATATAAAAGATTAAATTCATATTACATTGGAGAAGATGATAAAAAAGAAATAGACATAAACTATCCAATATACATAAATGAGGGTAATGCCTTACTAAACATCGGACCAACTACTAGATTAATAACAGTAAACTATGAAGAAGTAGAAGGATATCCCGACTTCATGATGACAGATGGAGTAATGTATAACGGAGTAGATATAACAAGAGCAGATGGAAACAAATATATATTCTTAAAAAGTGAAGATGAGATTTATACAAATGTAGGAAAGATAAAAATTAATACAGCATTAAACGAGTATAAGATAAGAGATTTTAGTAACATATATTTTACAGAGGAATACATTGCATACTATGAAATGCAGGATGGAAGTGATGCTAGCAATGGTAGTAGTAATGAAAATTCAGATAATGCACAAAATAAAACAAATAACGTGCAAAATTGGTACATGCAGTATAAGAGAATAAATGATATAGACATGGATTCTAAGATAGAAGTAAATAACGAAACTATGACATATAAAGAATTTTTAGAGAGACTTGGAATTATACAAACAGAGGAAAACAATAATAATGCAGAAATAGAAAATACAGTAGAGAATGAAATAGAAGAGCCAACAGAAAATAATGTTGAAGAAGAGACAACAACACAAGAACAAAATAACGAAAGCAACACTACAACAATTGAAACTGAACCAACAGAACAAGAATGGCAAGAAGGTATGTGGGAAAAACCAACAGTAAGTTGCACAGATTTTGAAAGTGGAGTTTACACAATAAGAACAAATTTATCAGTAACAGATAGAGCAGGAGTAATATCAAGAGGAGTAATATTTGAAATATATTTAGAGGGAAGATTAAATAGAAGAGCATTAGCAACACAAACAGGGAATATAGAAATAACAAACTTACAACCAGATACAGAGTTTGAGATAAGAGGAGTATTTTACTACTATGATGAAAATGAAGAAGAACAGGAAGAAGAATTCTACATAGGAACAGTAAAAACAAAACCAATAAGTGCATTAGGAACAATAGACTTTAGTTTCCAAAATGGAGAAATATACTCAAACAAAATAGAACTAATACACCTAAAATTAAGCAACGACTTAAATGAAGAAGTAATAAGGGGAATATCAAGAATACAAGTAGAAATAGGAGACGTAGCATATAGATTAACAAATGACCAAGTAGACCAATTAAAAGCAGGAGAAGAAATAACATACCAAACAAGCGAAAGTTTAACATCAAATAGTAAAATAAAATATAAAATAACAGCATTTGATAGATTTGGAAATGAACTAAAAGCAAAAAATAATGAAGGAGAAACAATAACATCAAAACAATCACCAAGAGTAAGTATTACAGCAACAAAACAAGATGTAACAGAAGTAATACTTAATGTAACATTAAACAACAAAGACAACGTAAGCTTAGAAAACTACAGATATGAAATAACAAACCAAAGTGGAGAAGTAGTAAAACAAGGAATACTAGGAAACAATGGAACAGCAAGTGATGGAAATAAAGAAACATTAACATTTAATGACCTAGACCCAAACGGATACTATCAAATAATAATATATGGAGATTATGATTTAGACAATGGAGAAGGCATACAACAAAATAGCGAGCTAGGAAGAGCAAGTTTTGTAACAAGACCACTAGCATCTTTAGGATATATGCAAGTGCATATAGATGATAAAGAAGTAACGCAAAACAGCATGAACCTAGACATAAGAATAGACGAGAACCAAACTGATGCAAGATTACTTGCTATATTGGATAATGTGGAAGTTGTAATTTATGACCGAGGAAAGAATGTAGATGATGAAAACAACGGACAAGGAGAACAACAAGGAACGGACACACAAACAGAAGAAACCGAGGTAAGGAGGATAACATTCACAGAAGAACAAGTGCAAAGCCTAAAAATAGCTGAAGAAGTACAACTAAACCTAGAACAATTAAACTCAAACACAATATATAGAATAGACGTAATAACATCAGTAAAACAAGGAACTGTAGAGACTGTAGTAGAAGATAAACAAAATCTAGAACAACTAATAACATTGAAAATGCCAGCAGAAGTACAAGTAAGAAATCAATTCGTAATAGGAACAATGATAGACCTAGATATGAGAGTAGAAGACCCAGATAATGCAGTATTAACAAACCAAGTAAGAATCGAAGTAAGAGATAAAGATAATAAATTAATAGACTTAAGCGAAATGCCAACAAATGCAGAGTATGAAAGAAAAACATACGAAGACCTAACACCAAACGAAACATACAAAATAATAGTATATGCTCCACAGTATAACATAGGAAGTACAGATGCAACATACGAGGCAGACTATGTATTAAAGGAAATAGAAATAGTAACTGAAACAGGTATAAGTGGTAACCTAGATTTAATAAGTCTAGAAAAAACACCAACGGGAAAAAATTTGATAGATGTATCATCTAAGGTGAATTGGTATGAGAAATGCTTTGCAACAGAGGCTAAATATGGAATAAATTATGACGAAAGTACAAAAATACTTACATTAGGGGGAACATGGGAAAGTAGTCTATTAAACAACTATTACAACTTAAGTAATTATCTAGGAGAAGAAATAACAATAAGCTTTAAGGCAAGAACAATTGATAATACCAGTATGAGTATAATAGAAAAAGAAAGTGATGATTTTACCAATACAACATATTCAACATATTATACAATAAACGATTTAACTAATGATTGGCAAGAATATACATATACAGTAACACTAAGTAAAACCGGTTATATAGGATTTCGTATAGCCAACAATAATACATCAGTGGAAATACAAGATTTGCAAGCAGAATTAGGCAATAGAAAAACTGACTATGAAACATTTCAATATGATTACATTGCAAACGTATTGGTAACAGTAAGTGATGCAAGAGATGAAATAGAAACAAATGATTATTATATAAGAATCTACAAAAACAATGAACAAATTCAAGAATTGCGTTACGAAGAAATTGGCGAAGACAATAAAGTAGAAAATGTGCAAAAAACATACAATATCGAATCAGATGCAAATTACCAAATAGAGTTATTAGTAAAAATAACTGATAGATATTACGAGTTAGACTCACAAGAATTCTCAACAGAAGGTTCGAGGGAATTAAAAGGAATATTTAACTTAAATGATTTTCTAAAAATACAACCTTACGGAGAATATATAGTATTAGATAACTTGGATTTATCTGGAGCATCAGGAACACAATATAAATTTGGGAATGCTAATATCTCTTTTGAAGGAAAAATAGATTTTAATGGTTATACTCTTACAAAAGACGTATTGAACATTGCTACCGGTTGGTTCAATAGTTCTGTATTTTACAGCGTAGGTGATAATGGATTAATAGAAAATTTAGTTTTTGATATGAAAATGAATAATGAAATAGAAAGAAGCATTGTTGGGGGATTTACTCTTTATAATTATGGAACGATAAGAAATATACAGATTAATTTAATAGAATCAACAGAGAAAAAAAATACAGATGTATACTTGTTTTGTAATGGTAACTCTGGAACAATAGAAAATTTTGTCGCAAATCTAAAAGTACCTTTTTATGCAAATGGATTGGCATCGTTGGTAGGTTCAAACTATGGAGTTATAAAAAATGGATATGTATATGGAAAAAATATTGAGCTATTAAATGAATCTAGTAGTTTGGCATTAGGTAGCTCTGTCGTTGCAAAAGATAATAATAACAATGGAATTGTTGAAAATATATATTCTTTAGTGAGTGTTAATAGTGTTGTTGATGGAGACCGTAAGGGGAGTCTTGTTTATGGTAATTATAACAATTCAACAATTCAAAATGTATATTCAGTAGGAATAGGGAAAAACACAAATTTAACAACGGGGCCCAATATATATAATAAATCTTCAAAAAAAATATATAATAATTATTATTTTGCGGATGAAATATTTACAAGCGAATTAGAAACAAAAGGAAATAAATTATCATTATGGGATGCACAATTTCAAAATCAAATAATAAATGGTGATGGAGTTTTTAATGTAGATGAACTTGTAAATCAAGGGTACTATCCTCAGTTAAATATGCCAGATGTAATGCCATCACAAGAATATATAAAATTACCTGAAGCAGAAGACGCAGACTTGCCAGATATATTATCAACAAAAGTGCTAGAGCAAGGAACAAATACGGTAAAAGTACAATTTAGTGTTAATAACCCATCATCTGCACAAATTAATAATATACAGATAGAAAACTTAGATGTAGAGATATTATCACAAGAGTATAGTAGCGGAAAAAGTACAGTAATAGCAGAATTAAAAAATCCAGTAATATGTGTATCAAGCTATGATGTGTTAAGTATAAGTATAATAGGAGCATTTGGAAGTTCATATACACGACCATATGATGAAGGAGAAAGAGTAATAAACGTAGATTTATATAAAGAGATATGGAACGTAAATGATTGGAAAGCTATAAAAGATTCGCCAACAGAAAATTACATGTTAATGGCAGATTTGAATTTTATAAATGAAGGGAATACAATAGCTTTAGGAACAATAAATGGAATTTTAAATGGAAATGGACATAGCATATCTAATATAAATTTAATAAATAATACTCATGTGATATCAACTTTAAATGGAACATTGGAAAATTTATTTATTAATAATTTCAATCAAGAAGTGGACTATGGAGGTGGCTTTATAGCAGATGCTCAAACTGGGTCTATTGTGGATCATGTACATATGACAAATGCACATATATCAAAAACAGAAAGTTGGGGCGTCGGTGGATTATTTCATCTTGCAACCTATAGCACCATAAGGAATAGTTCAGTTAATAATATAGAAATAAATACAAAAGGTAATGTGAGTGATCTTAACATAGGTGGAATCGTTGGACAGATTAATAATACTTCTATGGAAAATTGCTATGTAAAAGGATTACAAGTAAATGATTCAAAAGGCGTGAATTCTGGAGTCGGTGGAATAGCTGGCTATGGTTCTGGAACGAGCAGTATAAAAAGTTGTTATGCAGAAGGTAGTATAAATTCAGTTAATATAAATGTAGGAGGAATTATTGGAAAATTAGCAGAAGGCGAAGTGGAAAATTGTTACTCAAAAGTAAATATATTAACTACAAATAATAATGTAGGAGGAATAGTAGGTATATATTCAGGAACTGATATAAGTAATATATCAAATAATTTAAGTATAGGGAAAATTTATACAACATCAGGTTTAAATAGTTTAAATAGAATAGTTGGAAATGAGAGTAATACAGCAAATAATAATTACGCATATGAAAAACAACTATTAAATGGATACGAAAGTAATGATGCAAAAGGAGCAATTTTATTAAGTAAAGAAGAAATATTAAACTTGAGTTTAGGAGATAGTTACAATTATGATGAAAAAGACGAAGGAATATTACCAAAACTATATAATATAGAAGGAATAGAATTGTTACCAAATCAAGAAAATATATTAGTTGATGACAATACAGAAGGAAATGCGGATTTAGAGATAGAAAGCATAGAGGCCACAAAACCAAATACAACAGAAGCGGAAATAATAGTAAGAATAAATAATCCAGAAGAAGTAGAAATAACAGGAATAGAAATAGAAGATATGACAGTTGCATCTATAACAAGAAATGTAACACAAAATGGAATAACAAGTATTACAGTACGTGCAACACCAAACAGATATTATGATAGCTATAAATTAACTGGAATTAGATACAAAGCTGACAATTCAGAAGAACAGATAAAAGAAGTGGAAAACGAAATAGAAGTACAATTTTACAAAGAAATATATACTTATGAAGATTGGCAAACCATAGAAGAAGGAACGTATCAGAACTATAGATTAATGGCAGATATAGACTTTAGTGGAAAATCAAATGTAAAAAATAACATAAATGTTAATAGATTAGAAGCAGAAAATGGAATATATACACTAAAAAATATAAATTTATCTTACAATACGGCAAATACAGGCTTAATAAATAATGTAAAAACAAGTATAAAAAATATAGGCTTTGAAAATATAACATTAACTAATACGGCTGGCTCTGATAATTATTTTGGAGTCATAGTGAGCAATAATGGAGACATAGAAAATTTGAGTTTTAAAGATATAAATGTAAGTGCCAAGGGAATGAGTTATGTTGGTATAATAGGCGGTATGGCTTCAGGAAATATTAATAACGTAGAATTAAATAATATAACAGTAAATGCTGGCGGATATACTGGTGGATTTATAGGATATATTAATATAAATATTGAAGGAAACATAAATGGGATAACTGCTGATTATATAAATGTTATAGGAAGTGGAATTCGCGTTGGAGGTCTAATTGGTTCCGGTGATATGGGCGATATAAGTATGAACTATGTTTCGATAAATAACGCTAATATTACAGGACAAACTTATACTGGAGGTGTTCTCGGGTATCTGGCTTATGGAGATTTAACGCATATAGATATTGGTACTTCGGAAATATCAGGGTCTTCTTATGTTGGCGGAGTGGTAGGTTATTGCGTAGGAGCTGCCGACAACATGGACTTTCGTAGATTTTGGGAAGTTAAATCATGTGAGATTACTGGAAACGGGAGTAATATAGGTGGAATTGCAGGCTATATCGTACGTGGATATGGATATGTAGAATGGGTGGTTGATGATTGTAATATTACTCAAACATCAGTAAATTCTCAAAATGTTGGAGGTTTGTTCGGTTGTGGCAACTTTATTTGGCCACAAAGATTCCAAGTTTCAGATACGACAGTGAATAGTCAAGGAACAAATGTAGGAGGACTTGCCGGCGCAAATTATTCAAACTGTAGTGTTGGATTTGACATAGGATATTTTGAAAATGGTACCATCTTTGGACGAGAGAGTGTAGGAGGAGCTTTTGGATATTTATCTTATGGTGGAGTAAATCATGTGTATATAAATGCTGATATTAAAGCTGAAAACAATTATGCAGGGGGAATGATTGGCTATATGGATAATACCGATATGACAGCATCAAGAAATTCAGTATATATATATAATTCAATGATATTAGACACAAAAGTAGAAGCTCAAACAATGACAGGTGGTATGATTGGAAATATAACAAAAGAAATATATAGAGATGCACCATTCTATTATAACAACTACATAGATGCAGACGTAACAAGTACAAATACATCAACAGGCTCACTGTTAATAGGTGGAAGAGCAGACGAAAATGACTATATAACACACACATATATATACAAATACAGTAAATTAAACGGAAATTATGTATATGCTACAAATGATAATATAGATGATAGTCAATACTTAGTAAGAACAGATTTAAATCAACAAAGTACATATACTAATAAGATAGGAATAGGAAACACATCATATTGGAACTATACTCAATTACAAAACGGAAAATATCCAATGGTAGCAGATTCGTGGTTCTACAAACCAGAATTACAAACAGGTATAAACTTACCAACAGACCCAGAAATTACAGAATTGAATTTATTAAGTAACGAGGACGAAAATGATAATAATGCCAATAAAGCAGGACCTAACTCAAACAATTCAGCAGACGCAAATGGAATATCAACACAAAGTATAGAATCATTACCAAGTTATAAAGTGTATCCAACAAAGGTTGATGAGATAAACATAGACTTTGGTGATATTCCAGAAGGAATAAGTTTTACATACTACGTAAATGGTGAAGAAAAAGAAACAGTAGATTTAGAGCAAAAAACATATACCTTTAAATACAACTATCAAGATACATTAGAAATAAAAGTAACAAACGGTGTGGACGAGGAAACGATAACAATTACACCAGAAGATGTAAGAAGTGAAGCAAGCCTAGTGGGTAGCAACAACGCATACTTATTAGGTACAAGCTTATACATCAACGGAGAAGTTCAATCAGGAAACTATGTAAATGTATATGAAGGATATGCACTAAATAGTAGAGGACAAATTGTGGATATCGCAACGAAACAAACGGTAACAAACGCAGGTGATGATACAAATGAAAATAACTCAAGTGTAAGTGCCACAACCGAAAACGCAAGAGAAGTGGTTACAACTTCATTAAAACAAACCACAACCTCACTTCACACATACAATTACAACGGAAGCACCATAGAAACATATGGAATATACAGTACAGTAAACGGCAATATAAAACAACAAATATACAATATAAGAAGCGGAGGATTATCAGCATTATCAAACAGTTTGGATATGAAAATAGATAACTACATAGTGGATAATTACAATAATAAAGAGTATCAAACAATACTAACTACAGAAGGACAAGTAGAAGACTTAAAAGAAATGCTACAATACCCAGAAAACTTCTTAAATAGAAACATAAAACAAATAGTACAAAATAGTGATGCTGAAAAAACAGAAATGATAGTATTGTATAACACAGGAAAAGTAATAGCTTTCAACTATGTAACAGGAGATGTTATATATGAAAATGAAGAAAAGGCAGATACAGGATTAGCAGACTACATAACAGGAAGCGTATCAAACATATGGAACGACTATGAAGAAAAACAAGCGGATTACGAGAAAAGCAAAGAATTAGCAGCAAAACTTGCTGAACTACCAGTTTCAGAAGCTATGCAACAGGCATCAAACAACAGCGGAATAAACGATATAAGTGCTGACAATACAAATAATGCAAGTGGAAACTCAAGTACTGAAAATGTTAGCCCAAGCACAAACGCAAATACAAATACGGATAGCAGTTACATCACAGTATATAATGCAGATACGGGAGAATATGAAGTATACAGCGAAGAAGAAATACTAAATGGAGAAGACGAAAATCCAGTATCAGAAACAACAAAAATTAAAGAAAATGGATTAGAAAGTGTTTACAATTATGAAACAAACGAAGAAAGTAAGCCAAAAGCAAATGGAGCAGTAATAGTTGTTGCAATAATAGGCATAGCAATAATTGCATTAATTGTATTAAGAAGAGTAATTGTAAAGAACAATAACAAAAAATAAAAATAATAACATTAGTGCCATGGGTTCAATTCACAGACTCTTTTGGCACAACAATATAAAAGAAAGTAAAAAGAATATCAGATTATTTGGACAAACTGATATTCTTTTTATTGATTTATAGTTGTCATTATAGTAAAATATAAATGGTAAAAAAGAATATAAATATCAGGTTAAGCAGAGGTAGGAGGAAATAAGCATGGAGTTTAATGGTATTGGAATAGGAATAAGCGATTTTAAAGCATTACGAACTAGAAACAACTACTTTATAGACAAAACAATGTACATAAAAGATATAATAGATAATCAATCAGGAGTAGTATTAGTAACTAGACCACGTAGATTTGGAAAAACATTAAATATGAGTATGTTAAGATACTTCTTTGATTGCAATGTAAAAAACTCAAAAGAGTTATTTGAAGGCTTAAAAATAATGGGTCAAGGAGAAAAATATACATCAAAACAAGGGGCTTATCCATGTATATACCTAACACTAAAAGATGTAAACGATAGTAATTACGAAAATATGCTATTAGACTTAAAAACAGCAATATTGGAAATGTATAGAGAGCATAGATATTTATTAGATAGTGATAAAATATATGACGACGAAAAAGCAAGAATAATGGACATATTATACACAAGAGAAGATGAAGTAGCTCTAAAAACAAGTGTAAAAGAGCTAAGTGGGTATTTATATAGACACTTTGGAAAACCAGTAATGCTATTTATAGATGAATACGATGTGCCAATTCAAGTAGCATATGTAAAAGGATATTATGAAAAAGCAATAGAATTTCTAAAAACATTTTATGGAACAACATTTAAAGACAACCAATACTTAGAAAAAACAGTATTAACAGGAGTAAGCAGAGTAGCAAAAGAAAGTATATTCAGTGGAGCAAATAACTTTAAAGTATTTACGGTACTGGACAATGAATTTGCAGATGATTTTGGAATAACAAGCGAAGAAATGGATAAGGTAATAAAAGACTTTAACGTAAAAGATGAAAAAGACGAAATAAAAAAATGGTATGATGGGTATAGAATAGGAAATGTAGAAGGCATATACAATCCATGGAGTATTTTAAATTATCTAACAGATAAAGAATTAAAACCATATTGGGTAAATACTAGTTCAAATGACTTAATAAAATTAACATTGAAAAACTCAGTAACAATAAAAGAAAAAATGGAAAAACTATTAAAAGATGAAGAAATAGAAGTACCAATAAATCTAGAAACAATAATAGTAGGAATAGAAGAAAATGAAGATAACATCTGGGGCTTAATGTTAGGAACAGGGTATTTGAAAGTAGTAGAAGTGGTAAACTTAGCAGAAGGAATATATAAAGTAAAAATACCAAATTATGAAATAAAAACACTATTTCAAGACATAGTAAGAGACTGGTTCAGAAATAAAGTACAAGGAAATGACTTAAGAAGTATATTAAAAGATTTAGTAGAACTAAATTTAGACGAATTCCAAATGAAATTTAGAGTACTAGTAAGAGAAATGTTTAGTTATATGGATGTAGGAGAGAACACAGCAGAAAATTTCTACCATGCATTTGTATTAGGAATGTTAGTAGGACTAAGAGACACATACTATGTAAATTCAAATAGAGAATCTGGATTTGGAAGATACGACATCATGTTAGAACCACATGACAAAAACGGAAATAGCTTTATAATAGAATTTAAAGTAGCAAACAACTTCGAAGATGAAACAATAGACGAAGTAATAGAAAGCGCAAAAAAACAAATAGAAGAAAAAGGATATGAAAGCAATTTAAGAGAAAGAGGCTTCAATAACATAACAAAAATGGTATTTGCATTTAAAGGAAAAGAATGCAAAATGGAAATAGTAAAATAAAAACATAGGAAAAATTTACACTAAAAAATTATATATAAAAATAAAAAATAGTATTCCAATTTGAAATAGTTATGTTATAATGAAAATATCAGTTTAAGGGACAGGCTCTTTTAATACAAAATTGTCATGTTTTGGGACAGAACTTAAACTGCAGATAACAGTAAGAAAAACGCAAAAAAGAAGAAAGGAAAACTAGAAAGAAATGATAAAACTTGAAAGCTGCATGGCTCTAGAGAGAGAGAGAGAGAGAGAGGTACATTATTAAATAACAGATTCTTCGCAAGAAGAATTCTATTAAACATGCCTCAAATTTCTAAGAATATAGATAAAGTAATTACAGGGATAGACTGTATTACTATAAGTGTTTGTAAGAAAACGCTTATGGCAATATAGCCTATCCTTTTTTTGCGTGTGAGAAGTGGAAAAGTAAATTGGTAACCAAATATACTTTAGAGAAAATTTATAAAAATCAAAAGCGAAAGGATTTGAAGTATAGTGAAAAAAAGACAAGTTAGAGGTGCTGAGGTAAAGGAAAATAGAAAACCAAATAAAGGATTAAACCAGAATAAAACCAAACGAATAAATACAAAGAATTTACCAACCTTTATATTAATAGGTTTAATTATAATGCTAATTATAATAGCGATAATATATTACGTTTTCTTAAGATATGCGCCAGAAATGATAATTACATATAGTGGATATGCAGTAGAAGGAAAAACAATGGTAGAAAATTTAAAAAATAGTGATATGTCTAATGTGAATCCATACTTAGGTTTAGTTGAAGTGCATGAAAATGACCTACTATATAAAAGATTAAATTCATATTACATTGGAGAAGATGATAAAAAAGAAATAGATATTAACTATCCAATATATATTAATGAAGGCAATGCTTTATTAAATATAGGACCAACTACTAGATTAATAACCGTAAATTATGAAGAGGTAGAAGGATATCCAGATTTCATGATGACAGATGGAGTAATGTATAACGGAGCAGATATAACAAGGGCAGATGGAAATCAGTACATATTTTTAAAAAGTGAAGATGAGATTTATACAAACGTAGGCAAAATAAATATAACAACAGCATTAAATAGCTATGAAATAAAAGAATTTAGTAATATATATTTTACAGAAGATTATATAGCATACTATGAGATAGAAGACGGCTCTGATGCAAATGCTCAGGGTAACATGCAAAATTGGTATATGCAATATAAAAGAATAAACGATATAGATATGGATTCAAAAATAGAAGTAAACAATGAAACTATGTCCTACAAAACATTCTTAGAAAGATTAGGAATTATACAAGCAGAGGAAAACAATGATAATAAGCAAGTAGAAAATACAATAGAGAATGAAATAGAAGAAAACAATGTTGAAGAAGAAACAACAAATGAAGAAAATAACCAAAGCAACACAAATAAAGTAGAAACAACTGAGCCAGAAGAACAAGAATGGCAAGAAGGTATGTGGGAAAAACCAACAGTAAGTTGCACAGACTTTGAAAGTGGAGTTTACACAATAAGTACAAACTTATCAGTAACAGATAGAGCAGGAGTAATATCAAGAGGAGTAATATTTGAGATATATTTAGATGGAAGATTAAATAGAAGAGCACTAGCAATACAAACTGGAAATATAGAAATAACAAACTTACAACCAGATACAGAATTTGAGATAAGAGGAATCTTCTATTATTATGATGAAGACGGAGAAGAACAAGAGGAAGAATTCTACAAAGGAACAGTAAGAACAAAACCAATAAGTGCATTAGGAACAATAGACTTTAGTTTCCAAAATGGAGAAATATATTCAAACAAAATAGAATTAATTCACTTAAAATTAAATAATGATTTAAATGAAGAAGTAATAAGAGGAATCTCAAGAATACAAGTAGAAATAGGAGATGTAGCATTTAGATTAAGTAACACACAAATCGATGAATTAAAAGCAGGAAAAGA